>QHTY01000078.1:3146-11649 GCA_003220985.1 Gemmatimonadota bacterium
AGATCGCTCGTCGCCAGGGCGTTGTAGAATGCCTGCTTGGTTTGCAGCGTGACCTGGAACAGCTGATTGCTGACGCCGGCTGCGGCCGCGTTTTGCGCCGCGTGCGAGGAGCGGACATCCGCGAGTCGCCGGAAACCATCGAACAGCTCGAGATTCGCCGATAGGCCGCCGTTGAACGACGTGCTCGCCGGCGCCGTGACGATCTGACCGGTGGTCGAGTTGAAGCGGGTTCCACCGTTGCGCTGCGACGAACCATTCGTTGATATCGTCGGCAGGTACGAGCCAATGCTCGCTCGCATCGACGCACTGGCGTTGCTCTGGTCGCCGCGCGCCTGCACCATCGCCGGCTGCACCTGCAATGCGCGCTGCACGGCCTCCTGGAGCGTGACCTCGGCGATTTGCTGCGCCGCGGCGGGCGCGGCGAGCAGCGTGCCAAGCAGAGTCCCCACCACCAAGTCACGCCGCATTAGTGGCCCCCCCCTCCAACAGCTTTCCCTTTGGTGGAGTCTTCCCGCTCCTTACGGTGATGCTCAGCCTGCTCGATCAGTTGCTGGTGACGTGCCCGCTGCTTGGGCGTGAGCTGGGCATCGATTTCCGTACGCATGCGCGCTTTGATGGAATCGAACCGCGGCCGGACCCTGGCCCACAGCGAATCGGTCTCGGGACTATGCCGTGCGATGATCGCGCGGACGGAGTCCCGCTGCGCGGAGCTCAGATCCAGCTCCCGGCTCAGATAGCTGACGAGGGCATCGGGGCCCCTGCGCCGCGGGCCACGGTCGTCGCTCTCCGCGGCCTCGCGACCACCCCAGCCGGCAAGTCCACCCGCCACGAACACGGCGGCCAGTAGGCCCACGGCGGCGAGTTTCGATCTATTCAGCATGATTGCGTTTTCCTCTGTCTAACGTTGCTCGACCAGTGACGCAAACACGACACTGGCATCGGGCGGATCGGGTGCCGTAACGAGCGCCGCAAGACCTTGTCCTTCCATCGGCGCGAGCGCGGTATCGAACGAGGCCGGCGCCGGCGTCAGGATCGCGCGGCCCAAGAGGAAACCGGCGATGAGCGCGGCGGCCGCGGCGGCGATACCGGGCCGGAACCACGACGCCAGCACATCCAGCGTCGGGACCGTCCCGCGATCGAGCGCATGGTCGTACTGCGCCATGACCCGGGCGACGAACGCCGCGTGATCACCCCTCGGTTCCAGCGCGCTCCGCAATGCGGCTGCGAGCTCGGGATCTCGGAAATCCGACGACATGTCTTTCATCGTACCTGCTCCTTCCAGTCCGCCAGCAGCGTGCGCAGACGGCGCCGCCCGTGAAACACTTCCGATCGCACCGTCCCTTCGGGGATTCCGAGGATCCGGGCGATCTCAGCATGGGAATAACCCTCGACATCGAACAAGACCACCGCGGTGCGGCGCCGCTCCGGCAGCTCCTGGAGGGCAGAGCGCAACCGCTCGCCCAGCTCGCTCTGGACCGCGACCGCATCGGGTCGTGGACCACCGCCGACCAGCGACGGATCGAGCGGTTCGGATCGCCGGACGTTGCGCCGCCGGCGTCGATCGGTGGCGGCGTTCGCGACGATCCGCATCAACCAGGGCCCAAATGGCCGGCGGGCATCGTACTGCCCGAGCTTCACCAGGGCGGAGAGAAACCCGTCCTGCGCCGCATCATCCGCATCGTCGGGATCGCCTAACACCGCCCGGGCGACGCGCCGCGCCTGTCCGGCATAGCGGTCGACGAGAACCCCAAACGCGGCGCTGTCGCCTGCGACCGTCCTGGCGACCAGCGCCGCGTCGTCTTCACTGCCCATACGCGCAGGGCTGGCAGGAGGTTGAACGGGGGGCTCCGGCGCCTCAGCGGACATCGCTCTCACGCCGGCGGCGCCGCCGGGCGACGGCGACGCCGGCGAGCCAGAGAGATGAGGCCAGCGCACCCACCGCCAGGGCGGTGCTGGCGACGACGGGGAACAGGATGAGCATGACGCCGGCGACGAGGAAAAACGCCGCCGCGATGCCCGCGAGCATGCGTCGCGCACCCCCGGCGACCCTCATGAGCGCGACAACGACCACAGCCCGGCGCTCGCGCAGGGATCGCTTGTGTCTTGGAACGGGGGTGGGCCGGGGCAAACGGGGGTGACGTGGCGGTTCCGAGGGCACCCCCGCCTGGGCGGGTTGGGGCACGGCGACGGTATCAACCAGTCGGGGCGGGAGCGGCAGCCGGCGCCGCGCCATCAACACGATCTCGCGACTCTGCGCCATGTCGTGCAGAAATTGCGTGGCGAGAGTTGCCGTCAAGACGTCATGCTCGGCGACGAGGTCGAGCTCGTAATTGCCGAACAGGCTGGAGACGTTGAGGTTGCTCGAGCCCACCCGCGCCCACTCGTGGTCGCCCACGAACGTCTTCGCGTGCAGCATCGGGCCGCGATACTCGAAGATGCGTGCGCCGGCGTGGAGCAGCTCGCGATATCCCGCCCGCGTGAAACTGCGGACGACGGGAAGGTCGGACGTCCCGGGTAGCATGAGCCGTACATCCACGCCGCTGCGCGCCGCGTCGACGAATGCGGCATAGAGCGGCGGTGGCGCGACCATGTACGCGTCCGTGATCCAGAGCCGCTCCGTCACCGCCGCGGCGAGGAGCTGGACCGCGCGATAGATGCGCGATTGTCCCGGAAATCCCTCCACGACGCGCACCGCCGTCGGCCCGCATTCTTCCGGCGCCGGAGTCGTTTCGTTCTCGGGCAGGGGACGCCCGGCGCGCGCCCACATGCGGCTGAACCCCGCGTCGAGTGCCGCGACCGCGGGGCCGCACACCTTGACCATCGTATCGCGCCAGCTGGGTCTCCCGTCCGCCGGATCGCCCGCCCACTCGTTGCCGATGCACAGACCGCCCGCCATTGCCTGCTCGCCGTCGACGACGAGGAGCTTGCGGTGATCGCGGGAGAACGCTTCGGTCGGACGGCTGGTCCAGATCGGCCGGAAGGGACGGACATCCACGCCGTTGGTGCGCAGCTCCCCACCCGAACGCATCGTACAGCACGCGCACGCGCACACCCGCGCGCGCGCGCAGCGCCCAAGCGGCAGCGAAGCGGCGGCCCGTGTCGTCGTCGTGGATGATGTAATTCTCGAAATGCACGGTGCGCTGGGCGCTCGCGATCATCTCGAGCATGGCGTCGAGCGCGTCGCTGCTGATCGCCATGTGCCGCACGAGGTTGCCCGGGATCGGCCGCGCGCCGGTCGCGCGATCGAGCGCCCGCGAAAACGGATTCACCCGCCGAGGCCCAACGACGGTTCCACGGGCCGCAGGGCCTGAATGCAGAACGCGATGTGGTCGTCGAGCGGCACGCCGAGCTCCTCGGCGCCCTGCCGTACCTCGTCGCGGTTCACGCCGCGCGCGAACGCCTTGTCCTTGAGCTTTTTCTTCACCGACGCGACCTCGAGGTCCTGGAAGCTCTTGGACGGGCGGACCAGCGCGCACGCGACGAGAAAACCGCACAGCTCGTCGACGGCAAAGAGGGTCTTGGCCATCTGCGAATCACGCGGGACGCCCGAATAGGTCGCATGCCCCAAGACGGCGCGCAGCAGGGGCTCGGCAACCCCTTTGGAGCGCAGGAGGTTCACGCCCCAGGCGGGATGCCCTTCCGTGGGCGAGTGCTCGGCGTTGGGGAGTTTTTCGTAATCAAAGTCGTGCAGCAGGCCCACGAGGCCCCACGGCTCGGGGTCTTCGCCGAACTTGGCGGCGTAGGCGCGCATCGCGGCCTCGACCGCCAGCATGTGCTGGCGCAGCGAAGGCGATTGCGTGTGCTCCTGCATCAGGGCCAGGGCTTCGTCACGATTCATGACAGGTCGACTCCCCACCGCTCGCTCCAGAGCGCGAGCATCAGTTGCGGCCACAAGCGCCGCGCATGATTGCGGCGGCCCGTCCGGTGCTCGGCGAGGAGTGGCGTATCGAGCAACCGGTCGGCCAGGGGCGCGAGGCTGGTGTTGAGCCAGCGAGCCACGGGCACCGACAGGCCACGCTTGCGGCGGTTGATGACTTCCCTGGGGACGAGTCCGCGCGCTGCTTCCTTTAATATCGCTTTGGTGCTGAGGCCCCGCACCTTGGAACGCGCCGGTCCCGGCAGCACCAGCTCCATCACTTCGCGATCCAGATACGGCGCGCGCGCTTCGACGGACGCGAGCATCGTGGCGCGATCGACCTTGACAAGCAGATCATCGGGCAGATAGGTCAGAAAATCGAACCACATGACGCGATTCAATGGGTCGTCATGGGGAAAGTGATCGAGTTTGGCGGCCAGCTCTCTGATGACGCCGTCGTCGATCTTCATCGCCCCCAGCCAGGTGAGATGCCGCTCGAGCCACGGCAGCTCCGTCGCCGCCAGGAACTGCTTGAGCATGTACTCGACCGTCATCTTGCCGGTCGATGACGGCCACCGGTCCATGATCCAGCGCGCGCCGCCGCGCAGCGGTCGGGGCAGGCGGAGCCAACGCGCCGCGAATTTGTGACCAAGATAGGTGGGGTAGCCGCCGAACAGCTCATCGGCGCCCTCGCCGGAGAGAATCACCTTGACGCGCTCCCGCGCCGCTTCCGCCAGCAGCCACGTCGGGAGCACGGCGGGGTCGCCCAGCGGCTCCGCGAGCGAGCGCGATACCACCTCCAGTGCGCGGCCCAGCGACTCGTCGTCCGCGGTCACGACGTGATGGACACTGGCGATCTGGTGTGTGACGGCCTCGGCGTACGCGCTTTCATCGTAACCGGGCTCGGTGAAGCGGATGGCGTAGGTGTGGATCCGCTCGCCTCCGCCGGGGATCGCGCGCGCGGCCGCGGCCACGAGCAGCGACGAGTCGAGGCCACCGCTCGTGAACACGCCCAGGGGGACATCCGACATCAGCTCGCGCTCCACGGCCCGCAGCAGCGTCTCGCGCAGCTCGGCGGTGTGGCCGGACGACAACGTCGCCGGCCGGCTGGCCGCCTCCGCCGCGCTCCAATAGCTGCGGATCTCGATGCGGTCGCCGGCCGCAATCAGCAGGGAAGCCGGCGGCAGTTTGTGAATGCCGTCGAACATCGTGTGCGGCGCGGGGACGTAGCCCAGGGCGTGGTAGAGCGACAGCGCCTTCCGGTTGAGCCGGCGGGCCTGGTCGGGGAACTCGAGCAGCGCCTGGATTTCCGAGGCGAAGCGTAGCTCGCCATCGACGTCGGTCCAGAACAGCGGCTTCTCTCCCGCCCGATCGCGCGCGAGCACCAGGCGCCGGCGCGCATCATCCCAGATGGCCAGTCCGAACATTCCCTCGAGTCGCGATACCGCATCCGGCCCAAAACGCTCATAGAAGGGAACGATTGTCTCGATGTCACCGAGCGAGCGGAATGGATAGCGCCATGTGCCCGCTTCGTGGCGCAACGCGGGGGCGTTGTAGATCTCGCCATTGCAGACCATCCAGATCGTGCCGTCCGGACTCTGGAAGGGCTGATCGCCGGTCGTGAGATCCATGATCGCCAGCCGGCGCGCGCCCATTCGCGCGCGCTCGTGTCCGACGATGCATTCGCCGTCCGGACCGCGATGGCGCAGCGCCGCCGCCATCCGGGGGATCGCTTCGGGATGACGCAGCGGCGCGTCGTGGCGGGCTATCGCGCCGAAGATGCCGCACATGGTCCGTACGCCGCATAGTGGCCTTCGACGGCAAGCAGCGGAAGCAACGGGTCCAACTCCGCGCGTATTCGGGCGTCCCCGGCGCGCGCAACGAATACCGTCGGGACCGGGCAACGCGCGATCCGATCGTTCCAATAGTCCGCCGGCTTGAGCGGCGACGTCGAGTCCGTCCGGAAACGTTCCTGATTATCGGCGATGAAGGTACTCGTCAGCTCTCGGCCCGTCGCCGTCGCAATCGGAATGGTCCGCCGAAGATAGAAGGACAGGGAAGGTGGGAACGCCCCGACTCCGACAATCTCCACGGCCTCCACCCCCTCCACCCGCGGCCGCACATTCTGGATAACGCGCGCGAGCGCCGCCGCGGAACGATCTTCGCCAACGGCGGCGAGCAACCGGCCGGAGAAGATGGAAGTGGCGATCACGATCAAGGCGTAGCCCATCACCGCCAGCGCCGGACGCGGGTGCGCGGCTCGTCCCGCATACCAGACCAGCGCCGCCGAAGCGAGCAGCGCGAGTCCCAGTGCGAGGGCCGTGGGCGGGATCGCCGCGCGCTCAGCTGGCGTCAGACTGATCGGCGCGGGGAGCCAGAGTGTGAGTGACGCGAGCGCGAGGCCCAACACCGTCGCGATCCCCACGTACGGCCGTCGCGCGACGCCCACACCACCACCCAATTCACTCGCCTCGCGTGTAAGCACGCGCGCGGCGCCGAGGGCGAATGCCGGCATGAGCGGCAGCACGTACTGCGGCAGTTTCGACTGGTTCAGCGTGAAGAACACGAGCGGACCTAGAATCCAGCATGCCAGCAACATCGAATCGCGCGCCTGCGGATTGACATGCCTGGCGAGCCAGACCCACCGCCAGTTCCGCGCGCCTCCGAGCGCGGGCACGACCCAGGGAAACGTGGCGACCGGGACGATCGGCAGATAGTACCAGAACGGTGCCGTGCGATGAAAGCTCCTCGTGGTCACCCGCTCGAATGTCTCGCGCACGAAGACGTAGTGCGGGAACTCGGGAATGCGGTTCGAGACGGCGAGAAACCAGGGCAGCGCCACGATTGCGAACACGGCCAGCCCGGCGAGCGGGAACAGCCGCCGCACGGATCGGCCCGTTATCAGCGAATACGGGATCAGCGTGATGAGCGGTACCAGGATCGCGACTGGTCCCTTGGTGATCGATCCCAACCCCATCGCGGCCCAAGCGAGAACCGGCCGCTCGTCCGAGAACGCGAGAATCGCGAGCGTCGTGCAGAACGCGAGCGCGCTGTCCATGATTGTCGTGCGCGCGTACGCGAGCACCAGTGGCATCGTCGCGAGCGCCAACGCGGCGAGCCATCCGGCGTCTCGACCCCAGCGCCGCGCGCCGAACCACCAGACGATGACGAGGGTCGCGAGCGTAAAGAGATACGCCGGCAGCCGGGCGGCCGTCTCGGTCGGGCCCAGGACCTCCATAGTCGCCGCGGCCGCGGCGAAGTAGACGATCGGCTTGTCCAGGTATGGCAGGCCATCGAGATGCGGCAGTACGTAGTCGTTCGTCGCCGCCATCTCCCGCGCGACTTCGGCATTACGCCCCTCGTCGGGATCGAAGAGCGGATAGCCGCCGAGGTTGAATGCCAGCGCCAGCACCGCGGCGAGGAGCAGCATCGGCAGCCGCACGTAGGCGCCTAACGGCAGGAGTTGGGAGCTAGGAACTGGGAGCCTGAGGCGTCGAGGGCGGAGGCTGTACCGGGGCGGTCGGCATTTGGGAAACCGTGATCGGGACATTGGCCTTGCGCTCGCCGTCGACGGTGATCTCGAAGCGATACTGGCCTGCGTGCGGGAATGGCACGTCGAACACGAGCACCGCGGCCGCCTCGATTTCCGTCACGCCGGCGGGCGGCTCGGCGAAGTTCACGGTCCCCGAGCCACCCAGCATCTCCGCGTCTTCTTCATCCAGCAGCTTGATCTGCACCCGATGCTCGCCGATCTCGGTCCGCCTGCCTTTCAGGCGCAACACCAGATGCAACCGGGGGTGCATCGCCGGGAACTGCGGCACCCAGATGTGCTGAAAAATGCCGAGCACCGACATCTTGCCCGACTGGTCGACCAGCGCGTAGTCGGCGACGACCGCGAAATCGAGATGCATTACTTCTTCGCCACGACCACCGAGTAGCGTGTCTTGTCCCAGGCAAACGTCAGCAATCCAGAGTCAAATGCAATCGTGAATTGCTCGATCGGCGACGCGAGCGTCTCGACCTTGGCGTCCACCCGCACGAGGTCCCGCTCTTCGTGGTACTCCGTGCCCCACTGACCCGTCTCCTTGTTAATGATCAGCTTCCAGCCGCTGGGTGAGGGCAAGGTCCAGAGTGTGTACTTGCCCGCCGGTACCGTCGCACCGCCGACGACGAGATCAGCCGTGGTATTGAGCTGCGTGGCCGCATTCGCGCCCGTGCGCCACACCTTGTTCCACGGTTCGAGCGCGCCAAAGATATCGCGGCCGCGACGCGAGGGGCGACTGTAGTCGATCCAAACCTCCGCCCCGCCGATCGTGGCGCGAGCGGTATCCCGCGGCGACAACGGGCCGAGCGGGCGCTTTGCAAAGGACTGCGTGGCCTGCGCCATCGGCACGGACGCGACGCGCCGGACTTCCACCTGCAAAGTGCTGCCCTTTCCCGTGAGCCATGTAAGGTGACCCTGCCGATCGAGCCGGTACGTGAACGGCCCGACACCCGCGAGCTGACCCTCATCGAGCATGAACACCAGCGTGTCGCCGCCGCGCTTGCGGATGTAGCCACCGCTGGTCTGATTGGCCGAGGCCAGCGCGGTGAATCGGACGCTATCCTTCCCGGTGGCGCGAGCCCAGCGGCCCATGTACTCCATCA
>QHTY01000078.1:11694-12763 GCA_003220985.1 Gemmatimonadota bacterium
CACCGTGCTGTCACCTTGCGGAGCCACCATTACTGCCGTGTCGCCGGAGAACTGGACCCAGGACTTCGTCTCCATGGGCCCTGGCCCGCCACCGATGTTGTGGGTGACCAGCTCCCACCGGCGAATCGTGCCGTCGGGATTTAGGTCGGCGGTATAGATGCGATGCATGCTCCGGGGCGTACGCACCACGTAATCGCCGCGCAGCTGTGTCGCCGTGCGCGTGTATTGCTCGAGGGCTACCGTGTCGCTGCCGAGCCGCACCACGAACGCGCCCGAGTCCTGCACGAC
Organism: Gemmatimonadota bacterium; assembly: GCA_003220985.1. Taxonomy (GTDB): domain Bacteria; phylum Gemmatimonadota; class Gemmatimonadetes; order Gemmatimonadales; family GWC2-71-9; genus 20CM-2-65-7. Next base: position 11,983 of record QHTY01000078.1, read on the forward strand.
CATCGTCATTGCCAGAAGCAGAGCAACCACACAACCTCCGATTACGAGACGCGAATCGAAGTGACCTCGTCGTTTCCCTTGATGGCGTTGACCACGTCCATCCCCTTGGTGACCTGCCCAAACACGGTGTGCACTCCGTCGAGATGTCGCTGGGGCGAGTGACAGATGAAGAATTGGCTGCCGCCGGTGTCCTTACCGGCGTGCGCCATCGACAATGTTCCCGCGACATGCTTGTGCGTGTTTTTTTGCGTCTCACACTTGATCGTGTATCCCGGGCCCCCGGTGCCCACCGGTCCCTTGCCGGTTTTGGAATAGGGATCGCCTCCCTGGACCATGAAGTTCGGGATTACCCTATGGAACTTCGTGCCATCGTAGAACTGCGCATTGGCGAGCTTCTCGAAATTCGCGACGGTGTTGGGCACTTCGTCCGCGAACAGCTCGAGCTCGATTGTGCCCTTTGTGGTTTCGATGACGGCCTTCTTGTTCGGCATCAATGCCCCGCGTTGAGGTTCTAGGAATGTGCTCACGCCTCCAGCAATGTCGCTAGCTGCTCCGGAGTCGAGACAGGCAAGGAACAGCTGGTGCCCACGCAGACAGTTGCGGCAGGACGCTCGGCGAGCTTACGCACGACGACCTTGCGGGGCCGATAGGTCTGGAGCGCGAGGAGATGCATGGCGCAGGCCGGGCCGTCCCCCCGCGGGCCGGCCACTTCGATCCGCGTCACCGGATGCACCGCCCAGTCGATCGCGCGTAACAGCGTCGCCCCGTAGAGCGAGAGCTC
>QHTY01000078.1:12791-21905 GCA_003220985.1 Gemmatimonadota bacterium
GTGCGTGTCCCGCTGGGCCCGCCAGTCGGGTTGATCCGTGAGCGCCGCGAGCCGCGCCAGCACGAGTCCCGCAACGCCATTGGGCGAGGGCGTCGGCGCGTCCTGAACCGGCCTGGCGCGTGTGGCGAGATACGCCGTCCCATTGGTCGCCGCGATGTCGAAATAGCCGGCCCCCGCCGTGTCAGCCGCGTGCGCCTTGCGGCAGTAGGTCATCACTGCGGTAACGCGATCGAGCCAGGCCGCCTCGCCGGTCGCTTCGTACGCATCGAGGAAGGCCGCGGCGGACTGCACATTGTCGTCGAGCATGCCACGAGGTTCCGGGCGTCCGAGGACATGGGACATCCCGGCTCCCGCATCCCACGCCTCTTTCCAGATCCGCTCGAGCATCCTCAGCGCCAGCTGATTGCACTCGGGCCGGTCCAGCACGGCACCAGCTTGCAGAAATGCGCCGGCCATCATGGCGTTCCAGTTGACGTAGGCTGTGCGGTCCACGAACGGAGCCTGCCGGCGGTCCCGCGCCACTTTGAGCTTCTTGATCGCGTCACGAAGCACGGGCCACTCATCGTCTCCGGCGGGGTCCGCCTTCCACCACAGCACGTTCTTTTTGGGATTGTGGTGCATCTCGCCCACGTCGTCGATATCGAAGACGCGCGCCGCGACCGCGAATTCTCGCGCCGTGAGCACGCCTTTGGCCTCGTCCGCCGTCCACGTCCAATAATCGCCGTCGTCTCCAAAAGTCAGATCCGCATCCTGTGACGTCGCGAACGCGCCCCGTTCTTTGTCCGCCATCACCTCCAGCACCCAGTTCACGATGCCGGTCGCGACTTCCCGGAACAGCGGGGTCCCGAACGCCTGATAGGCCGAGAGATACGCGCGCAGCAACTCGGAGTTGTCGTACGACATCTTCTCGAAGTGCGGTACGATCCAGCGTTCATCCACCGAGTAGCGATGGAACCCGCCGCCCACATGATCGCGAACGCCGCCGCGCGCCATACTGGTGAGCGTCTTCTCGACGATCTCGCGCTGCCAAGCGAGTCCGCCTTTTCCGTCGTGCCAGCGCGCGAGCAGGAACTCGAGCGCGGCGGGATGGGGGAATTTGGGCGCCGAGCCAAAACCGCCGTAGCGCACATCGAACAAGCGGGCCATTTGATCCGCCGCGCCGGTGACCAGGTCCGCGCTCACGTCGCCGGCCTTCGCTTCGTCCAGCGTCTGGACGACGTGCTCGCGGATCGCGCGCGCGTTGGTCGTCACGCGCTCGCGCTCTTCCCGGAACGCCCGCGCGATCTCCATCAGCACGCGCCGAAAGCCGGGGCGGCCGTAGGCGTTGTTGTCCGGCGGGAAGTACGTGCCGCCGAAGAAGACCTCGCCGTCAGGTGTCAGGAACGCGGTGAGCGGCCAGCCACCCTGGCCGCTGAGCGCCTGGACGGCGCGCTGGTAGCGCGCATCCACATCGGGGCGCTCATCCCGGTCCACCTTGATGCAGACGAAATCACGATTGAGGATCTCGGCGACGCCGGGGTCTTCGTACGACTCCCCGTCCATCACATGGCACCAGTGACACCACACGGCGCCGATGTCGAGCAGGATCGGCTTGTGCTCCTCGCGCGCTCGCCCGAATGCCGCGTCCCCCCAGGGCGACCAGTGGACGGGCTGGTGGGCGAGGATTCGCCAGACAGCTGATTGGACGACACGAATCAGCTCAGGTAACGAATCGCGGTTTGCGTCAACAGCTCCGCCGCGATCACCAACGACTCCTCGTCGATGTCAAACGTCGGGCTGTGATGCGGAGAGGCGCGGCCCCCGGTCCGAGGCGCGGAGCCCACGAACGCGAAGCAGCCGGGAACCTTCTCCAAGAAGAACGCCATGTCCTCGCCGCCCATCGTGCGGACACCCTGCCGCACATTGTCGGCGCCGATCAGATCGGCGGCGACGTCGCGCATCAGCCTGCTGAGCTCTTCATTATTGATGAGCGGGGCGCTCAGGCGGCGGTAGTTCACGTTGACATGCGCCCCGAACGCAGACGCGACGCCCTGCGCCGTGTCCTCAACCAGCCGCGGCGCATCCTCGAAGAAGTGTCCGCCAAATGTGCGCACCGTCCCGCGCAGGTCAGCGCGATCGGGGATGACGTTGAACGCCCGGCCCGCGTGCACCTCCGTCACGGAGACGACCGCTTCGGACAGCGGATCACGCCGCCGCGACACCAGGCTTTGGAGCGCGGTAATGACGTGCGCCGCCACCAATACGGGATCGATCGTCTGATGCGGCGCCGCGGCGTGGCCGCCGCGGCCCAGGATCGCGATCTCGAACTGATCCACCGACGCCATCACCGGTCCCGCCATGACGCCCACGGTGCCGACCGGAAGGTCGTTCCAGAGGTGAATGCCAAACGCGGCGTTGACCCGAGGCGCTTCGAGTACACCGTCGCCGATCATCGCCTGCGCACCATTCGACGCTTCTTCGGCAGGCTGGAACGCGAATTTGACGCTGCCGCCGAGCTCGAGCGGCGCGAGGCGGCGGGCGACCTCGAGGCCGATCGCGACGTGCCCGTCATGCCCGCACGCGTGCATCTTCCCCGGTGCCTTGGAACGATACGGAACGGCATTCGCCTCCTCGACCGGCAAGGCGTCCATGTCGGCTCGCAGCAGCACGCAGCGGCCGTCGTTCTTCTTGAGTCCCACGACGCCGGTCTTCCCGACACCCGGGGTGACGTGATAATCGAGCTTCCGTAATCGCTCCGCGACGAGCGCGGCGGTGCGCGTCTCCTCGAACCCCAGCTCAGGATGCTGGTGAATGTCGCGTCGTGTTGCGACCAGCGACGCGCGGTCGACAGGAGCGAGGGGGGGCGGACCTTTCACACGAGGGAGCTCGGGCAGAGCCGATTCAGCACGCAGTCGGCACACCGCGGTCGCCGCGCGATGCAGACTTGCCTCCCGTGCTGAATCAGCGTGTGTGAAAACCAGGTCCAGTCCTCCCGCGGCACGATCTCCATCAGCTCCTGCTCGATCTTCACCGGGTCGTCCTGGCGCGTCAGTCCCAGGAGACGCGTGAGACGGTGCACGTGGGTGTCCACGACGACGCCTTCGTTCTTCTTGAACCAGGTGCCGAGGATGACGTTGGCGGTCTTACGTCCGATGCCGGGGAGTGCGGTCAGCTCTTCCATCGTCTGCGGCACTTCGCCGCCGTGGCGTTCGACGAGCGCCTGCGCCATGCCGATGATCGATTTCGTCTTGTTGCGAAAGAAGCCTGTCGACTGAATCTCCTTCTCCAGCACCCGCGGATCCGCGGCGGCGTAATCCGCGGCGGTACGGTACTTCGCGAACAGATGCGGCGTGACCATGTTGACGCGGGTGTCGGTGCACTGCGCCGAGAGGATTGTGGCGACGGCGAGCTCCAGCGCGCTGGAATGGTGCAGCGCGCAGGTTGCGTCCGGGTATTCCCGCTTCAGCCGCGCGATGATTTTTCGCGCCCGCGCTTTGCGTTGCACGGCGTGCTTTGTTACGGTGCGCTGCTTGGGCATGTTGCCGAATCGTAATACGGGAAACGAGAAACGGGAAACGCACACGTGTCCCGATTCCCGTATCACGTTTCCTCCGCTTCTCCGAGCAGCGCCAGCAGCCGGCCGGTGAGCAGGAGCAGCTCGCCGGCATTGGCGACGGAGTACAGTCCCGCCGCCGTTCCACCTGCCAGCTTCGGACCGAATGGCGGGCCGCCATCCTCGCGGGTTGCCGCAATTTCGATCTCACCCGCCGACGGATGGTCGGGATCGGCTCGCCCCTCCAGCCCCACGGCACTGAAGCCCGGCCGGTCCGGACGCATGCCGAAGATCGCGAGGACGGCGATGCTCAGTGCTGCTTCGGTCCGGTGGACGAACACACCGTCGAGCGGCTCGGGCGGGTCTGCGCCGTTGGGTGATCCCCACACGCGCAGCTCCGGGAGCTGGAGATACTGGGCCGCAGCGGGCGGCGCGGTCGTGATCTGCGTTGCGGCGATCGCGCGACGCAGTACTGCGTCGCTGATCTCGTAGACGCGCCGCCCGGCAGCCCAAAACAGATACGCGTGATGCAGGAGCAGCACATGCGCATCGAGCGAGTCGGCCCCCCCCTCTGCGTCCTCGGGAACGATCTCGCGTAACAGCCGGCCGACCGGCTCGAGCAGTACAAAGCGATCTCGGTCGGTCGCCGTTGCACCTTCGTGCTGGAGCGCCTCGGTGATCGCGGGAAACCGCGCCGGCGCAATCGCGCCGAAGGCTAGATCGAAGGGAGAAAGCCGTCCAGCGTCCGTACGAACTCCTCGGTGGCCTCCACATGCGGGCAATGGCCCACCGGGAGCTCCACGAATTTGGCCGAAAGCAAAGCAGCAAGCTCACGCGATCCGGCGATGGGAAGGGGATCGAAGGTGCCGTGAACGACTAGGGACGGGGGACGGGGGACGGGGGATCGGAGATCTCGGAGCTCGGGACGCAGGTCGTAATCGCCGAGGCTCTCCCAGACGGCTTGCTGCGTGCGAGCGGTCACCCGAAATGCGGTGAGGTTTCTGGCGTCGTGGAAATCGCGGAAGTAGCCGGCGACCGACAGCTCGAAGGCTCTTCTTGGGTCGCGAACGCCACTCGCGCGCAGCGCATCCCGCTCCCGCTGGATTTCCGGCGCCTGCATGCGGCGGGCGAACTCGTCTTCGAACTGGCGCCGGTACTCGGCCGTGACCCCGGCGGGGGAGACCAACGCCAGGCGCGCGACGCGTTCAGGATGCTCGAGGAAGTAGAGCACCGCCAACAACCCACCCCAGGAGTATCCGCACAGCGTGAGCTGCTCCAGGTCATGCTCCCCGCGCAGCGCCTCAAGGTCGGCGACGTGCTCACGCCAGCCAAGCGGGGTGTCGCGCGGCACGGGGGACTGGCCGCCGCCGCGCTGGTCGTAATAAAGGAGAGAGCGGCCTCCCCGCGTGGCGAGGAGATCGTACTGCGGAAGGAGATAGTCGTGACTCGCCCCTGGCCCGCCATGCAGCACCACAACCAGAGGGCCGTTCCCGACCTGCCGCGTGAACAGCCGCACTACAACAGCACAGCCAGCGCGTCGGCGACTTCCTTCACATCGGCATGCTCGCGCTCACCAAACCCGTTCGGCACATCGGAATCGATGTCGAGCTGGCCCAGGATATGGTCGCCGCGCCGGATCAGCACCACCAGCTCCGATTTCGTAAACACATTACAGGCGAGGTAATTCCCGAGCGCGCTGACGTCCGCGACGTTCTGGTCGCGCTTCTCCGCCACCGCCGTCCCGCACACTCCCGTGCCGACGGGAATTCGCGTGTGTTCAGTCTCACGTCCTGCGTACGCTTCGAGCTGGAGTTCATTTCCGTGGAGCATGTAGGCGTACACAGAGGTGTACGGCGGTCCCCAGGAGCGAATCCGGTCGCAGGCCATTTGGAGCATTGCCTGACGGCCTTCGTCGTGCAGGTGGGCCGCGCGGAGCGCACGGACGACCTTGGCGGCCTCCGGTACTGAGCTTGCAGTCATGTGACAAATAACAGTGCGGTCATAGGCCGTACTCTATAAATTGAGCCTCCCCATGGCCAGCCCGCAGGACTTCGCTGCGCTGTTCGCGCGCACCCTGGACCTGTTTCGCGATCCCGGAGCGAAAGAGGTACAGAAGGCGCAGTTCCGCATGCTGGCCGGGCTTCTCAAGCTCCAGGGCGTGACGCTGGGGGTGCAGGATGGCCGCCTCATGGTGAACGGGACGACGCTGGATGGCAACACGCTTGCCCAGCGGCTCGAATTCCATTCGGTGAAGGAGATCACCATCCCAGCCGATTCGCCCGTCGCCGAGGTGTTCGAGCTGCTGCGTGCGCTCGCGGAACAGCCCGGCGATGAGGATATCGCGTCGAGGCTCAAGGCCAATGGCGCGAAGCGGATCGCCGTCACTATGCACACACCTGTTCTGGAAGCGGAACCACCCGCCATCCCGGTAGCGCCGGTCCGGGCCGACACGCTTCTGACCCTGCAGGGTGCGCGACCCCGGGCGCCTGTCGCCCCGCCCGCCCCGCCCCGCGGCACCGCGCCTAAGACACCCGTGACCGGGGAAGCGGAGGATGTCCCGGACATCGTTCGCGAGGCCAACGCGGCGCATGCCGCGTTCTCACCGGCGGCCGCGGCGACGCAAACCCCCGCGGCGTTGATCGCGCAGCTGGGGGACCGGCCGGACGGGCCGCATGTCGGCGACGTGCTCGCCATCCTTGGCCGCCAGCTCGAGACCGCGATGAAGACCAACCGCGTCTCGCAAGCGCTCGCGATTGTGGCGGGAATCGTTCGGGCCGAGCAACAGGTGACCGATGCCAGCCGGCGCCGTCAGTATTCGATCGCCCTGAAGCGGATGTACAACAAAGCCTTCCTCGAATCGATCGCCGAGGTCGCCAACCATCCTTCCGACCGCGACGATGCGCTGCTGGTGTTGCGCCGGGCAGGGGAGGACGGCGTCGAGGTGCTGCTCGATCTGCTCGTCGCGGCCCCGACCATCGAAGAGCGCCGCGGCATTTTCATGGCACTGACTGGGATGAAGGAAGGCACGGACCAACTCGTGCACATGCTGGGACATCACCAGTGGTTCGTGGTGCGCAACGTGGCGGAGTTGGCGGGCGAGCTCGGCCTCGAGGAGGCGGTCCCAGCCCTGGCGCAGCAGCTCGCGCACGAGGACGAGCGCGTCCGCAAGGCAGTGGCGCTGGCGCTGGCGAAGATCGGGTCGAGTGGGGCGGCGGAGCCCTTACGCCGGGCGCTGCGGGATAAATCACCCGAGGTGCGCATGCAGGCGGCCCTCGGCGTTGGCCGGAAATCGAGCGCGCTCGCGATGCCGCTCGTCGCCGCGATGGAAGAGGAAGAAGACGAGGGCGTCGAACGCGAGCTGATCCTCGCGCTCGGACGCATCGGGAGCGCGTCGGCGGTGCAAGCGCTTATCAAGTTCGCGCAGCCCGGCGGCCGCTTATTTGGCCGCAGGCCGGCCGCGCTGCGGGCGATGGCGGTCGAAGCGTTGCGCCTCGCCGCGACACCAGCGGCCATCGGAACGCTCGAGGGGTTGACGGACGACGGTGACAAGGAGGTGCGCGCGGCCGCGCATTCAGCGCTGGCGGATTTGAAACGAAAATAGGCAGCTTTTGCTGCCTTAATGTCACTTGCAGATTGCAAGTAAAACGGCGTTTTGCAACGTCAAATATCACGACGGAAGCACGGCCGAATTCCGCTCCGTAGTAGCCACGTAAACAATTGTCAGATATTGGCTTGTCATGTGACCGCTGAAATGGGTGCGGTTCTTGCCCGTGTCGTCGGTGCGTTCGTGTACCCTAGGACCTCTTCGGTCAGGAGAGATCATGAAAGTTGTTCGCGTAGTCTTCGCGTTGCTCGCCCTCTCGGCGTTGCCGCTCGTCGCGGTCGCCGCGCAGGGACGTGGCAACAGCGCCAATGCCTGCAAGGTGACGGCTGCGACTGCTGGGCAGAGCGGTCACGTGCCTCCGGGCCAGGCGAAGAAGTGCCCGGCGACTCCGGTGCCGCCACCACCTCCGCCTCCGCCGCCTCCGGCGCCATTGCCACCGCCGCCGCCGCCGCCTCCGGCGCCATTGCCACCGCCACCGCCGCCGCCTCCGGCTCCGCTGCCGCCACCGCCGCCGCCGCCTCCGGCGCCAGTGCCGCCACCACCGCCGCCGCCTCCGGCTCCGGTGCCACCGCCGCCGCCTCCGGCTCCGGCTCCGGTGCCGCCGCCACCGCCGCCGCCTCCGGCTCCGGTGCCGCCGCCACCGCCGCCGCCTCCTCCGCCTTCAAGCCCGCCGTCTGGGCCGCATCAGGCGCGGGGCGTGGTGTTCGAGGATCTCGATGGCGACGGGAGACAGGACGTCTTCTCGAGTGAGATGGGCATCGAGGGCTGGACCGTCAACCTCTATTGGAACGGCCAGGTTATCGCCAGCACCTCGTCGCTTAGCGACGGGAGCTTCATCTTCCAGAACCTCGGCAACACGACGTATAGCGTGTGCCTCGGCGCCCCTCCCGCCGGACAGGGCCCGTATAATCAGACGCTACCGGTGGGTGGCTCAGGCTGTAGTGGAGCCGGCTACACGTTCATGTTCAACAGTCAGTTCATGACGTGGTCCGTGAACAATTTCGGCGAGCAGTTGCAGGTGCCGTAGGCTTGTCGCAAAACTCCTGACCAACTCAGGGCTCCGGGCAGTTTCGCCGGGGCCCTTTTTTTTAGGTCTATTTCGGGACAAAATCCGTTCCGGGCTCCAGCTTTCGCGCGAACGCTGCCAGCAGATCCGCCGCGCGATCGAGGTCCTCGAGCGCTACCATCTCGTTTGGACTGTGCATGTAGCGGTTGGCGACGCTCACGAGCCCGGTCGGAATGCCGCGCATGGCGTTATAGATCGCATCGGCATCGGTTCCGGTGTCGCGCGGCGCTGCCTGGATGGTGTACGGGATCTCCGCCTGCTCTGCGCACTCGACCAGCATGTCGAACACCACCGCGCTCACCGAGGACCCGCGGCTCAAGACGATGCCACCGCCGAGCTTGTGGTCGCCCGAGTGCTTCTTATCCGCGCCGGGGTAATCGGTCGCGTGCGTGACATCGATGACGACCGCGACGTCGGGCTCGATGCCGACCGCGCTCGTCCGCGCGCCGCTCCCCGTCCAGGCGATCTCCTCGCGCGTCGAGGCCACGGAGAACACGGCCGCGTGTTTCGGCCGCTGTGCCGCCAAGCGGCGCAGCGCCTCGGCCGCAACGAACGCGCCAATGCGGTTGTCCAGACTACGGGAGACGATGCGGCCGTTGGGGTACTCTTCGACCCGGCTGTCCAGCACACCCGCGTCGCCGACGCGCACGCGGTGCACGGCTTCATCGTGGCTGGCGGCGCCAATGTCGATCCACAAGTCGATCACCTTGGTGACCCGGTCGAGATCCTCCTTTTTCAGCTGATGCACCGCCTTCTTGCCTACCACGCCGTGCACGGGCCCGTTGCGCGTGAGCAGCAACACGCGCTGCCCCACGAGAACTTGGGAATCCCACCCTCCGATGCCGCTGAAATAGAGAAAACCTTCCTCGTCGATGTGTGTGACCTGCAGGCCGATCTCGTCGATATGGCCCG
>QHTY01000079.1:0-1823 GCA_003220985.1 Gemmatimonadota bacterium
TCCTCGTCATCGGCATCAAGGAATCGGCGACCGTCAACAACTTCATCGTCATCCTCAAGGTGACGATCATCCTCCTGGTCGTCGCCGTCGGACTCGGCCACATCACCCCCGCCAATTACCATCCGCTCATCGCGCCGAACGCGGGTGAGTGGGGCACCTACGGCTGGTCGGGCGTCCTGCGTGGCGCGGGCCTGGTGTTCTTCGCGTACATCGGATTCGACGCCGTCTCGACGGCGGCGCAGGAAGCCAAGAATCCGCAGAAGGACATGCCGATCGGCATTCTCGGCTCACTGTTCGTCTGCACGCTGCTCTACATCATCGTCTCCGCGATTCTCGTCGGCATGGTGCCATTCAAGGAGCTCAACGTCGCAGCGCCGGTGGCCTACGCGATGCAAAAGGTCGGCGCACCGGAGTGGGTCCGGATCGCGATCGACATCGGTGCCGTGCTCGGGCTCGGCTCGGTCATCCTCGTGATGTTGCTCGGCCAGTCGCGCGTGTTCTACTCGATGTCGCGCGACGGCCTGCTCGGTACATGGGCCAGCGCCGTCCATCCCAAATACCGGACGCCGTACCTCTCGACGATCTTTACCGGCGTGGCCGTGACGCTCGCGACCGGCCTCCTGCCGCTGCAGTTGCTCGGTCAGCTGGTCAACATCGGCACCCTGCTCGCGTTCGTGCTGGTCTGCGCCGGCGTGTGGATTCTCCGTAAGAAGCGTCCCGATCTCGACCGCCCGTTCCGGACGCCCTGGGTCCCGTTCGTCCCGATTGCGGGAGTCGTCTGTTGTCTGGGACTGATGGCGACCCTCCCGGCGGACACGTGGATTCGCTTGATCGTGTGGCTGCTGATCGGATTCAGCATCTACTTCGGGTACAGTCGCAAGCACAGCCGCTTGCAGCGTGAACTGGCGTCTGGAGGGGGTGCGGCAGCTGTCCCAGGCGGCATGCGAGGCCAGCCGCGGCGGTAAGATTCACACCCTGAAGGGTGTGCTTCAGCCTGTTGATGAAGGCCGGTGACCAGCCGGTTATCTTTTCACGATGAACCCGAACGTCGTTCCCGTTCCGCCGGCGCGCGCGCAGGCGGCCCGCGATGTGGTGGCGGCGCTCACGAGCGCCCGGCACGTCGTGCTGACGACGCACGTGAACGCCGACGGGGACGGCGTCGGGAGCGAAATCGGGCTGTGGCACCTGTTGCGCGACCGCGGCATTTCGGTGAGCATCGCCAATCCCACCGCTATTCCCGATCGCTTCCACTTCCTGGTTCCTCCCGGAGCAGATGCGAGTGACGGCGCGGCGCGCGAGATCGAGCGCGCCGACGTCGTCGCATCCCTCGACATCGGCGACCTCAGTCGGCTGGGCAGCCTGGCAGCCGTCATCAGCAAGCGAGAGCCCCCGTTTGTGTGCATCGATCACCACGTCAGCCCGGTGAAGCTGCCGGCCGGGCCCTCGCTCATTGCACCGGACGCGACTGCCACCGCCGAGCTGGTGTTCGATCTTGCCACGGTAGCGGACTGGCCGGTCACGGCTGAAGTCGCGCAAGCGCTGTACGTGGGATTGCTGACCGATACCGGGGGATTCCGGTTCTCGAACACCACCGCGCGCGCGTTGCGCGTGGCGGCCGCACTGCTCGAGCGCGGCGTCGATCCCGAGGCGATTTATGCATCGGTATACGCCAGCGCGCCCGAAGGGCGCGTGCGCCTGCTCGCCGAAGTGCTGCAGACGCTGGTCGTGGAGCCCGACGTCGGGCTGGCGTGGGTCAGCGTGCCCGCCGACGCGTTGCGCCGTCATGACGTCACGGCCGATGATCTCGATGGAATCGTGGAATT
>QHTY01000079.1:1834-14488 GCA_003220985.1 Gemmatimonadota bacterium
CCGTCTGGCGTTACTGTTCCGGCATATCGGCAGCGGCCGCATCAAGGTCTCGTTCCGCTCGATGGGCGAGGTCGACGTGGCGGCACTGGCGCACCAGTTCGGCGGCGGTGGTCACCACCGCGCGGCGGGTGCGTCGCTGCCCGGCACGATGGCGGATGTCGAAGCAAAGGTCCTGAACGCGGCGCGCCGCTTTCTGACCAACGGGGGCGGGGGCCAATCCACGTGAGCACGACCGGTCTCAAGGCCCAGGTCGAGCAGGCGCTGGCCGCAGTCATCAACCCGCGCCACGGCCGTGACATTATGTCGGCGGGAATGGTGCGCGAGGTCACTGTGGATCCCAGCGGGGCCGTTACGTTCACGTTCGTGCTCACCAGAGAGGACCCCGGCTCGTTAGCGCGGCAGGCGCGGAAAGCCGCCGCGGCCGTCCCGGGTGTGAGCGGCGTACAGATGAAGGTCGTCGATTCTGCCGGCGCTGGGGAACGCCAGGCGTCCGGACCATCCGGCCGCCCCGCCGCTCCGACGCCCCCCCCGCCGCCCCCGCCGCCCACGCCCGACGAGATGCCGTCGCTCGGCAAAGTGCTGGCGATCTCGAGCGGCAAGGGCGGTGTCGGCAAGTCTACCGTGTCGGCAAACCTCGCCGCCGCGCTGGCTCGCGATGGGCATCGCGTGGCACTCATGGACGCCGACATCTACGGGCCCAACATCCCGCGCATGTTCGGCGCAAACGCCAAGCCCGAAGTCCAAGGCGGCAAGATCCAGCCGCTCGAGGCGCACGGCGTGAAGCTCATGTCACTCGGGTTCATCGTGGAGCGGGATGCGCCCGCGATCTGGCGCGGGCCCATCATCATGAAGATCATCACGCAATTCCTGAAAGATGTGGCGTGGGGGGAGCTGGACTATTTTCTGGTCGATTTGCCGCCCGGCACCGGTGACGCGCAGCTCTCGCTCACGCAGATCGTGCGCCTGCACGGCGCGATCATCGTGACGACGCCGCAGGAGATGGCGGTCGGCGATTCGCTCCGGGGGGCGAAGATGTTCGAGCGCGTCGGTGTCGGCGTGGTCGGGATCGTGGAGAACATGAGCTACTTCGTCTGCCCCGATTGCCACGCGCGGTCCGACATCTTCCTCGCCGGTGGCGGCAGCCGCCTGGCCGCCGAGCTCGGCGTGCCGCTGCTGGGGCAGATTCCGCTGCAGGCGGGCATGGCGGAGTTGGCGGATCGCGGTGAGCCGATCGTCGTCAGCCAGCCCGAGTCGCCGGCGGGCATGGCGTTGCGCGAGCTGGCCCGGACCGTCGCCGCCCGTACGGCGGGTTTGGCGCCGGCGCTTCCGATTACTGCCGCGCCCCGCTGACGTGCAGGCCCTCGTCGCGGTTGTGCTGGTGCTGCAGAGCGCGCTCGCGCTTCCCGGTTCTTCCAACTCGCGGGCTCCACACCCCGAGGCCCTCCGAGCGTTGCGCGCGGGCTTGGACACGCTCTACGGCGGGGATTTTGCCGGCGCCGCGAGATATTTCGCCGAGCTGGCGGCGCGCGATACCAGCGATCCCGCGCCCCTCGTGTTCCAGGCCGGCGCGTACATCTGGTGGGCGTCCGCCAAGGACTCCGCCGACTTCGAGCTCCAACGCATCGACTCGCTCCTGGGCGTCGCGCTCGCGCGCGCGGGGGCGGCCGGCAAGCCGGGAGAGCTCTGGCTCGCGACCGCGCTCGGTTATCGCGCGCGCCAGCGCGAGGAGCATGGCCACGGCTATAGTGCGGCCAAAGACGCGAAGGCGATGCGCGACATCTATCGGCGAGTGCTGGCGGTGGATTCGACCTGCGCGGACTGTTACCTGGGCCTGGGCGTGTACGATTACGGCCTGGCGCGCGCCGGCGCCGTTGCGAGAATTTTCGCGCGCCTCATCGGCCTGGGCGGCGGCAACGCCGAGCGGGGAATCCGGTACATGCGTCGCGCCGCGCACGATGGCGACCTGGCACGCGTCGAGGGCACGTGGGTGCTTGCCGCGGCCTTGATACGCGAAGCGGCGCGCGATCCGGCGGGTCGGGCCGTGCTGGAGCGTGAGGCGCGCGGATACGTCGAGGGACTGGCCGCGCGCTATCCCCGCAATCCCGTGTTTCAGCGATTCTTGCTCGAGGTGCCCGCGCGGACGTCAGCTGAAGCGGGAGGATCGCCGCCCGCGATTGCCCGACCGCCGATCGGGGGGCACGAGCGCGGCGAGCTTGCCGAGCATGTTGTGGACGTGACTCTTCACGGTGTTGGTGGCGATGTTGAGCCGCTGTGCGATCTCTTTGTTGCCCAGTCCCGCCTCGATCAACTCTTTGATCTCTCGTTCCCGCTTCGTGAGCCGAACCGTACCCGCGGAGCGAATCGCCTTCATGATGAGGGAGCTTTCGCCGTTCGCGAGACCGGCGTCGAGCAACACGTCGCGGATCACGCGGTCGTCTTCGACAACCAGCACGCGAATGGGCGTGGCTGGCGCGGCCATCACGCCGTCGCGCTCGTCGGGGCCAATGGTCCAGGGCACGGTCCACCTCCCTCCTCCGACATAACGTATTTGGCGCCACGGATCGGGCCAGCGATCGTAGGAGTGAAGTTTGAACTGTTGCGAATCCCTCTTTTAGGTTAGGCCGGATGAGCCAATCCGTACGCCGTCTGCTCCTGCTCTTCGGCCTGGCCGCGGTCTATTTCTTCGCCGCGAAGCTCGGGTTGCGATTCGCCTACATCAACAGCAGCGTCACCACGGTCTGGCCCCCGGCCGGCATCGCCCTGGCGGCCTTCGTCCTGCTCGGGTACCGCGTGTGGCCCGCAATTCTCGGCGCCGCGTTCCTCGCGAACGTCACGACTACCGGCGGCGCGCTGCCGTCCATCGGGATCGCGATCGGCAATACCGCTGAGGGACTGCTCGGCTCCTACCTCGTCAACCGGTTCGCGCGGGGCGGGCGCGTCTTCGATCGCGTCGGCGACATCCTCCGGTTCACGGCGCTGGCGGCACTCGTCAGTACCATCGTCTCCGCATCGATCGGAGTGAGCTCGCTGGCGCTCGGCGGCCTGATGTCGTGGGCCGATGCGCCGCGCGTTTGGCTCACATGGTGGCTGGGCGATGCCGTGGGCGACATCGTCATCGCTCCCGCGCTGATTCTGTGGATCGGCGTCAAGCCGGCCCCCCGCTGGAATCGCGCGCAGTTCTTGGAAGCACTCGCGCTCGCCGCCGTCACCGCCCTGGTGACGTTCGCGATGTTCGGCGGGCTCTTTCCCTCACGCCATTATCCCCTCACGGTGTTGCTCTGGCCGGTGCTGATTTGGGTCGCCTTCCGCTTTAACCCGCGCGAGGCGACGGCCGCGATAGTGATTGTTTCCGCGATCGCCATCGGGCGCACGCTGCAGGGTGTGGGTCCGTTCTCCATCTACACCGCGAATGAACGGCTGGTGCTGCTGCAGGTCTGGACGGGCATCACTGCCGTGACGAGTCTCGTGCTGGCCGCGGTCGTCGCCGTGCAGCGCGAGCTGCAAGGCACGTGGAAAGAGCTTGCCGTCACCGATCCGTTGACCGGACTCGCCAATCACCGCCACCTGGTGCAGTCGCTCGAGGGCGAGATCAAACGCTCGCGGCGGACCGGGCAGCCGTTCGCCGTCGTGCTGCTCGACCTCGACGGCCTGAAACAAATCAACGACCGCCACGGCCACCTCGCGGGGAGCCTGGCGATCCGCCGCGTGGCCGAGGCGCTGCTCGGCTCCTGCCGGGGGACGGACACCGCGGCGCGCTACGGCGGGGATGAATTCGCGCTCGTCCTGCCGGAGACCGGCGAGGCGGCCGCCTGGCACGTGGCCCGGGGCGTGGCGGACCGGCTGGCCACGGATGCCGAAAAGCCGAACTTGTCGATCAGTGTCGGGGTAGCAGTGTACCCCGGTCACGGCGAAACCGTCGAAGCACTACTCAACGCGGCCGATATCGCCCTGTACGAGACCAAGGAACGTCGCAAAACCAGGGCCGTAGGGCTTGCTCCCTAACCGGCCACCCATAGTTTTCGAGCTATGGACACCAAGAAAAGCATGAGCGTATCGACGCGCGCGTCGGATCCCCAGGGAGCGCTGACCGAGTCGTCGGCCGGGCTGCTGCGGGAGCTGGTCGCGCACCTGCGGCAAAACCGCACGCAGTTGCGCGAGGAATGGGCCCGCCGCATCACGCGCGCCGAGCTGCTGACGGCCATGACGGAAGAGGAAATCTTCGCCGAAGCGACCGCGGTCTACGACAATTACGTGGAAGCGCTCGAGACCGGCACCTTCGAAGCCCTGCAAGCGTACTCCCGGCGACTGTCCGAGCGCATCATCCCGCGAGGGGTCGAAACGGATGAAGTCGTCGGAATCGTGCTCCTGCTGCGTGACGTGCTCGCCCGCTCGCTGTTCAATAAATACCAGGACAATGTCGAAAAGCTGAACCGGATTCTCGACTCCTACGAACCCGCGGCGAACCGCATCGCGAACACGGTGGCCGTCGGATTCGTGGAAGAGCGTGAGCGCATCATCCGCCAGCAACAGGAAGCGATCCGGGAGCTGTCCACGCCGGTGCTACAGGTGCGTGAGCGGCTCCTCATTCTGCCCATCATCGGCGTCATCGATCCGCAGCGCGCCAGGCAGTTGACCGAACAGCTATTGCGTGCGATTCGGGCCAATCGCGCCAAGGTCGTCGTGATCGACGTGACCGGTGTGGCGGCGATGGACTCCGGTGTCGCGAACCACTTGGTGCAAACGGTTGAGGCGTCGCGCCTGCTCGGTGCCACCGTCATCGTGACGGGGCTGTCGCCCGAAATTGCGCAGACGCTCGTGACCATCGGCGTCGACCTGAGCGAAATGGCCACGGTCGGCGACCTGCAGGGAGGTATCGAAGAGGCGGAGCGGTTGCTCGCCGACCGTGCCGCGATGCCCGGGCCCCAAGCCGGTCGCGAACCTGGCATGGAACTCACCCGCTAGCCCCCCCCACCCGCGCCCGCGGAGGACGCTGTGGAAGTACCAATACTGCGGCAGGGGCAGTATCTCATCGCTTCCATTCAGTCTGCCCTCACTGACGCCGATCTCTCCCATCTTCGCGAGGCGCTGATCG
The DNA here is from genome assembly GCA_003220985.1 of Gemmatimonadota bacterium. Taxonomy (GTDB): domain Bacteria; phylum Gemmatimonadota; class Gemmatimonadetes; order Gemmatimonadales; family GWC2-71-9; genus 20CM-2-65-7. Next base: position 6,927 of record QHTY01000079.1, read on the forward strand.
CCCAGGTCGGGCGCTCGCGCTGCCGCGGCGTGATCGTCGATGTCACGGCGCTCGACGTCATGGACTCGTTCGCGGTACGCACGCTGCGTGACATCACGCATATGGCACGCCTGCGCGGCGCCGAGACGGTCATCGTCGGCATCCAGCCCGACGTCGCGTTCGCGATGGTCCAGCTCGGGTGGACGCTGAAGGGCGTGGCCACCGTGCTGGACCTCGAAGAAGGTCTCGCCTTCCTCGACGGCCGCACCAAAGAGCGCGTCGTGGAATCGAAGCCCAAGAAGCCGAGCAGCCGTGGGTGAAGAGCTACGACTGCCAATCGCCGCGGACGTCGATGTCGTTGAGGCCCGACAACAGGGCCGAGCGCTAGCCGCCGTCGCGGGATTCTCGAGCGGCGAACAGACCGTCATTGCCGCCGCCATCTCCGAAATCGCCCGCAACATCCTGATGTACGCCAAGAAGGGCGAGATCATCCTGAGTCTCGTCCAGAACGGGGATCGCCAGGGCGTGTCCGTCGTCGCGATCGATCAGGGCCCGGGGATTCCCGACATCGAGCGCGCGATGCAGTACGGCTACTCGACGTCCCACGGGGTCGGCGCCGGGCTGCCCGGCGCCAAGCGACTCATGGACGAGTTCGAGGTCGATTCGGTGGTGGGGCGTGGTACGACGATCACCATGGCCAAGTGGCGGCGGGCCATTTGAAAATCGACACGGCGTTCGCCACGCTGCCGCTGCCGGGGCAGACGGAATCGGGCGACCTGTGTCTCATCAAACGTGTGGGGAACGGAACGCTCGTCGCGGTCGTCGACGGGCTGGGTCATGGCCAGGAAGCCGCGTCGGCCGCGCACGCCGCCGTCGGCGCGCTCGACCGCTATTCCCGCGAGCCGCTCAGCGACCTGGTCCGCCGCTGTCATGAAGCGCTGGTCGGACTGCGCGGTGTCGTCCTCGGGCTCGCGTACCTCGATCCGCAGGGAGCGACGATGGCGTGGCTGGGTGTCGGCAATGTCGGCGGTGTCCTGTTGCGCGCCGATCTCGGTAATCGTCCCTCGCGCATCTCCCTCGTGCCGAACGCGGGATTCATCGGCGCTGAGCCGGCGCATCCCACGACGCGCTCGGTATCGCTCGCCCTGGGCGACACCGTGATTCTCTTCTCCGACGGCATCAAGGATGGATTCGCCGAGACGCTGGTGCTCTCCAATAGCCCGCAGGAGATCGCCGACTCCGTCATCACCCGCCACGTGAAGGGCAACGATGACGCGCTCGTGCTGGTAGCACGCTACGGCCGCTAATCCACCGGACATAGCCTCAGCCCCTCCCCCGTCGGGCGGGTCCCTCACGACCGGCCCGCTGCGGCCGGTCGTGTTGCGGCTCGCCGCGCCCGCCGTCGCCATGATGGCCTGCCATTTCTCCTTCAACCTGATCGACAGCATCTGGGTGGGTCGGCTCATCGGACCGGCGGCGCTCGCGTCGGTCTCGACGGCGGGGTTCTACATCTGGGTGGCGCTCAGTCTCGGCGAGATGGTCGAGATCGGATTGATCGCGGTCGCCGCGCGCCGGCATGGCGAGGGACACCCGGAGCGCGCGGCGCGCGTCGCCGCGGCCGCCGTGGTCTACGCACTGCTCGCGGGTGTGGGCGTCAGCATCGTCGGCTGGTCGGCGGCCGGCACGATGTTTCGCGTCATGACGGTGCCGCCCGAGGTCGCCACACTCGGGCACGCGTATCTCTCCACCTGGTTGCTCGGCGCTCCGCTCGTGTTCGGATTCTTCGCCATCGAGGCCACGTTCCGTGCCTCGGGCGATACCCGAACACCTTTCCTGATGCTCGCGGGCTCCGTGGGCGTCTCCATCGCGCTCGATCCGCTGCTCATCGCCGGCGTGGGCCCGTTCCCGCGGCTCGGCGTCGAGGGTGCGGCACTGGCGTCGGTGATGGTGCGCGGCGGCGGGTTCCTGCTCGGATTGGTCATCGCGCTGCGGCGCGGCCTGGTCCGGGTCGCGGCGCCGGATTGGCGGGCGATCCCGACGATCATACGCATCGGCGCGCCATTGTCGTTAGCGGGCGTGCTTCTGTCGATCATCTATATGTGGCTCACGCGGTTCACGTCGCGGTTCGGTACGCCGGCGCTCGCGGCCCTGGGCGTGGGCCATAAGATGGAAGGGCTCGGCTTTATCGCGATCAGCGGCTTTGCGCTCGCGGCCAGCGCACTCGTCGGCCAGAATCTCGGCGCACGGCAGGAAGCACGGGCGCGGGAGGCCGTACGGCTGACTGTCGGCTATTGCCTGGTGGTCACCGTGACCACGGCCGTGGCGTTTCTGCTGATCCCCGGGCGTCTCGTGGCACTGTTCACCCACGATGCGCAGGTGATCAAGGATGGCGTACTGTACCTGCGCGTGATCTCATTCGCGCAGATCGGGCAGAGTTTCGAGTTGATTCTCGAAGGCGCATTGGCGGGGGCGGGTTACACGTTCTGGCCACAGATCGTGAGCACCAGCTTGACGGCGATGCGCATTCCGCTGGGCGCCTGGTGGTCGCGGGGCATCGGTCTGCTCGGTATCTGGCTCGCGTTGAGTGTCACCGCGATCTCGCGCGGGATCGCCATGATTGTCTTCTGGAAGGCCGGGCGCTGGCATGCCGTCAGGGTCTGAGCCATGACGATCGTCACGCTGCTTTCTGACTTCGGCACCGTCGACAGCTACGTGGCGGAGATGAGGGGCGTGCTTTCGACGTACGCGCCGAAGGCCACATTGGTCGATATCACTCATGATGTGTCGCCCGGCGATGTGCGTGCCGCACAGTACATCCTCAGCCGGACCTGGATGTTCTTTCCCGAAGGCACGATTTACGTCGCCGTGGTGGACGCGGGCGTTGGAACGGAGCGGCGAGTGCTCGGGGCAACGCGATTTGGTCGGTACTTTCTGGCCCCGGACAACGGGCTGCTTTCCTTCTTGTCCTTGAATGCGACATTCATCTCCATCCCGGTGCTCCCGGAAGCGGCGCCGACGTTCCATGGCCGCGACGTCTTTGCGCCCGCCGCGGGCGTGCTGGCGAACGGGGGATCGTTCGAGTCCCTGGGCTCGGCAATTACCGATCCGCTCTATTTGCCGTTGCCGATTCCGAAGACCGACGGAGATGCGGTCGTGGGTGAAGTGCTCCATGTCGATCGCTTCGGGACGCTGGTCTCGAACATTGCACCCAACGCCCTGAAGCCCGGAGCCAGCATTCAGGTCGGAGGCGTAGACGTGGGTCCGCTGCGCCGTACGTTCGCGGACGTCGCAGCGGGGGCGCTGCTGGCGTTTACGGGCTCTGGGGGTACGGTAGAGATCGCGGTGCGCGACGGCAGTGCGACGCGGATGTTGGGGTTGGGCGTCGGCGCGGAGGTGCGTGCATGACGAGCGTAAAAACTTGGGATCCGCTGAAGACAAGCGAGGGCGAAAGGCGTTTGGAAGGTTTCCTACGCCTTTGTGACGTGTTGATCTGGCTCGGATTGGGCTCAACCGTGACGGGTGGGTATGCGTGGCCCAACGCAAAGATTCTCGGGTTGGGAGTGAGCCTCATTACGGTCTCTGCTACAGTCAAGCTGGCCGGTGTGGTCGTTGCGTACCTCGTGATGTCGTCACGCAAAACGAACGACGAAATCGCGCCCTGGATCCGGCGTTGGACGCGCATTGCGAGTGTCTTCATTGCGCTTCTCGCGCTGTACGTGATCGTCGCCGTCCCGAGTCTTGTGTTCGGATTGGCGCGGTCCTGGTCATCTGGTGGAGCGTGAAACTGTTTCGTCGCGCCGGTCCCATATCGATTGCCGACCTCGGCGCGGGATGGACATCGACAGAGGGTGCAGGGATACTCGCGCGCGGGACTAATGTCCTGGGAGGAATTCCCGGATCGTGGGGTCCGGAGCTGGACGCGTTGTTGACGGGCGCCTGGCTGGTTGGGGCGATCGTCGTTCGCAGCGTCATGCCGAGCGCATTCGAGCCACGCATCGCAGACCCGAACGAGCTCAAGATTCGTCTGTTCGCCGTGGTCCAGGCTGAGCGCCGCTATTACATCGCGCACCGCAGCTATTCGAGCGATGTCGCCGGGTTGCGACGTCTTGGCTTCACCGCTATCGATTCCCTTGTCTCGATCACCGTTGAGGGCCCAGGCTATCGCGCCCTCGCGCGCGATCCGCGCGGTCGTGTCAGTTGTGGTGTTTGGGACGGAGCAACGGTGGGACTTCGGATCGAAGGCACGCGACCGGCGGAACCGACATGTTGGGAAGATAGAAAGCAGTAGGGGCGCAGCATGCTGCGCCCCTACATTCCTCTTGGATCGATCGCCTTAGGCCTGCCAATCCCCCGACGGCGTCGGCACCTTCACCTGCGCCATCACCCGGTCCGCGAACCCGGCGCTCGGCGCAAACTTCGGAAGCTGGACTAGCTCGAGAATGACTTTGCGCTCGCGTTCGGCTTCGGTCCGGCAGAGGGAGCAATCAGCAAGGTGCATGGCCCGGGCAGCGGGAAGCAGACCCTGCGCCCAGAGCTCGATTTCGTCGGTCGTGAGATGCATGGAGATGTCAGTCATTGGGTGTCCTACGGCCTGGTTTCGGCCCTGGTTTCAGTCCCGGCGATCTTCCAGATAACCCCGCAATTCATTACGGGCCCGATGGATATAGGTTTTGACCGTCCCCAGGGGGAGGTCGAGCGTATCCGCGATCTCCTCGTACGAATACCCCTCCACGTGACGTAGCATAATGCACGACCGATACTCGGGCCGCAGGCGGGCGATGGCCCGCTCGATTGCGGTGCCCAGCTCGCGGCTCTCGACTTCATCCAGCGGGCTCTCCGCGCGGTCGCCGAGCTGCAGCGACGTCGCGCGCACCTGCTCCGGCGTTTCGGCGCTCGGCGCGCCGTCGAGCGAAAGCGTGTCGATGCTCTTGCGCCGGAGATGATCGATCGCCGCGTTGTTCGCGATCTTGAAGATCCACGACGAGAACTTGAACTCGGGCCGGTACGATTTGATGCCGTTCAGGACCTTGATGAACGTTTCCTGCGCGAGGTCCTCGGCGAGCGCGCGATCGCGCACCATCCGATAGAGCAGCGAAAACACCGGACGTTCATAGCGGCGCACGAGCTCCCGAAATGCCGCGTCATGTCCCTGCTTTGCCCACGCGACGACCTGCTGATCGCTGGCGTCGCTCAGGTGGTCCGGCCTATCTTTCGCGCCTATGAGTCGCTCCGCAGCCTACGTCCGTGACATGTTCACCGCGATCGCACCGCGCTACGACTTCCTGAACCACCTGCTCAGCCTCAACGTGGATCGGTCCTGGCGCCGCACCGCCGTCGCGCGACTCGGCTGGGAAGCGAAACCCGACGGCACCTATCTCGACCTCTGCACGGGCACACTCGATCTCGCCGCCGAGTTGGCGCGCCGCGACGGGTTTCGCGGCCGTGTGATCGGCGCGGACTTCGTGGTCCCGATGCTCGAGCGCGGTAAGGATAAGGCGCCGCGGACCGTTCCCGTCGCCGCCGACGTGCTGGCGCTGCCGTTTCCCGCGGCGCGGTTCGACGGCGCCCTGGTGGGATTTGGCGTACGCAACGTTGCCGACCTCGACAGGGCTTTGAGCGAAGCGGCACGCGTGCTGAAGCCGGGAGCGCGCTTCGTGATCCTTGAATTTGCCACGCCCCGATTCGCGCCGCTGCGCGCGATCTATCTCTTCTATTTTCGCCGGATTCTTCCCGCCATCGGCCGGCTCGTGTCGAAACATAGAGACGCCTATACCTACCTGCCAGAGTCGGTGCTCGCGTTTCCGGAACCCGAGGCGCTGTCGCAGCGCATGGTGGCGGCGGGGTTTTCGCGCGTGGGATTCGAGCGCCTGACCGGCGGCATCTGCGCCGTCCATCATGGCACTCGATAATCTTCGGGAGTTCGTCACCGCGATCGACAAATCGGGCGATCTCACGCAGGTCACCCGTCCCGTGTCGGTCGACAAGGAAATCACCGAAGTCGCCGACCGCTGTATGAAGTCGCCCGGCGGCGGCCCGGCGCTGCTGTTCACGCAGCCCATTCTGGCGAGCGGCGGCAGGTCTCGATACCCGGTGGCGGTGAACCTGTTCGGCTCAGAGAAGCGCATGTCGCTCGCGCTCGGCGTCGAGTGCCTCGACCACGTCGGCGCGCGCATCGCCGAGCTGCTCGCGATGAAGGTGCCGGAAGGATTGCTTGGCAAGCTCGCGATGCTGCCGCGGCTCGCCGAGGTCGCGAAGTTCCCGCCCAAGACGGTGGGCCGTCCAGCCTCCCAGAGCACGGTCCTCAAAGATTCGGACGTCGACCTCAATCAGTTTCCGGTGCCGATTTGCTGGCCCGAAGACGGCGGGCCCTACATCACACTCGGCGGAGTCATTACGAAGGATCCGGAGTCAGGAGTCAGGAATGTGGGCATGTACCGCGTGCAGGTCTTGAGCAAGAACACGCTGGCCATGCACTGGCAACGCCACAAGGTCGGCGCGGCGCACTGGCGCACGATGGCGGAGCGTGGCGAGACGATGCCCGTGGCGATCGCGCTGGGCGGCGACCCGGCGAGCGTCTATGCCGCCTCGGCGCCGCTCCCACCGACGATCGATGAGTTTCTGTTCGCCGGCTTCCTGCGCGGCGAGCCCGTCCAGCTCGCCAAAGCCGTCATGTCGGATCTCGACGTCCCCGCGGAGGCTGAGATCGTGATCGAGGGGCACATCGACCCGCGCGACGAGCTGGTACTCGAGGGCCCGTTCGGCGACCACACGGGGTTCTATTCGCTCGCAGACTACTATCCCAAGGTGCACGTCACCGCCGTGACGTTCCGCGACGATCCCATCTGGCCGCACACGATCGTGGGCCGGCCGCCCATGGAGGACTATTTCCTCGGCCACGCCACGGAGCGGATCTTCCTGCCGCTGCTGCGCCTCACCATTCCCGAAATCGTCGATCTGCACATGCCGGCCGAGGGGATCTTTCACAACCTCGTGTTCGTGAGCATCGACAAGCAGTACCCAGGGCAGGCGTACAAAGTGATGAGCGGGCTGTGGGGGCAGGGGCTGATGTCGCTCGCCAAGGTCATCGTCGTGCTCGACAAAGACGTGAACGTGCGCGATCCCAAGGAAGCCTGGTGGGTGGCGCTAAATCACATCGATCCGGAACGCGACGTGCGCTTTACCATGGGGCCGATCGACGTGCTCGACCACTCCAGCCGCGGCTTCACGTACGGATCGAAAATGGGAATCGATGCGACCCGAAAGTGGAAGGAAGAAGGGTTCACGCGCGACTGGCCGAACAAGATTGTGATGGATCCTGTGACGAAGCAGAGAGTGGATGCGATGTGGAAGGAGCTCGGGATCGAGTTATGAACCCCACGCACGACGCACCACGCACGACGCACGGTGACGGGCAGACGTTCCGCGGCGAGTCGCTCCTCGTCCGCTATGTCAACTTCGTCAAGCTCCCGCACACGATTTTCGCGTTGCCGTTCGCGTTGCTGGGCGTCGTCGTCGCATCGTACGGGCAGCCGGTGACCTGGCGCGCCGCGATCCTCGTCGTCATCGCATTCACGGCAGCCCGG
>QHTY01000148.1 GCA_003220985.1 Gemmatimonadota bacterium
AGCGCTTGTTTCGCTCGATCGAATTCGCGGTCTCCTCCTCGATGGGATAACCGTCCGCCATGCGGATCGCCGGCTCGAGCACCTCCCGCAGGCTGAGCGTGCCATACTCGGCGAGCATGACCATGAGTCCGCCGGGGGTGCCGGGGGTGATGGCCGCGAGTGGGCCATACTCCGGTGGGAAGCGCATCCCCTTGGACCGATAGAAGTCGGCGGTCGCTCCCGTCGGCGCCACGCCGAGCGCGTTGACGGCGATGACCTTCTTGGTGCGGGGATTGTAGATCAGCGCCTGCGTTTCGCCGCCCCAGGAGAGCACGTCCCACATCGTGG
>QHTY01000150.1:0-43550 GCA_003220985.1 Gemmatimonadota bacterium
GGGCGTCTGGTGGTCGGATCATTGGTCATTCTGGAAGGAAGGCTATCGGGCCATCATGATCACCGACACGGCGCCCTATCGGAATCCATTCTACCACACCCCGCAGGACACGCCGGACAAGCTCGACTACGACCGCATGGCGCGGGTGGTGCATGGGCTGACGCACGTCGTGCGCGCGGTGGCGAATTGATGTCGCTATCTGGGCTGCATCCGGTGATGCCCCCACGGAACGCGTTCCGCCTCCGCCAATAGCGCCTCCGCCTTTCGCCGGATCCCCCGTCGCTTGAGCGGGCCCAGGGGAAAAGCGGCGACGGCGATCATGCGCATCGCCCCGCTCCATGTGGGGAACGGCGTGCCGGTGCGCTCATCCATGGCGTAGTAGCCCGCCACTATCCAGTGCGTGGTTTCGCGCACCATGGACCGTCGAAGCCGCTCTTCGATCGTGAGATTCACGTCACGGATCGTCGGATGGAGCCCGGGAAAATCACGGCCCAGCAGATACCGAAACGCCCGAAGCAAGCGCGCGGGCGGATGCGCCATTGGCAGCTGCCACCTTGTTAGCTGTGGCGACGCTGGAAGCACGCTGCTCGACGAATCGTCAACACTCAACTCGCGACCATCGGCAAACTCGCAGGTAATGGAGAGCGTGAGCGCGCCGCGGCCGCCGCTGAACGTGTTACTCAAGAGCGCGGCGTATTCACCGGTGGCGTCGTTGCTCAGCACCACGAGTCGCCGTTTCGGGCTTTCCCAAAACACATCCATCACGAGCTGGAATCCTTCCAGGCCGAGGGCTGTCACAGACTCCGCAATCGCATCGCGCCGCTCGAGCGGGGTCCAATCATCTGTCGCGTTGTAGGGCGAGAACTGCGGACGTGGTACCGGCGTCGCTCGGATGGCGAACAACATTCGCACATAGCTCGAGATCTGGATGAATACGAGAAGCCCAGCCAACGCCAGGGCAGGACCGACCAGGCGAGCGAGGTCGCTCGTGGAACTTAGCGCCACCGGCAGATAAAGATGCCGGAACGTCCGATGCGACGCTCCATTTCCGCGGTGTCCCCTCCAAAATCCTCGGCCAGTACGCGCGGGCACAGGGCAGTCACGCGCCGAGCGACGCCGCTCAGATCTGAGAGCTTGCCGCGAAACGCGCCGCGCACCCAGTCCGTGCCGGCGTTGCGGAGCTCGAACGGATACTCCGCGTTCAGCGCTCGCAGCCCGGAGAGGATGTCATCGGTCGTCCGCTCGTCGCGCTCTCCCTGCGTTCCAATGCGGCGAACGACCGCAGAGGGATCGATCGTGGGGACGAGCACCAGGCGCACGGAGCTCGTGTCGTTGCGGAAGTTTCGATCGAAGCGCGACAGAAAGAACGCCCGTGCAGCGAATTTGTCGGACGCCGCGCTGAGGTAGCGGTTTGCCCATCGCACCGGCACGCGAACGACGTAGACATCGTCGTGTCCCTCGAGCCGCGAGACCTCGTGCCCCGTAAGCTGCCCCAGCGTCGCGACGGCCCTGTCGAAATCCCCGGGAACGATCAGCGCCGGCAGCTGCCTCTGGTACTCGCGGTATCCCATCAGACTCACCAGCAACACGCCCATGCCCAGCAGGGGCAGCGCACCGCGATTCGCCGCGCTGCGGGCGCGCGCGATGGCCAGCGGATCGCCGCCAGCCTTCTGCGCGCGCGCGACCGCCGACCACCGAACCCACAGCCACAGCCCAAGGGGACCGAGGACGAGCAAGACGGCCACTCCGGCCGTCGGACTGTGGGTCCAGCGGCTCACGAAGAACATCCCGGCGATGAGTAGCACGATCCCGCCCAAACCCAGAACAACGTCGAGCGGGCCCTCGCGCGGCGGCGCGTCGGCGCTCGCCGTGTCGGGTTGGGGCGTGACCGTCGTTACCGCCGCAACGGGTCGGGCGTCGGGGCCTTCCATTCCAATCTCAGCGAGCTCGCGTCGCGCACGACGCCGCATTGCGGCTTTGGCGAGCTGTTTGAACGGCGGCAGCATCTTCCAGACCATGAGAAACGCCCCGCGCAGCGTCGGCCGCCACCGCCGCGTCTTCTCGTCCAGGCGGTAGTAACCCGCCTCCATCTGCCCGCGATATTCCGCATCCATGACTTCCGCGAGAAAACGGGCGGGATCCGTGGCGACATCGCGCTGGCGCAGCGTACTCGAGCCGAACCGCCGCCGCAGCAGAATCTGGAAAACCTTGTGCAGGCGGAGTGGGTCGCGGACCTGGGGGAATCGATAGACCTCGTGACCGGGGCGTGGCGCGAAGATGGGAACCGTCACGGAGTTGCTGACGTCGAAGATGCGTCCGTCCGGAAGCTCCGCCGTGAACTCCACCATCGGCAATGCCGTGCCCGTTTTCGCGGAATAGACCATCGCGATCGTCGCCGTCTCGCCGTCGGGATGCTGCAGCATCGCGACGCGAGTCACCATGTTGAAGGATCCGGCTCTCACGCGCACCAAGTCAGCGACCTGCCGGAACCGATCGCCCTCGAGACCCGCGACGTTGTCGCGAAGAAATCCCGCGACCTCGGTAGGTGCAGGATGGCGAGTCGCATCGAAGGGCTCGAACCGCGGCATGGAATCGTCGCCTAGGAGCAACCAGGTGACGAGCGGCAGGACGACGAGGAAGAATCCGACCAGGAAGAGAGCAGCGACCAGGGTGCTCATACACCAAAATAGGATTTAGCCAGGGAGCCGTGCAAACGCGCGCACGGGAAAGCTTCCCATCCCCTTCACCCGCGGCGGCACCGCGTAGAAGTGAAAACCGGCGTCCGGCAGCGCGCCGAGGTTGGCCATGTGCTCGACGATCGCCACGCCTGCCCCTAACAGGGCCGTGTGCGCCGGCCGGCTGCCGTCCTTGTCGTCGTCGATATTGAGCGAATCGATCCCCACGAGCGCCGCTCTCGCCGTGACGAGATACTCGGCCGCTTCGCGGGTCAAGAATGGATGTTGGCCGCCGGAGTAGGTATCGGTGCGCCAATGCGCATCCCAGCCCGTGTGGACGAGAACGGCTTTCCCTGTGACATCGAAAGTACTGAAGCGTGAAGCATCGATGGCGCGGCCGCGCTCACCCGTTACCCGCACGACGACGCCGGGCAGATCGGCGACCATGTCGAGCGCGTATCCGGCGACGTCGCGACCATCCTCATACCGATGAAACGGAGCGTCGATGTACGTGCCCGTGTTGGCGAGCAGCTCGATCCTGCCTATCTGGAAGGTCGTGCCCGCCCCGTACCGCGCCTTCGAGGCATCGCGGCTGAGCCAGTCGCTGATCACCGGCGCGGGGAGGCCCCGATAGGTGACCATCCCATCCTCGATCTCATGACTGAGATCGATCAGCCGGGCCATATCCGCGCGAGCGCCTTGAGCAGCTGCCCGTCGGCCGTCGACCCGTCAGGAGCCTCAGAAAGAACAATGGCCAAGCGACGCCGCAGGAGTGGATCGCGCGTCGCCTGCGCCGCGAACTGCACGGTGAGTGGAATGAACCACTGGGCTTGCCGCGCGCCTGACCCGGCTCGCGCAACGGCAGCATATTGCTCGAAGAGCGCCAAGAGAAAGGCGCCCTTGGACGGGAAATGCCGGTAGATGGCGCCCTTCGTGAAGCCGGCAGCGAGGGCCACCTCGTCCAGCGTCACGATCTCGAAGCCCCGCTCGGCGAACAGCTCGAGCCCGGCGGCGACGAGGAGCGCGCGGGTTTCGGCTTTGCGGCGCTGGTGAATGATTCCCACGAGTATCTAGGATACTGATCGGGACCGATGTTGCAAGTCATCGCAGAGCTATTCTAGATACCTATAAGTATCTTGGATACTTGGAAGTCCCTTGACTGAGCTAACTCGCAGTCTAGGTTTGCAATTCGCCGCCGACGATTGCCCGCCATTTCGCACTCAGGAGAAGGAATGTCGTACGTCATCGCCGAGCCCTGCATCAACGTCAAGGATCGATCGTGCGTGGACGTTTGCCCCGTGGATTGCATCTACGAAGGGCCGGACATGCTGTACATCCATCCGGACGAGTGCATCGACTGCGGTGCCTGCGAGCCCGAGTGCCCCGTGACGGCAATCTTCCCGGAAGAGGATGTCCCACCTCAGTGGAAGGACTACATCGCCAAGAATCGCGATGTCTTCCAGGGCGAGAACCCGCCTGGCAAGCCGCAGCGCAAGGGCTCCTAATTCAGAGTTGAGCCAGGAAGGCGTTCAAGGCGTCGTTTACCGCCTGTGGTTGCTCCAGCGGGGACAGGTGACCTGACTCCGGAATAAGGACGAATTGCGCGATAGGGATGGCCCGGGCCATCTCCTGCATTCCCGCCGCCGGTGCGATCTGATCGTCGTCACCGGCGATGACCAGTACCGGGACGCGAATGGTGCCCAGCAGCGGCGTTGAGTCGGGGCGATCCCGTAACGCCCGCAACGCGCCGACCACGCCCGCCAGCGGCTGCCGCAGGATCATCTCTCTCACTTCATTCACTACGTCCGGCCGGCGCTCATAGGTCGCACGCGCCACGACCTTGGGAACGAGCTCCGCGGCGACGCCGCGTACGCCGGCCGCCTGCGCCCGCGTGGCCATCGCATCCCGTCCGCGTTTGCCTTCGGCCGTGTCGGCGGCCGCCTTGGTATTGGAGAGTATCGCCGCGTGAACGCGCTGGCGAAAACGTCGCAGCAACTCGAAGACGATGTAGCCGCCCATCGATAAGCCACACACAACCGCCTGATCGGCTCCGGCGTCATCGAGCTGACGGATCACATCGTCCGCGTACGCGGCCATCGAGAATTCGTCGCCCGGTGCCGACACATTCGTGCCGGCACCGCGCAGATCGGGTGCGAGGCATTGCCAACCGACCAACGCCGCGAGTTGATGTCGCCACAACAGATGATCGAACGGAAATCCGTGGATCAGTAGGACGGGAACGTGTGCCAGAAAATCCCTCGTCTGATGTCGGTCGATTGCAAGAAAAGGCTGAACGCCTTTGCACCGTACGTCGGATCCAGCCGCAGACCATGCTCGGCGGCCAACGCCCTGGCTCGTTCGCCTTCGGGAGTGGGATGCCCGTACCCAGGTCCCATCGCGTCCACGACCCGCACACCGAGCGACACGCGCGGCGCGTCGAATCCGACACCGGCACGGCCCAGCAGCGTCGCCGCGCGTCGGGCGAGGCGTAATGTGCGCCATCGGTTGGCGACGATGCGTGGCGCGACGCGCACGGCGACCACCTGCGTCCGCCATCCCAGCCAGGCGAGACCGAGGGCAATCCCGGCGGCGGTTCCGCCCGTGCCGAGCGGCACGACGATGGCATCCGGGGGGGCATCGAGTTGCAGTCCCAGTTCGAGCGCCGCGAGAAAATGTCCGATCACGGCGCGCGGCTCCGCGCCACCACCGGGGATCCAGCGCGGTGTGCGAGGACCAAGACGCCGAGCGGCGCGCCACGCGCGCACCAGGGCCCACGGCAGTGTCAGCGGGCTCGTGGCACAGACCACGACATCCGCGGCCACCCGTGTCGCGGCCGCAACGCGTCGACTGATATCTGTCTCGGGCTGATCAAAGAGCGCGACCGCGGTGCGATGGCCCTGTGCCCGCGCGAACCGCGCGGTCGTCAGGCAGTGACTCGAGCCCGTGCCACCGACGGTGACGAACACCGATCCCGCCGGCATGCCGGCAAACAGAAACTCGAGACCACGGACCTTATTTCCTCCCGCGTGATCTTCTCGCTTGAGCCACAAGGCGTCGAGCCCCACGGCATGCGCGAGACTCGGGTGCGCCTCGAGCGGTGTCGGCCAGTCGCCGAGACTGCACGGGGCGTATGCCCTACGTATCTTTGTGGCCAACACTGCGGAGCGATCCATGCGAGTAGCCACCGATTATATCCGTCATGCAGCGCGAGCCGCCCACAAATACGCGGGCGATCCGATCGGCGGAGCCTCCCACCCTCAGGCTCCTGATCCCGAATTCTACAGGACGCTAGCCAAGGCGCTGGAGGAAATTGCCGCCGGCATGGAGGCGCTCGGGAAGGAGGAGTGAGCGCTCCGCTCTACATCGACACGGCGCCCGAGTTGGCGGCGTTCGTCACCGCCGCGAGACGCGAGCACCGGGTCGGCGTCGATACCGAAGCGGCCAGCTTCCATCGCTACCGCGACCGCATCTACCTCCTCCAGGTCTCGAGTCCAACCCAGACGGCGGTCATCGATCCCGTGGCCATCGCCGCGCCGGGTCTCGAGCCGTTCGGCGGCTTACTGGCTGATCCACAAGTCGAAAAAACCTTCCACGACGCCGATTACGATCTGCGCGTGCTCGACCGCGACTATGGCTTTCGCGCCGTCCGGCTATTCGACACGCGCATCGCGGCGCAGCTCGCGGGCGAGCCCGCCATCGGCCTGGCGGCGCTGCTCGAGAAGTACATCGACGTAAAGCTCGATAAGGAACATCAGAAGGCGGACTGGTCGCTTCGCCCCCTGACCCCGTCGATGCTCGCGTATGCCGCCGCCGACACGCGGTTCCTGCTCGGGTTGCGCGACGCGCTCGAACAGCGCCTCACGACGTTGAACCGCCTATCCTGGGCGATGGAAGAGTTCAAACAGCTCGAGTCCTTGCGCTGGAGCGGACCGGGTGGAGAAGAGGAGACGTATCTGAGGCTCAAGGGCGCGAAAGGACTGTCGCCACGGAGCCTGGCGGCGCTACGACTGCTGCATCGCTGGCGCGATACTGTCGCTGAACGCGAAGACCGCGCACCGTTCCGGATCATCGGCAACGATGCCCTCCTGGCCGTCAGCCGTGCGCTTCCGGCGTCGCGCACCGACCTTGGCCACATCCGCGATTTGCCCAGCTCCCTCGCGCGGCGTCACGGAGAGGCGCTGCTCGACGCGGTGCAGCGGGCCAAAGCGCTGCCCGAAACCGATCTCCCGCGGCTCGAGCGCCGCCCCCGCGTTCACAAGGATCCTGGCTTCGATGCGCGGCTGGAGCGGGTCAAGGCGGTGCGTAACCGGATCGCGACCGAGCTGGGACTCGACCCAGGCATCGTGAGCGGACGGACGACGTTGGAGGCGGTGGTGCGCGCGCGTCCCGCGAACCGGACGGCGCTCGAACAGGTCGGTGAGATTCGGCGCTGGCAGATCGATGTGCTGGGCGACGCGCTCCTCGAAGCCGTGCGCTAGAACCCCATCATCGCACGGATCTTCGGATCGATGCGATCCGGCGTCCAGTACGGTTCCCAGACGATATCGATGTCAACATCCTTCACGCCGTCAATGGCGCGAACGACCTTATAAATGTCGTTCGTAATCATCGGGCCGGCGGGACATCCGGGCGATGTCAGCGTCATGCTAATGCGGACCAGCCCCCCCCCGTCGTCCACTTCCACGTCATAGACCAGGCCGAGATCGATGATGTTCATATCGAGCTCGGGGTCTTTCACCTGACGCAGCGCCTGGCGGATCGTCTCGGCACTCAGGACTACAGTGGTCACAGCATTATCTCCTTAGTGGCGAACCTAGCGACCCGGGACACCGCGCACCAGACAGTGCCGCCGGATCGCGATCCAAGCGTAGATCCGGCGGGCGAGTGGCAGCACACCAGGAACCCGGAACAGTGGCGCGAGCCAGCGCCTTCCGGGGAACAGCCTGAGTAGCTCGGGAATGGCGTCCGCCCCTGCGTACACGCGACTGTCCGGTAGCACGAGATGCATCGCGGCCGCGAGCGCCGGAAGGGCGATGCCGAATCGCGCCACGGCACCTTCGTCCTGGAACGGTACGAATCGCAGCACGTGTTCCCGATCCCAGCGGCGCAACCGCTCCACCGCCTTCTGACAAACACCGCATTCGCCGTCGTAGATCAGCGTGGGATTGTTGCGGTCAGTGGGCGAGGGCATCGACGGCGCGCGCGGCGGCGTCGGCCACGCGCCCGCGAACTTCCTTCAGCTTTGTGAATGAACCGCGAACTCTGGGATCGTACGCGCGATTGGTGAGCAGCAGAACAAAGAGGTCGCGGTCGGGATCGATCCACAGCGACGTCCCGGTCCAGCCGGTGTGTCCAAAGCTGTGCGGGCCGAGCAGCGTGCCGGCACTCGAGATCTCTTCGCCAGTCGGCAGTGCTTCCCAACCCAGGGTGCGGGCACTTACTCCCCGACGCGCCGGCACGGCAATCAGCGTGAATTGGTGAACCGTTTCCTTTTTGAGCATCCGCGGTCGATCCGGAAGCGCGCCCTGGTTCAACATGAATTGGGCGAATCGCGCGAGCCCGCGTGCCGTTGCGAAGACGCCGGCGTTCCCCGAGACGCCGCCGAGCTTCCAGGCACTCGGGTCGTTGACGACGCCCGCAATCGGATGCCCGTGCCAAAGGTTCGTCGGAGCGATCCTCGGCTGCAGTCGCTTCGGCGGCCGGAACAGCATCTGCTGATCGAGGCCGAGCGGAGCGTAGATCGCGCGCGTGACGAATGCATCAAGGGTTTGACCACTCACGTTCCGAACGATCTCGCCTAGGAGAATGGCATTGAGATCGGAGTAGACCATGCGCGCTCCGGGCGCTGCCACCGGCACCGTCGTCATGACCATCCGCAACGCGGCCGCGCTATCGGGCGCCTCGCGCAGTGGGAGTGTCGCGCGCAGACCCGACGTGTGTGTCAGGAGATGCCGCACCGTGACGCCCGACGTACCGGGACCATTGAACGCGGGGAGGTAGTGCACGACCGGACAATCGAGGGCGACTTTCCCCTGTTCGACCAGCAACATGAGCGCCGGCGTCGTTGCCACGACCTTCGTCAACGACGCAACATCCCAGAACGTGCTGTCGACACTCACCGCCGGACTCGTCGCACTCCATGTCAGGCGGCCGTAGCCTTTCGCGAACAGGATCGTGTCGTGCCGCCCCACGATGAGCGCGGCGCCGGGGTAGACGCCGCCTCGGATTCCGGCTTGCACGATAGGATCGAGGACCGAGTCGAGCGGTGAGAACTGCAGGACCAGCACCGCCAACAGCGTGGTTAGGCCCAAATGCCCGGAATCCGCCGGCTGCAGGAGGGACAGCGCCCGTCAGGTCCGATGCGCTGCTGTTTGATGACGTATCCGTAGCGCTCGATCAGCAGGTCACCGCAATCGGGGCAATACGTGTTCTCCCAGCGCCCCACGCGACCCGGCACATTCCCCGCGTACACGAATCGCAAGCCTGCGCGCGCGCCGATCTCACACGCGCGGAGCAGCGTCGCCACGGGCGTGTTGTCGGGGTCGGTCATCTTATAGTCTTTGTGGAACGCGGTGACGTGCCACGGAATCTCCGGCCACACGGAGGCGATGAGCTCGGCGGCGGCTGTGAGCTGGGCGTCGTCGTCGTTGAAGCCGGGGACGATCAACGTCACGATCTCGAGCCAGAACCCGCGCTCGTGCACCAGCCGGATGGCCTCCACCACGTGCTCCAACACGCCACCCAGCTCGCGGTAGCGTTTGTCGCTCATCGCCTTGAGGTCAATCTTGTAGCAATCGGTCCAGGGCCGGATGTAATCGAGGACTTCAGGCGTCGCATTGCCATTGGAAATGAACGCCGTCTTCAGACCGGCGGGCCGCGCGACCTTGAACACATCGACCGCCCATTCCGCCGTGATGAGCGGCTCGTTGTAGGACGAGCCGACCATGCGGGCGCCTTGGCGCTGCGCCAGCGCGACCAGCGCGTCCGGCGTGACATCGGTCGGCATCACCCCAGCGGTCTGGTCGCGCAGCGCCTGCGACGTCAGCCAGTTCTGGCAGTAGCCGCAGTGGAAATCGCAGCCCAGCATCCCGAAGGTCAGCGTGTCACTGCCCGGAAGACAGTGGAAGAACGGTTTCTTCTCGGTCGGGTCGCACTGCAGCGCCGCGACATATCCGGCGGGCGTGTACAGCGTCCCTTCCTTATTGAAGCGAACCTTACAGATCCCGCGGCGGTCGGGCTTTACGAGGCAGCGATGTCCACAGGCGAAGCAGCGGACCGCCCCACCTTCCAGTTTTTCGATCAGCTCCGCTTCGCGCACGCGGGTGTCCAGGGCCTGCGCTAGCGAGGCAGGTGGAGGAGCGTGACTCAGGAACGACGTGATCTGGCGTGGACTCAGCGCAAGCTCCCTGGCGTCAGCTGATATAAGAACAGCACCGTGCGGACATCGCGATCGGACAGATCGCGAACCTTGGCGGTGGGAAACATGATGTCCGTCGAGTCTTTGGAATGATCGAGCCCGAGCAGGTGGCCCACTTCGTGCGTCGCCACCACGCGGATGTCTTCCGGCTCCATCGGCCGGCCCTTGGGATCGAACGTCGCGAGCGTGATGACGGCGCCCTGGATGTGGCCGTTGTCGTCCCAGGTGACGTCGGTCTGCCCCGTACGCTCGATTTCAAACTGGATCCGCCACTTCACGGTGACTTCGGCATTCGATGAATCGGCATTGAAGTCGAACCGGACGGGGACGCCCGCGCTGGTCCACTGTTCGAACGCCTGCTTGATCGCCTCGACGAACGTCGGCTGGAAATTCGCGGCGTGCGGCGGCGCGAACCACACCCGAATCGGGGAGGTCTGCCGATTGTCCCACCGGCGCAGCATCGAATCGCCGCTCGCCTCCAGCATCTCCCCGATGTACGTGGTCGAGCCGCTCGACCGGATCCGGCGCCGCGTTTCCGACCGGGCCATGAGCTCCATATAGGAAGGCTCGCGCCCGTTCGGGCCGGCGGGCACCGCCGTCCCCTGCGACGTGGTCGTGGGCGTCGCCCCTTGGGCTGGGGAGGTGGCCTGGGGCGGCGGCGCCGGGATCGGAGGAGGCTCGGCGATCCGCATCGGCCCATCGGCCGCGGCATCCACGGGGCGGCGCGTGGGTCGAACCGCGTCCCAGAAGATGAAGAGGACGATGAGCACCGCCGCGGCGGCGATCATTCCCGTGAGCCTGCGTTCCACCATGCGCGCAATATGTGGAGATTCGCGGTCGCGCCGCTAGCATTGCACTTCGCACGTCCCTATGATTGTGGCCCGCATGTGCTTGGATCATAGGTGATCGCATTACCCGCGCGGCAGCTCGTGCGCTGGCGCGTCTGGGTCATCGCCGCGTGGGCGGTCCTCGCGCTCCTGTTCGTGCCCAAGGCCACCCACGTGCAACGCGTGTTGGCGGTGCGCGGCATGAATGTCGAGCAAACCGAGTCCGCTCGCGCCGCGCAACTCATCCGAGAGGCCTTTCCCAATCCGATCGCGGACTACGTGGCCGTCGTGGTGCACGGGCCGGTGCGTTACACCAACCCCCGTTTTGTCGCGGTCCTCGACTCGCTCTCGGCTGCGCTCGGTCGCCAGTCGTACATCAGCCAGGTGATCTCCGTCCGCACCATCGGCGAATCCACGTTCGTCAGCCCCGATCGCCACACCACCTTTCTCATCGCGGCGCTGACGCCCGCGAGCACCAACGACGTGAGCCGCACCGTGGTGCCCGATCTCCGCGAGACGGTCAGCAGCACGCTGCAGCGGCTGCCGCGCGCGGACGGGTTCGACGTCAAGATCACCGGCAATCCGGCGCTCGATTACGACGTGCGCACGATCAGCGCGGAGGATACCCGGGCCGCCGAGGAACACGCGCTGCCGTTGACGCTCGCGGTGCTGGTGCTCGCCTTCGGCGCACTCGTCGCGGCGACGCTGCCCATCATCGTTGGTGTGCTCGCGATTACGATCGCGCTCGGCATTGTCGCCGTCGCGGCGCAGTTCCAGACGATGTCGGTCTTCGTGCTGAACATCACCACGATGGTGGGGCTGGGCGTCGGCATCGATTACTCGCTGCTCATCGTCACGCGGTTTCGTGAGGAGCTGAATCGCGGGTTGTCCCCGATCGATGCCGCGGTGCGCACGATCCAGACGGCGGGCTCGGCCGTCGTGACGTCGGGACTCACGGTCGTGGTCGGATTCGCCGCCCTGATCCTGACGCCGCTCACCGAGACCCGGTCGGTGGGCGTCGGGGGGCTGATCGTCGTCGCGGTGGCGGTACTGCTCGCGACGACGTTTTTGCCTGCGGCCCTCGCGATCCTGGGACGCGACATCGACCGGCCGAAGTGGCTTGCGCGCGCGCTCGCCTGGATTCACACCCCGCAAGGCTGGGAGCGGTGGGCGCGCTCGCTCGGTCACCACCCCTGGCGCGCCATCCTCGGCGGCGGCCTCGTGGCGGCCCTCCTGACGTTTCCGCTCACGCAGATCAGAATCGGACTCCCGGTCCGCAACTGGTTCCCACCTGATGCAGAGTCGGGACAGGGGCTCGCCGCGTTGCGCGACATGGGCGCGAGCGGCGTCATCCAGCCGTTGCGGGTCGTCGTGCAGCTGCCCGCGCGCGAGTCCGCCCTCTCCGGTCGCCGGTTGCCGGGGCTCAAGGCACTCAGCGACTCGATCTCACGCGATCCGCGCGTCCGCGAAGTCCGCGGCGTGGCGACGCTGCGGCCCGGTCTCTCGACGCTGCAGCTCGCGATGTTCTACAGCGACGCCGACGCGATCCGCGTTCGGTACCCGGAGTTTTTCAACGCCTATCTCAGCACGGACCGCCGCACGACGCTCATGGACGTCATCGCCGCCGACTCGGTCTCCCTGACCGGCATGATGGATCTCGCGCGCCATGTGCGCCGCACGATCGCGCGCAGCACCCGGCTGCGCGGCGCGGAGGTGGTGGTGGGCGGGTTTGCGGCCTCCAGCCTCGATCTGCAGGAGAATCTGCTCAGCCGCTTTCCGGGCATCGTCGCGATGATCCTCGGCGTCACCGCGATCATGCTCTTGATCGCGTTCCGGTCGGTCCTCGTGCCGCTCAAAGCGGTCGTGCTCAATTGTGTTTCGGTGGGCGCCGCGTTCGGCGTGACGGTCCTCGTCTTTCAGCACGGCTATGGCGCCGGCCTGTTCGGCCTCGACGGGCCGACGGAAGCCATCTTCGTCGTCGTCCCGGTTCTGGTATTCGCGACGGTCTTCGGGTTGTCGATGGATTACGAGGTGTTTCTGCTGACCCGCGTGAAGGAGGTCTTCGACAAGACCGGTCGCAACGATCACGCGACCATGGAAGGCCTGTCGACCACGGCGTCCACAATTACCTTCGCCGCACTGATCATGATCATCGTGTTCGGGAATTTCGCGTTCACACGCGTGCTCGCCGTGCAGTTCATCGGCTTCGGACTGGCCCTTGCCGTGCTCCTCGACGCGACCTTGATCCGCATGGTGCTGGTGCCGGCGATCATGCACATCGCGGGGCGGTGGAATTGGTGGCCCGGCGTGCGGGCCCCCCGGCGGGAGGGAAGCGACGTGGAAGAGGTCACGTAGAATCCAGCAGCCGGAGCTTTTCCCCCCAGACATCCCAGTGCCACGCCGGCACACGCACTCCGGTGTCGGGATCTTTGAGGGGTTTGTATTGCAGCCAGCGCGCCTGAAATCCCAGCTCGCGGCCCAGCGCCAGCAGCCGTTCCTTATCGGAGCTCACCAGGTGGACCATCGGCTCATCGTCGATCTTGTGCCGGTGAAGCCAAACGCCGCCGCTCAGGGCGAAACGCATCCCCTCGCGGCGGCGTTCGAACTCTCGATAGGGCGGCTCTAGGTGCAGGTGATTCGCCCCTCCACCGTCGCCGGCGCGACGGGCGTCGCGGTTCCTTGAAACAGGCTGCACTGACGCGTGGTCTGCGCATGGACCGCCTGCGCCGACCAACCGCCCGGCGTCGCCTGGACCACCGTCAGCGTCACACCGGTCGATGAGCGGAAATTATTGAGCGCCGCCAGGCTCGTCGTATAGAAGGCGCTGTCGTAGAAAAAGCCCTCTTCCGCCGTCGCCAGGTTCTTCAGGTCCGACTTCATCTGGGCGACGTACGCCTTCTGCTTCGTGTTGGCGAGTTTCGGGATCGCGATCGACGCGAGCAATCCGATGATCACCACCACGATGAGCAGCTCGATCAGCGTGAAACCGCGTGCCTTCACTGCGTTACCCTCCGGCGCCAAAGGGCGCCGATCCCGAAAACCCGGAATCGACACCCCTATTGTGGGCACCGCCGGCCGATCCTGCAAGAGGCGTGCTTAACCCTTCGCGTCGATCCAATTCTTTCCAGCACCGACACTTACGACGAGTGGCACGCGTAAACTGGCCACCCCCTCCATCTCGCGTTTTACAAGGGCTCCGGCAACCAACCGTTCACCTTCCGGGATCTCAAAGACAAGCTCGTCATGCACTTGCAGCACCATCTTCGACCGGAGCTGCGCTTGCTGAAGCGCCGCGTGGATGCGGATCATCGCGATCTTGATCAGATCGGCGGCCGAGCCCTGCAGCGGTGAATTGGTCGCGGTCCGTTCGCCGAAGGCGCGGATGCTGAAGTTTCTGTCCCGGAGCTCGGGGATGTAGCGTCGCCGGCCAAACAGCGTTTCGACGAACCCGCGCTGGCGGGCGTCATCGATCGTCCGATCGAGCCATGCACGCACGCCGGCGAAGCGCTCGAAGTATTGCTTGATGAACGACTTGGCTTCCTCGAGGGTGATCCCTAGCTGGCGGGACAGCGCCAGCGCTCCCTGGCCGTAGATCGTCGCGAAGTTGATCGTCTTCGCGCGCGCGCGCATCTCGCCGGTCACGCTCGCTTCGGGAACGCCGAAGATCACGGCGGCCGTCTGCCGGTGGATATCACCCCCGCGCTGGAATGCCGAGACGAACGCGGGATCTTCCGAGAGATGCGCCAGCAGTCGCAACTCGACCTGGGAATAATCGGCCGTGAGCAGCAGGTGACCGGGCGGTGCGACGAACGCGCGCCGAATCTCGCCGCCGCGGCGTGTGCGGACGGGGATGTTTTGCAGATTGGGATCTGACGACGAGAGCCGGCCGGTCGCCGCCCCGGTCTGATTGAAGCTCGTATGGACCCGACCGTCGGGGCCGATGTAGCCAGGCAACGCATCCACATAGGTGGATTTCAGCTTCGTCAGCTCGCGATACTCGATGAGCAGCCGGGGGACGTCATGGCCGAGGGCGGCCAACTGCTCGAGGACCTCGACGTCGGTGGATGCTCCGGTCTTGGTGCGCTTCTGGACCGGCAGCTTCAGCCGCTCGAACAGCACCGTCCGCAGCTGGGGGGTCGAGTTGATGTTGAACTCGCCTCCCGCGGCGCGGTAGATGTCGAGCTCGAGCTGGATCAACTCCTTGTTGAAGCCGCGCGACATCTCGCCCAACAGTGCGCGATCCACAACAATGCCCGTGGCCTCCATATCCACGAGGACGGGAATGAGCGGAATCTCGATCTCGTCGAGCAGCCGCTTGAGGTGATGCGATTCGATATCGGACCGAAATGCCTCTTCGAGTCGCAGCACCATCTCGGCCTGTGCCGCCGACACCCGCGCCGCTTCCGCGGGCGGGACCTGGGTATACGTTCGCTCCATTCCCCCCTTCCCTTTTCCCAACAGCGACACCGTCGTGGGCAGCTCGACGGACAGATGCTCGCGCGCGAGATCGTTGATGGCGTGCGAACGATTGCCGGGATCCAGGACGAAGCTCGCCACCATCGAGTCGTAGGCGACGCCCGCGAGCGAGATGCCGGCGCGCGCGAACGCCACCCAGGCCGCCTTGATGTCGTGTCCCGCCTTGCGCACCGTCGGGTCGACGAGCAGCGCGCGGACCGGCGCGAGCGCCTCGCTCGCGAGCGACGGCAAGTTGCGCGGCGGCGTGGCGTCGAACTCTCCGTCGCGCGCCTGATGTCCGAAAGGGAGATACCAGGAGCGCCCGGGTGCGACAGCGAACGAGATGCCGGCGAGCTCCGGCTCGGTCTGCAGGGCGACCAGCGGCGCACGGCGCAGCTCCTGAATCAGCGCGGGGAGACCTGCCGGATCGTCGACAATCGCAGGATCCGCGAGCAGCGGCGCTCGCAGTGCCGGAGCCGGTGCCGGCGCCCCGCCGGGTTCGTCCGCGGCAGCCGGTGCGACTCCCCCCTCTACCACCACGGACGCGAGGTCCGCGAGTTTTGGGATCAGCGTGCGGAATTCGAGCTCGGTGAAGAGCGTCGCGAGTGTCTCAGTATCCGGTGTGCGCACGCGGAGCTGCTCGAGATCGAGCTCGACCGGCACGTCGCGACGCAGTGTCACGAGCTGGCGCGAGAGCCGCGCCTTGTCCCCCTGCTGCAGTAACGCTTCGCGCGGCCGCTTCCCCGTGATGTCGGCCGCGCGCGCCAGGATCGTGTCGAGATCGCCGTAGGCCTCGAGCAGCTGTACCGCCGTCTTGTCGCCGATCCCCTTGACGCCCGGAATGTTGTCGGAGCTGTCGCCGACCAGGGCGAGATAATCCACGACCCGCGCCGGGGAGACACCGAGCCGCTCGCTGGCATTGGACTGATCGACCCACTGCTCTTCGACCGCCGCCTGTCCGCCGCGCCCAGGATTCAGGAGCGCGATACCCGGGCCGATCAGCTGATAAAAATCCTTGTCGCCCGAGACGATCACGGCCTGGAGGTCGCGCTGCGCCGCCCGATCGGCGAGCGTCGCGACGACGTCGTCGGCCTCATAACCGTCGATCGCGATGACGGGAATATGAAACGCATCGAGAATCTGGCAGACGCGCTCCAGCGAGCGGTCGAAATCCTGTTGCAGCTCTTCCCCGAGCTTTTCGCGAGTCGCCTTGTACTCGGGGTACTGTTCCTGCCGGAACGACACCCCGCGATCGTGCACCCACCCGATGTATTCGGGATGGTAGTTCTCGTAGAGTCGCAAGAGGAAATTCGTGATGCCCCAGACCGCGGACGTGTTCTCACCGCTCTTGGTGGTGAGGGGCCGCGCGATCATTGCGAAGAACGCGCGGTAAATGAGCGCATAGCCATCCACGAGGAAGACGTTCTTCTTGCCGGCGGAGGTGGCGGGGATCGGCGGCGCGGGGCGCGGCGGCATAGGCCGAAAACTAGCAGCGCAAACAACAACCCCGCCCGATACGGCCGGGCGGGGTGGTGCTCGGTGAAGGTGTGGCGTTAAACGCGCACGACGTTCGTGGCGTGGAGCCCTTTGTCCCCCTGCTTCACCTCGAACTCCACGACCTGGCCCTCGGCGAGCGTCTTGAAGCCATCCATCTGAATCGCCGAGAAATGCACGAACACGTCTTCGCCACCTTCCTGCTCAATGAAGCCATACCCCTTGGCGTCATTGAACCACTTCACCTTTCCCTTGATCACGATCCGCCTCCTGCAGAGTCTGTTCCCCAGCCCAACGTGGACGCTAGAAAAGACCCGCCACCCGGAAAGCTGTCAAGCGGGTTTTCTACGGTGCGTACAGGGCGCGGTACAACTCGCGATTCCGTAACAGGCTGCGGACGTAGCCGCGCGTTTCCGGATACGGAATCAGCTCGATAAAGCGATCCGGATCGTCGGCCCCGGCGCGGTCGAGCCAGCGGCGCACCGGAACCGGGCCGGCGTTGTACGCCGCGATCGCCGCATCCACCCGACCGAACCGCCTGAGCAGCTCGGCGAGATGCGCCGCGCCCAAGTGCAGGTTGAGATCGGGCACCGTGATCCACTCCGGGTAGAACGTGACGTCCAAGCCGCGCGCCATCAGCGACGCCGTACTCGGCAAGAGTTGGGCGAGTCCCCGCGCCCCGGCCGGCGACAGCGCCTGGACGTCGAACACGCTCTCTTGTCGGACGAGGGCCGCGAGCAACAGCGCGTCCACGCCGAACTCCTGCGCTTCGGCTTCGACGGCGGCGCGGTTCGGCCACGGGAAGATCGCGCGCAGCACACGCACATCACCCGGGGCGAGCAGCGCGGCCTGCCACCCGAGCCGGACGCCGGCCGAGCCGTAACCACGCAATCCCAGGCCCTCGCTCCAGGCGAGCAACGCGTCGAGATCGGTGGGTGGATGCGCGAGCACGACGCGGACTTCGGCTTGGGCTTCGCTGTCGAGCCCGGCTAGAAGCAACGTGTCAATGCGCGATAACCCGGAGAGCACGGCCGGTGGCGCGGTCGACGACCCCGCCAGCCGCGCGAACGCGAGCGGCGGCAGGCCCGTCTCGCGGCGCGCGCGCATGCCGTAATACCCGACCGAGTCCTCGCGCGCCAGCGCGACCCAAATCGCGCGCGCCTTCGTCGAGTCACCGCGTGCCTCCGCCATCTTGCCGAGCCAGAAGCGCGCCGCGGTGCGCTGCGGCCCGGTCGCATCGATTTCCGCTTGATACAGGGCGGCGGCGCTGTCGGGGCGGCCCGTACTCTCGGCGCGGGCCGCCAGCCGGAAGCGCGCGAGCGACGCGCGTGGGTCGGCCGGATAGCGGCTGATCAGCTCGCCGTACCACCGGCCGGCCTGCGGCCAGTCGTCGCGACTCTCGTGCAGATCGCCCAGGATGTAGAGCGCGCCGGGCGCGGCGGAATCGGCGGGGTACGCTCGAGCGAATCCCGCCAGCGAGGCGACCGCCGTCGAGTCGCTCAGGCGAACGAGCACGCGGGCGCGGCGGTAGAGCGCCAGCGGGCGACTCGCGGAGTCGCGAGCGGCGGCGGCATAGGCGCGCACCGCTTCGCGCAGGCGACCGGACGCTACGAGCAGCTCGCCATACAGAAAAAGGGTCGTCGCACTCGAGTCGCCGGACCGCAGGGCGTGTTCGACGTGGATGCGCGCATCGCGCGTCGTGGTGCGCCGATTCAGGGCGCGCGCCAGGGCGACATGTTCGGCAGCGGCCCGCGGGGGCAGCGGGCCGAGTGCCAGGCTCACGCCGGCGGCCGCGTCATCACTCAGCGGATCGCGCGCCAGCAGGGCGTAGAGCAGCGTTCGGGCGCGCGTCGAATCGCCCCTCGCCACAGCCAGCCGCGTCGCGTCGAGCGCCCCTCCCTTCCCTGCCGCGGCGAAGGCGTCGATCGCGCGGGTCGTATCACCGGCGAGCAGCAGCGAGCGCGCCCGCGCTACTGGCACCTCGCGCACGGCGGGCGGCGGCAGGTCGGTGAGCAGCTGAGCCGCGGCCGCCGTCTGACGCACCCGCAGCCACGGGTCGATGCTCGCGAGCTTGCTTCCCGCGCGCGCGGCGGCAAAGGCGGCCGCGGCGCTGTCGGCCTGACCGGCAGCGTCGAAGGCGAGGGCCGCGCGCACCGCGAGCACCGGCACACGCGCGCTGGGCGCACGCGCCCGGGCCATTTGAAAATGCGTCGCGGCGTCGGGGTATCGCCCGGTGCCGTACTCGGCCTGCGCCAGCACGGCGAGCGCCTCCCCGTCGAGATAGTCGAGCAGCCACGGCTGCCCCGCCAACAACTGCCGGGCGTGCTCGTAGCGGCGGGCGTGGACTTCCGCCTTGGCGCCTTCGACGATCAAGAATGCGTTGGGATTGGGATCGCGACGCGCCGCGGCGAGCAGCGTCTCGGCCGCGTGCCAGGGACGGCCCGACAAGCGCAGCGAATCAGCGCGAAACGTCGCGGTGTGTTCCGGCGGGGCGACATCCTGGCCCCAGCACCTCCCCGCCGGCGCCAGCACCAGGTCCCCCGCCAGCGCCGCAAGCCAAAAGGCGCGTCGCTTCACCTGCCCGCTTGCCTCAAGCGCGCCAGGACTCGCTGATATTCCGCGCGGGATCCGGGCGTCAGCCGATACCGGCTGAAGCCAGTCTGATCCTGGAAATACAGTACGAGGCGATGCGCTGCGTACGTCCAACGCAGCAGCCGCATACCGTTCCGGTCCATGCCGCTCGCGAGATCGGTCATCTCATCGGGTTCGCCGAGCGTGATAAACACTTCGCCGCGCTCGGTCAGCCATCCAGGCTCGCCCTCGTCGGGAAATCGAATGTTCGCCTGCTGCACGCGCCGGAAATAATCGTCGATCGCCTCGTTTTCCGGCGTCAGGGGGATCGGATCGGTGGCCTTCCAGAACTGCCGCCAGACGTCGGGACGACGGTCTGCCGGCGAGCGGCGCAGCGAGTCGACCCAATCCTGGCGGTCGAAATAGCGGAGCAAGCTCATCATCTCTTCGAAGTTGGTGATGACCCATTGACTGGAGAAGCTTACCAAGAAACGGGTGCGTGCCGTATCCCCGGTCACGTTTGCGCGGGGCACGACCTGCAGCTCGGCTTGCCCCACCGGAAGATTGGCGGGGACGATGACTACGGTGGCCGACGCGAGGCCGGTATCCCCGTGCAGGCGAATGGAGTCGCGCCACAACTCGTGATTGGCTGCATCCACGACCCGTGCCAGCATGGTCGCGGGAGGCGCGCCGTAGCGCTCGACATAGAAGCGCATCGAATCGGGACCGTACGGCAAGGTGGCGCGCGGGTTGGCGACCAATCTCGGAACGTCGCCACGTCGGGACCGGCCGGCCGCCGTATAGACGGCGATCGGTTTCGCCGTGGCAGGCGACGCAAAGCGCGGCGCCGTATCGGCTCGCTCGGCGCGGGCGTAGGCGGGACCGTTGCGGTCCCGCACCATCGCCATCACGTAATAGGGGCCCGGCGGCAGGGTCAGGAACTGCTGGAAGATCACGCTCTCGTCGCTGCGGAGCGTCTCCTGGAAGTTGCGGACGCGCACCTGCTCGTCGCTGCCGATCTGCCGCACCGGCACGCGACTGGTGCTGTCGGTCCGGAACGATGCCTCGACGTGGTACTCCGCGATGAACTCGACGCCGCGGCGCTGAAACGTCAACGTCTGATTGGTGAGCGACACCGAGAACAGCGCGAGCGTGGAGTCGGGCGACGGACCGGCGAGATAGCGCACCGAGGCGATGAACGGCAAACCGCCGCCGCCCACGAGCGCGCCCATCGAGCGGTAGACGGATGACGCGTCGAACAAGCGCGGCAAGGACGGTCCCCGTTGCGGCGCTGCGCCCGGCGTGCCGGAGGTGGGGGGCTGCAGCCGGCAACCGCCGGACAGAACGGCGATCGCCAGCAGTGTACCCGTCACCCGCGTGCCCACACGTCGTATCACTTGCCGAGCCTCAAATCCGGACGTTAGTTTCGCGCACAACCCCCATGGCTCTCGAAAACCTGGCCGGCAGGTCAATCGCCGGCTACCGCCTCCTCGAGCGCGTCGGCGAAGGAGGGACGGCGGAGGTGTACCGCGCCGAGCATCGCGAGCGCGGCGCCTGTGCGTTCAAGGTATTGCGCGAGCGTCTGAGGGGCGACCCCGTCGTCGTCAAACGCTTCCTACGGGAAGCGGGATACGGGTCGCGCGTCGTGCATCCCGGGGTGGTCCGCACGTACGAGTTCGGTGAATCCGACGGTCTCTACTATCTCGCGCTGGAGTGGGCCAGCGGCTCGCGGACTTCTTACACCGCGAGGGCCCGCTCACCGCGGCGGAGGCCATCCCGCTCGTACGCCAGCTGGCCGACGCGCTCACAGCGGCACACGCGGCCGGCATCATCCATCGCGATCTGAAGCCCGAGAATATCATGTACGACGCAAGCACGCACAGCGTGAAGCTGCTGGATTTTGGTATCGCGCGGGACGCTGAGCTGCCACCCGAGGAGCGACTGACGCGCACCGGCTTCTTCGTCGGCACGCTGCAGTACGTCGCGCCCGAGGCGCTGTCGGGCGAGCTCGTCGATGGGCGTGCCGACATCTACAGTCTCGCGAAAATCGCGTACTACATGCTGACCGGACGACATCCGCACGATGGGCGCAGCCCGCGCGAACTCTTCCAGCAGCTCTTGAGCGGCAAGCCGAAGCCGCTCTCGGAGGCGAGCGACCGCAAATTCCCGCCGGCGCTCGAGGCGGCCGTGATGAAAGGCCTCGCGCGGCAGCCCGGCGATCGCCAGGCCACGGTGTTGGCGTTCGCCGAGGATCTGGAGGCGGCACTGGCGGGTGCAAAGCACGGTCCCAAGTCGCGGGGGCTCCTGGGGGCACTGAAAAACATTGTTGGCAAGCGGAACAGTGAATAGTAGTAGCGACTACTACTACCTCAAAAACACGCTCAAGGATCTGCTCCTCGCGCGCTCCGTGCAACGCGGCGATTTCGTCCTCGCCTCCGGCCGCCGCTCCTCCTTCTATATCGATGCGCGGCTCACCACGATGTCCGGCGAAGGACTGGCCGTCGTCGGTGGGCTCGGTCTCGACCGCCTGGCCGCACGCGGCTGGAGCCCGCGTGCCATCGGCGGCTTGACCCTGGGCGCCGATCCCATTGCCTACGCGCTCGCACTGACCGCCCGGCGGCGTGGGCAGCTGCTCGACGCCTTTACGGTGCGCAAGCAGCCGAAAGACCATGGCACCGGCCAGCGCATCGAAGGCTGCTTCGCGTCCGGCTACCCCGTCGTCATCGTCGAAGATGTGCTGACAACGGGACGGTCCACCCGCGAGGCGATCAGCGCCGTCGAAGGCGAGGGCGGCCATGTGCTCGGTGTGCTGGCCGTGATGGATCGCGAAGAAGGCGGACGCGAGGCGATCGAGCGGGCGGGGTATCTCGTCGAAGCGTTCGTGACGGCGTCCGATCTCGGCCTCAGGATAGGCACGTGAGCGAGCCGATTCCTCGCCTGTCGTTCGCCGCGCGCGCGCGCGGCTGGCACGACGATGCGACGGCGCTCGAGCAGCGCTTCAAGGACCTCGAGACCTTTGAGCGCAGCCATCGCCGGCGCTGGGCCATCGCGGCGGCCCTGTTCGTCCTCGGCGTCCTCGGGAAACTCGGCGGCGTCACCGACGCGCGCCTCGGCACGATCGTGTTGCTCGCCGGGGGCGGCGCGGTGATCAACGCGATCGTCGGGTTGATCAACGAGCGCGGCTGGTACCGCTGGTGGTTCATCTATATGCTCCCGCTGCTCGACGTCGTGCTCGTCAATGTGCTCGTCGTCTGGTTCGGGCACGGCGGCGTGGTCGCGGCGCTGTTCATCGCGGTGCTGCCCTACGCCTTCGATCAGGGACAGGCCGTCGGCGATTTCCTCGTGCTGGTTGGGTCGATCGCCTATCTGCTCGCGAGCTGGGCACACGGTCGCCTGTATCCCGGCGGGACCGGCCTCGATACGCTCGCGTACCTCGAGACGGGTGTCTTCATCATCGTGGCGATGGCGCTCAAGCGGATCCCCGCGACGCTCATCCAGCGCATTCGTCGCGCGCGCAGCGTGATGGGCGAAGCAGAGCAGGGGTATCTCGCCGTTCGGGCGGCCGCCGCCGAAGCCGACGAGCTCGGGTTCCTCGAGAAGAGCTTCAACCGCATGCTCGAAGAGATCGGCACCACGATCTCCTCGGTGCAGCGCGAGGCCGACGAAGTCGCGGCATTCGCCGAAGAACTGGCCGCGGCGGCAGAGCAACTGCATGCCACCACCGAGTCGCTCACGCAGACGTCGCAGCGTCTCGCCACCGATCTCGGGGCTCAGCGCGGCCTCGCGGACGGGGCGCGGGGCGAAAGCGCCAAGGCGGCCGATCAGGCGGAATCACTCCGCGTGCGCGCAGAGTTGATGCAGGTCGACGCGTCGCGACTCGTCGGGACGGCGGAGCGGGGGCGCGAGCGGGTCGCCCGCGCGAGCGCGACGCTGCGAGCGGTCGGCGAGGAAGTGCGCGCGACGGCGTCGACGGTGGCGGGACTGTCGGGGATGTCGGAACGCATCGGGGTGTTCGCCCAAACCATCGCGCGCATCGCGCGACAGACGCACCTCCTCGCCCTCAACGCGGCGATCGAGGCGGCGCGCGCGGAGGAGCATGGTGAAGGGTTCGCCGTCGTCGCGGACGAGGTCCGCAGCCTCGCGGCGGAGGCAGGGAAGTCAGCGCGCGAGGTCGCCGAGCTCGTGAGCGAGCTACGGACGGGCATCGAGGCCGCAGCGCGCGCCATGCAGTCGGGCGAAGCCAAGGTGCGGGACATCGGCGCGGTCGCGGCGGAGGCCGACGGCGCGCTCCAGGAGCTGCATCAGGGCGTGCAGCTGATGGGCGATCTGGTGAATGCGACCGCAGAGGTATCCCGCAGCCAGGCGCAGCGTCTCGCCGAGCTGGCACAGTCGTTACAGCAAGTCGCCAGCATCTCGACAGCTTCGTCGGAAAGCGCCAACAGCACCGCGGCCGCCACCGAAACGCAGATCACTGCCATGGGCGAACTGACGGCCACGTCGCAACAGCTCGCTCAACTCGCCGAGCGCCTGCGCGCGGGGATGGCGCGGTTCTCGGTGCTGCGACGCGATCCGGCCACCGCAGAACACCAGATCATCAGACCCGCCGCCGACTAGTTCACACGCGAAAGCGTGTGTGATCCCGCCGGGAGACCGCTGCGGCGCTCGGGCCTTGGTCCCACGACCCCGCGTGAAAGGGGTGAAACGCACGCAGGGCCTCCCGGTAGGGGATGATCAAGAGATCGACATACCGCGCCAATGCGACCTCAAAGGGAAAGCGACGCCGAAACTCGCCGGCCGTCACGCCGAGGACTGCCCGCAGGTGGCGGCCGAAGCTTTGCGGCGACGAATAGTCCATGCGGTAGGCCACATCCGACACGGACAAGCCGGGGTTTTGAAACAGGAACGCCGCATGGAGCAGCCGCATACCGGCGAGATAGCTCTTGGGTGATGGCAAGCCGGCGCGATGAAAGCGGGACATCAACGTGCTGGGCCGGACGCGCAAATGCCGGGCGAGGCCGCGCACCGTGCTGAGCGCCGGCGCAAGTCCCGCGACCGCCTCAAAGAACAGCCGCGTCTCCTCCGGCGGGCTTGGCTCGAAGGGCTCGCCGAGCGCTGGAATGAGTCGCGCGAGTATCCGCGCCGCGACCGGCGACGCCGGATGGCCCACGAGGTCGCGTAGGCGGCGCCAGCCGTCGGGCTCGGTGCAATCCACGGCGCTGCGCACCCCGGTCGCGCCGAGCCGCAGCAGCGTTTCGGTCGCCTCGCGGTCGTGGCGTGACACAAGCGCGACCGCCGGGATGGCGGGGAACTCGCGCACGAACCGCGCAATGCCGGGCAGCGCCTCCCCGTGACAGCGATGGACGGAGATGACCATCGCATCGACGCGCCGGCGCCGCGCGACGTAGAGCGCTTCGCGCAGCGAGTCGGCGTGCAAGGTATCGAAGCAGCCGTCTCCCGCCGCATCGATGCGCGGGCGCTCGGGGGGCGGAAGAACGGTGCATACGGTCACCATGCGGCCTCATGGTAACCGGAGCGTTTCAACCGCCATTCATCATCAGTGCCCTGCGGGCGGCGGAGGCACCATCCGAAAAACTCCCAGTTCACCGAATTGCCGCAGCGGGAGCCTTGTGAACGGCTAGGCTGAGTGCGAAGCTAGGCGCGCGGATGAGAGGATACACATGACGTCGAGACGATGGCTGATCGGGTTGGCGTCGCTGGTGGTGATGTTGATGATCGCCGGCGCCGTGAGCTTCGTGCGCTACGCCCGTCTGCATGCCCTCCAGCCGACGCTGGTGGCAGTCGCCCCGTTCGACATCCTCGTCGCCGGCCTGGAGCCGTGGCGGGTGCGTCTCGCGCAGGAATTGACCGCGCGGCTCGACAGCACGCCGCCGCTCACCGCGGTGTCGCAGGACGTGGTGCGCGAGCGCTGGCGCGGGCAAGCGCGGCCGGAGCTCGCGGCCCTCGACCTGGCGCGTCGCACCAGCGCGGGCGTCGGGATCTATGGGCGCCTGGATCCATTTGCGGGTCGCGATTCGGTGCTCGTGAGGGTGATCCTGATCGATGCGGGCACCGGGCGTGTGCGGACCGTCACGAACGTCCCCTGGCCCCGTGCTCGGCTTCCGGCCCTCGCCACGGCGCTCGCCCAGCAGGTGCGTGAGAACTATCGTTAAGCACGTGACCGAGCCCTTTGCAGAGCTGAACGCCGCACTACCGCCACACTATATCATCGATCGCGAGCTGGGCCGCGGCGGCATGGCCCTCGTCTACCTCGCCCGCGACACGCGCCATGAGCGTTTCGTCGCGCTGAAGACGTTGCGGCCCGAAATCGCGGTGGCGCTGGGCCGGGAGCGGTTCCTGCGCGAGATCAAACTCGCGGCGCGCCTACAGCATCCCAATATCTTGCCGGTCTACGACTCGGGCGACGCGGGTGGCACCCTGTATTACGTCATGCCGTTTGTCGAAGGGGAGTCCCTGCGCGACCGGCTGGATCACGAGCCGCAATTGCCCGTGGACGACGCACTGCACATCGCCCGCGAGGTCGCCGAAGCGCTCGCATACGCGCACGATCACGACGTCGTGCATCGCGACATCAAGCCCGAGAACATCATGCTTTCGGGCGGACACGCCATCGTCACCGATTTTGGTATTGCGCGCGCGGTCAGTGCCGCCGGGGGCGACAAGCTGACGCAGACAGGCCTCGCTATCGGCACGCCGGCCTACATGCCGCCGGAGCAGGCGTCGGGATCGGGCCAGGTCGACCGCCGCAGCGACATCTACAGTCTCGCGTGCGTGCTGTACGAGACACTCGCTGGGCAGCCGCCGTTCACCGGACCGACGGCGCAGGCCATCATGGCGCGCCATTCGCTCGATTCGGTGCCGCGATTGAAAATCGTGCGCGATGCAATTCCCGACGAGCTCGAGCTCGTCATTGAGCGCGCGCTCGAGAAAGTGCCAGCCGACCGGTATCAGACATCGGGCGAATTCGCGAAGGCGTTGACCGCAGCGAGTACCGGCACGGTCTCGCGCGTGACCGCCGCGCGCCGGCACACGCGCAGGCAGCTGGTGTGGCGGCGTCCGGTCACGGCGGGAATCGGCCTCGGCGCGCTGGCGCTGATCGCCGGCGCGTGGCTGCTGTTCGGCCGCCACCGCGATGGCGGTGCGAGCGCCGGGGGAAGCCTCGCGCCGAATCGTGTTGCGGTTCTCTACTTCAACGACGCGAGTCGCGACAGTTCACTCCGGTATTTGGCGGACGGCGTCACCGAATCGCTGATCGACCAATTGAGCGCGATTCGCGCCCTGGATGTCATATCGCGCAACGGCGTGGCGCCGTTCCGCGGACGCGACATCCCACGCGACTCGATTGCGCGCGCGCTCGACGCTGGGACGCTGGTCGAAGGCGAAGTGGAGCCGGTCGGCACGCGGGCGCGCGTGACCATCCGGCTCGTGGACGGCGCGAGTGGCGCCGACGTCGGGCGCCGACAGAGCTTCGAGTTACCGGTCGACGCGCCGCTCGCGATTCGCGATTCGCTCGTCAACCAGGCCGCGATCCTGCTCCGCGAGCGCCTGGGGGATGAAGTCCAGCTGCGCGAACAGCATGCCAGTACGAAGAACGTCGCCGCGTGGTCGCTCGTGCAGCGCGCCGAGCGGCTCCGCAAAGACGCCGACGCCCGCCCGAACGAGGCGCTGGTGCTGTCTGCGCGCGCCGATTCGATGCTGGCCGACGCGGAGCGCGCCGATCCCCGGTGGATCGACCCGATCATCCTGCGCGGCCAGCTGCTCGACCGTCGGGCGCGACTCACACGTTCGCTCCCGGCGCTCGAGCAGGGCATAGGACACGCGAACCGCGCGATCGCGCTCGCGCCGGATGACCCCCGCGCCATCGAACTGCGTGGCACGCTGCGCTATCGCAAGTGGTTCCTGTTCCGTCCCGCCGATCCGCGCGAGGCGGCGGCGTTGCTCGATGATGCCCGCAAGGACCTGGAGCGCGCGACGAGCATCGATCCGAGCCTGGCAAGCGCCTTTGCCACGTTGAGCCACCTCTACTATCAGACAAAAGATCTGCAGGCGGCGGCACTCGCGGCACGGCGCGCGTATGAAGAAGACGCCTATCTCAGCAACGCCGCGGACATTCTCTCGCGGCTCTTTTTCACGTCGTACGATCTCGATCAACAGCGGCAGGCCCAGCGCTGGTGTCAGGAAGGGCTGCGCCGGTTTCCTCGCGACTATCGATTCTCGCAGTGCCAACTCTACATGATGACGCGGCTCGAGGTGCCGGATGTGCCACGCGCGTGGAGCGCCCTAGCCAGTATCGATTCGCTCTCGCCGCCGCCGCAGCGGGCCCTGCAGCATCTCGAGAATCAGATGTTGGTGGCGGCAGTGATTGCGCGGGCGGGGTTACGTGACAGCGCTCATCAGGTGATCACGCGCTCGCGCGGCACTCCAGAGGTCGACCCCGAGCACGACCTGGTGGCGCTGGAGGCGTTCGTCCGGACGCTGCTGGGTGAACAGGACGAGGCTATCCGCTTGCTACAGCGCTACGTAGCCGCCAACCCCGAGCACTCCTTCCGCATCGGTGGCGACATCTTCTGGTGGTGGTGGGACCTCCAAAAGCATCCGGGCTTCCAGGCACTCGTACAACCGCATTCGTGACGTAGCTCACAAAACGCGTGACATAGCTCACTTCTTGACGGGTCGCCGGATTGAGGATCTAATTAGCCCCTGCGACAAAGAAGCATCTCGGCCGTAAACGTTGCCCGCCCGACCGTCCCAGACTGCGCCCAGCTGGGGGTTGTCCGCGAGCCCCAACTGGGAGTTGCCCTATGAAGCGAATCGCCTTCCTGTCTCTCGTTTTTGCCGGAATCGTCGGCTGTCACGCAGATCAGGCGTTACCGCCGGGACCGTCGGCGGAAATCCAGGACGCCACGCACCTCGATGGTAACCCGTTCTTCTTTTGGCTCCCACCGACCGTAAACCAACAAGCCCCATCAAGCCAAGTCTTCTCGAGCAAACTCCGCCCGGTCATCACGATCATCGACCAGGGACCTGCTGGCGCACCATCAGGCAACTGTCAAGCCGACAACACCGTGCGTACGTTCTCCGGATCCGACATCACCGTGAGCAACGCGACCTACCACGTGAACTGGCGCACCGACCAGGATGACCTCCATGCGGAGTGCACGTATCGCATCACGGTAAACGTCGGGCCGAGACTGGATTCGCCAGAGCTTGGTCATGCCGACGTCGATCTTGTCAGCAGTGGCAACCAACTGAAGAACGTCGATACCGACGAATTCATCCCCCTGCTCGATGGTCGGACGTTGCCGATCACTTTTTTCGTCGGCGTGGGAGCGACCTGCTAGCCAGCGGGGGGCCCGGACTGCGGTGAGGGAGTGGCAAGGCCGGGTGCGAACACGCTCATTGTCACAAACAGCGGCAACGCCGGTGTCTTCATTCCCGCGGGTGCGGTCAATAATGAGACCACCATCACCATCCAGTCAGTCGATGAGCGATTTGGGGAGGGCGAACAATGCATTCCGGGGTTGGCCGCCCAATTCCCCGGCGCGCCAGAGACGACTGACAACGGCTGTTACGACTTCCGCGCCGACCCGCCGCTCGCTGCCGTCAACGACAATGACGGCACCTTTAACGCAGGGTTCAACGCGACCGTCGCGATCTGCCCGCCGATCGCGGCCATGGCCCTCCCTCATGAGACGCTCGATGAGCTTGTGCTCTTCCGGTTCGATGACTTCGGGGAGGGCGGAACGAGACTGGACGCGCTCGAGAACGTCCAGGCCCCGTTCCTGCGTTGCGACCCTCACTACTCACCATCCTTTGGCTCGCGCGGCTCTCTCTTCGGGGACTTGGCGCGAACGTTCGCGGCTATCGTCAGTCCGCGTCCGCTCTACGCGGGCACCCGTCGCATGATGTTTGATCTGGGCGCCGGCGGCAGCACAGATGGCTTCAGCCGTTTCGCGTGGGCTCTGCCGGCGCCGCCCCTCGAGTAGGAAGTAGCGGTCGGGCGGTTGATGAAAGGGCGGCTCGCCGGAGCCGCCCTTGCTTTTTGCCATGGCCGCCCAGGCCCTCCCCCCCATGGAATTACATCCTCCGGTCGAGAAGACATGATTCTCCTGCGCGATGGTGCGTCGGCCCCCTCCGCCCTTTGTTTCTTCTTTATCTCACGTCGGATACCCTACAATGAAGTGTCGCTCAAGCTATCTGCGGTACGTGGCGATCGTCGCCCTTGGGGTCGCCTGTCACGGCGACCGCAGCTATTCGGCTGGCCCCACTGCGCTCTTCCTCGACGCCAATCACGACGGCAACGTCTTCTTCGTCTGGCTTGCCCCGATGCTCAACCAGGGAGCCCCCGCCGGCCAGGTCTTCTCCAGACAGCTCAGTCCGATCGTCACCATTACCAATCTCTGCAACGGCGAAATCATTCGCACGCTGGCGGGATCGGACGTACAGGTCGAGGCCGCCGATTACAAGACACCCTGGCACACGGCCGACGACAACCTCAATTCGGCCTGTACGTATCGGATCACGACGACGGCAGGGGCTCGCGAGTTGGGCGTGGCCGATGTGGACGTCGTGGACAGCGGCAATGAGCTGAAGAATGTCAACACAGGCGAGTTCATCCCGCTCCTCGCCGACCGCACGCTTCCGATCACATTCTTCATCGGCGTCGGCTCGCAATGTGAGCGCGTGGATTCAGACTGCGGCGAAGCGACTGTGCAGCCCGGACAAAGCACCACGATCGTGACGACGCAGGGTCAGGCGGGGGTGGTCGTCCCCGCCGGCGCGGTGGACCAACCGGTCACGCTCATCATCGAGTCCGCGGACGATCGCCCCTGCATCCCAGGGTTACCCGAGCCTGTGTTCCCGGGTGACGTCGGCGCCGTCGGCAATTCGTGCTACGATTTCCACACGGAGCCGCCGCTCACTGAAGTCAACGCCAGCGGCAAATTCAACACGCCAGTGACCGTCGGGATTTGCCCGGTAATCGGCGGTCTCGATCATGCGACGTCGGACTTGCTCCAGATCTTCCAGCTGCACGTCGGCGCAGACCCGCCGATCCGCGCATTGAACAACGTCCCCGCGCCGTTCTTGCACTGCGATCCTGGGTACAACGTGCTGGGATCCCGGGGATCCCCCCGCTCCCTCCTCGGAGCCCTCGCCGCGAGACTCCGCTCGCTGGTCACGCCGCGGCCGCTGTTCGCGAGCACGAGGGCGCTGTTTGATTTGGGCGCCGGCGGGAGCACGGACATGTTCAGCCGGTTCACCTGGGCGCTGCCCAGCGAGCTCGGCCTGAACTTCGATCAGACCCCAGAGCTCGAATCGATTTTGCCCGGTGCGTCGGTGAACTCGGTGTATTCCCGGCTTGGCGTCACGTTCACCCGGAGCAATCCACTCGGCCTGTGCCCCGGGACCGCCGTGTACGCGAACGATTACGGGCTGCTCGGGTTCAACTCCGGTCAGAACAACATCAGCGTCTGTCCGCTGGGCGTCGCGTCGGACTTCAGCCAGTACAGCTACGGCACCATCAAGGCGTCGTTCGTCGTCCCCGCAGCCGAGGCCTGCATCAACGCGACACCGACCGGATTCCACAACATCTTCCCGGGTGGCGTGGCGTTCATCGAGGCACTCGACGCCAACGGCAACGTCCTGAGCCGGACGGAATCGACGACGGACCGCACATCCCAGCGACTCTGCGTCAGTGGGGATGGCATTGCGGGAGTGCGGTTCGCGGGCAAGGGCTCGGCCTACGCCATTTTTGACGACCTCTATTGGACACGAATACCTCCGGCCCCATAGAACTGTAGCACCCTTCCTTTTTGCGTTCCCGGGCCGCCTATTGTGCCGCGATGGCTCGGGAACTGATCGGGCGGGTCCGCCAGGCGCTGGGCGATCGCTATAACGTCATCACCGCGGTGGGGCGCGGCGGCAATGCCACGCTCTACGGCGCCTTCGATAGGGACGGCCGCAGGGTCGCGATCAAGGTGCTGCATCCCGAGCTCGCCGTCTCCGTCGCCGCCGATCGGTTTCTGCGCGAGATTCGCTACGCCTCGACGCTCGACCACCCGCACATCGCGCCGCTGCTCGATTCCGGCGAAACCGACTACCTGCTCTGGTTCGTGATGCCGTTTGTCGCCGGTGAGACGCTGCGGCAAGTGATCCGCCGCGAGCGGATGCTGCCGATCGATCGCGCCGTCCGCGTCGCCACCGAGGTCCTCGACGCGCTGGGGCACGCGCACGAGCGGGGGCTCGCGCATCGCGACATCAAGCCGGACAACATCGTGCTGTCGGCCGAGGGAAGTGGCGCGATCCTGGTCGATTTCGGGATCGCGCGGGCGATCGCTCATTCGGGCGAGGACCGCGTCACCCGCAGTGGCTTCGTCGTGGGCACGGAGGAATACATGAGCCCCGAGCAGGCGGGCGGCTCTCCCGATATCGACGGCCGGACGGACATCTATTCCCTTGGCGTCGTGCTGTTCGAAGCGCTCGCCGGCCGGCCCCCGTTCGCCGCCGCGAGCGCGGCCGCGGTGCTCGACATGCAACAGCACGCCCCTCCACCGGATTTGCGCAAGCTGCGGCGCGACGTGCCCCGCGCGCTGAGCGATACCATCATGAAAGCCCTCTCCAAGGCCCCCGAGGCGCGCTGGCAAACCGCCGCCGACATGCGGCACGCCCTGCTTCCCTATGCCTTAGTGACCTGACATGCGCTGGCTGCTCGCGCTGCTCCTCGTCCCGTCCTCGCTCCCGGCGCAAGGTCGTCCGCGCGCCCGCGACCTAGGCGTGCCATTCGACGGCACCCCGGGGCCACTCGACGCGATCACCGACGTCGCAGGGGTGACCGTCGGGCATAGCACGATCATCAGAGGGCAGGGGAAGCTCGTGGTGGGCCAGGGCCCCGTCCGCACGGGGGTCACCGCGATCTTCCCGCGCGGCGCGACGAATGGTGACCCGGTCTTCGGCGGCTGGTTCACGCTCAACGGCAACGGCGAGATGACGGGCACCACGTGGCTCGAAGAATCGGGATTCCTCGCGGGGCCCGTGATGATCACCAACACGCATAGCGTCGGCGTCGTTCGCGACGCGGTCATCGAATGGCTCGTCCGCAAGGGCTTCGAGTTCGACTGGTCGCTCCCGGTCGTAGCGGAGACCTGGGATGGCGCACTCAACGACATCAACGGCTTTCACGTCACAAAAGAGAACGCCTTTGCCGCGCTCGACAGCGCCCGTGGGGGTGCAGTCGCCGAAGGCAATGTGGGCGGCGGCACGGGCATGATTTGCAACCAGTTCAAGGGCGGCATCGGCACGGCATCGCGGCGGCTCCCGACGACCAGTGGCGGGTACACCGTCGGGGTGCTCGTGCAATGCAACTATGGCTCGCGTGCGCGGCTCTCCATCGCCGGCGTCCCCGTGGGACAGGAGATCCCGGATCTGCTGCCGTGCCGGGATTCGATCCCTGGCGTTGCACGCCCGGGTGGGGCCCGCCGCTGCGAAGATGCCGAGCGCGGGTCGATCATCATCGTCATTGCGACCGACGCGCCGCTGCTGCCGGGTCTCTCTCGGCGTGGGCCGGCTCGGAGGATTGGGCGGCAATCCCTCCGGTGACATCTTTGTCGCCTTCTCCACGGCGAATCCCGGCGCGGCGAAGCCCGAGGCAAACGTCAGCGTCACGATGCTTCCGAACGAGCGGATCACACCGCTGTTCGAAGCAACCGTCCAGGCGACCGAGGAGGCAATCGTCAACGCGATGGTAGCAGCCGAAACGATGACCGGAAGCAACGGCCTGCGCGTCTACGCTCTGCCTCACGACCGCCTGCGCGCCGCGCTCCGGAAGTACAACCGGCTGATCGAGCCGCGGCGGTGAGAATCGCGTATCTCCTGTCGCTGGCGTTGATCGCGGGCTGCCAATCTCAGGCGCACCGCCTCCTCCTGGTCGATCTGACACTCGCTGACCCGGTGACGCTGGACGCGACGGTGGCGCCCTGGCATGCCGCCGGCTATCGCGTGGAGTACCGCCGCTTCTATCCCCATCTCACCCGTGCAGATCTGGGTCGTTACCGCACGCTCATACTCCTCGGCGGGCGGGAGCCCGGAGCCCGCTCCGACGCATTGACGACTGGCGACCTGGCGATTCTGGCCGAATGGATCCGCCGCGACGGTGTCGTCGTCTTCGGCTACACCGACGGTGAACTGGATCGGTGGGTCATGAACCGGTGGCTGGCCGCACAGGGCGCCGGCATCGCGATCGGCGAGGATCCGCGCGCGGTGCAGATCTCGGCGACGCCCCTGCCGCATTCGGCGCTCGACAACGCCGGCTTCGCGCCATTCCCGGCCGGCCGCAACCGCCCACTCGTGCTCCACGACCGCAGCCAGACGCTGGCGCGCGCGCCGAACGCCGCGGTGGTGGCTGCAAGCCGCGCCCGTGACGGACTGATTGTCATCGCGAGCCGCAGCTTGCTTGCCTCCGCCGATACCAGTGCCGCGACGCGCGCCTTCCTCGTGGCGCTCGCCCGCTGGACACGGCGACCGGCAGAGTGGGCGAGCGTCGGGGCGGCGACACATGCCAGTTCGCTTCAGCTCCCGAACCCGCCACAGCCGGTCGCGGTGCGCCCCCCGAGCCTGGCACCCCCCGTGGGAGCTGAGGCCATCGCGCTGCCGGAACCGCCCAACCCCAACCGAGCGGGCGACAACGTCTCGGTCCCCGGCTGGGTCACGCGGCAGGGGATGCGCGTGTTGTGGAGCCGATTCACGCTCTGGTCACTCGATTCGCTGTTGCGGTTTGTCGACGTCGCCGCGTTGAACGCGCTCGCGACGACGATCCCACAAGCCGCCCTCACCGATACGACCAGCACTCGCAATCTCTGGAAGATTACGGGGGAACGGCTGCAGGCGACGAGTATCCGCTGGTTTCCGGCTGCCGTGCTCTCGGCGATCTCCTCGGACGGAGCGGACGAAGTCGACCGGCACGGGGCGCTGACACGGATTCCCTGTGGGCTCGACTCAGTGTACTGGCGCAATGGCTTGCGCCCGACGTATCGCGTGCTCGCGCGGTTGGGGGCGGGCGCTATCAAGCCCGACGTGATCACGGGCGTCGGACTGGACCTCGGATGGCGTTGTTCCGCGGCAGCGGCTTCTGCGATGCCGATTATCACATTGGGTTGGCGGCGCTGGGTCTGGAGCGTGCCGAGATCGAGCGCCTCGCCGCGCTGCCGCCGGCGGTGCGCTACGACACCTTGCTCGAGCGCGGTTGGTTGAGCCGCTATTTCCAGGGGCTCGAGGACGCGGTCGCCGGGCGCGCGTCGGTGCTGCGCGGTGAGCTGCGGCGCCTGCGTCCTGATGTCCGATTTGCGTTTCACACCAGCGATGCGCCCACCGACTGGTTCTCGCTCGGCTTGCTGCGCGGGTTCTCGAGCCCCGACGCGCCGATTTTCCTCTGGCTGCGTGAGGACACGCGGCCGACGTTGGCACGCCGCTATCGAGTGCGCGATGTGTTCGCGCTCTCCGCCATCGGCCTCGAGCCCGTGCGCGCGACATTCGCGCCAGCCGAATTGTCGCGGTTGCGATTCGCCGCGTTCACCGAGCATGCAGGGTTCTGGCTCGACGGCGCCGCGACCGACAGTTTGGGTCGCGTGATCAGGCGCTTCGCGAAGTAAGACTTGCCGGGCGGCCCAGGTGGCCGGTAACTTCCCAGCCTGGAAGTGGTGGGGCCGATGGTCGCGGGTGGCCGGCAGCAGGGGCCATTCGAGGAAGTCCGAGCTCCACAGGGCAGACCGCCAGGTAACGCCTGGGCGCCGTGAGGCGACGGAACAGGGCCACAGAGAACAGACCGCCCTTGTATCCAAAGGGTAAGGGTGAAACGGTGGGGTAAGAGCCCACCGCGCGTCTGGCAACAGGCGCGGCACGGCAACCCCCGGTCGGAGCAAGGCCAAATAAGCAGCGAGACCCGGCCCGGGTCGTTCGAGCTGCGGGTAGGCCGCACGAGGTGGCTGGCGACAGCCATCCCAGAGAGATGACCATCTGCTCGTACCAACGAGTAAACAGAACTCGGCTTATGGTCTCACCACTTCCTCTCCTGTGAGCACCACGCCCCACAAGCCTCCGTCCACGCCCTATCCTCCGCACTGGGAGAATGTCGCGGATTTACGCGTCTTTCGAACGACCGCTGCAGAATGGGAGAAGCTCATCAGCTGGCGCAACGACATGCGGAAGCGGGGGTGGAAACTCCTCAAGGTCATAAGCGAGGAGACTGAGGTAGTGGCCATCTTCGGACGTACCAAGACCAAGGAATAGCGGATGCGTCGCCTCCTGTTCGTAGCAGCCGCACTCAGTGCGCTCAGCTGCAGCCCAAAACCCTTTCCGGCCAATCCGACACCAGCCAATCCCGTGCTCGCACCACCCCCACCGCTCCCTCCAGGCCCGCCGGGCCGCGCGGATGCGGCAATCCGTTTGGGGCCGAGCGCACTGCGGTACGTGATGCACCAGATCATCCACATCGACCAGGAATTCCAGGGTATCCGCCAGCCGCTCGATTTCGGGCTGCGCGCGTTCTTCGCCGTCACGATCATCGGACCTGCCGATACGAGTGGGTATCCGACGACGATCACGATCGATTCGATCGTCGCCGACTCGGGCACGACGGCGCCAATGGGCATCAACCTCGGCGCCGCAAAGGCGCTCTCGTTCGCCGGCCGGCTGACGCCGAAGGGTGAGTTCCGCAACCAGAAGGCATCCGACAGCACGGCGGCCCAATCCCTGGCTCCCGTGGTCGGCTCGTTCAAGAACTTCTTCCCGCGGCTCCCCTCCACCGGCCTTACACTCGGCGCGACGTGGGCTGACACGGTGACCGAGAACGATCGGGCCGCGGGCAGCGTGACCGTTACGAGCATCAACCGCTCACATGCGGTAGCATGGGAGGATCGGATGGCGACGCGGGCACTGCGCGTGGACGTCTTGTCCGACTTCACGGTCAAGGGGACCGGGCAACAGGCCGGCCAGCCGTTCGAGGTCGCGGGCACCGGCGTCCGCAGCGGCACTGATTTCGTTGCCGTGGATGGCCGCTATCTCGGCGGCGAGTCCCGCGATTCGACGTCGATGACGATCACGCTGCCGATTCAGGCGATGACGATTCCACGCACGCAAGTGTCGAAGACTACGGTGACGGTATTGCCTTGACGGCCGGTCGGCCTGGCGGCCGGACGGCCGGACTCGCAGCACTCGCGCTCTTGGCCCTCGGGCCGTCGCGCAATCCGGCCGCCGCTCAACAGGTCGC
This sequence comes from Gemmatimonadota bacterium, assembly GCA_003220985.1. GTDB lineage: Bacteria > Gemmatimonadota > Gemmatimonadetes > Gemmatimonadales > GWC2-71-9 > 20CM-2-65-7. The sequence continues at coordinate 36,718 of QHTY01000150.1, forward strand.
TCCCAACCGCGCCGCCGCGTATCTCTTTCCGACGAACGTCCAGGATGCCCGGGCCATCTGGGTGAATCCCGCGAGGCTGGGCGTGCAGCGCGACGCCTCGATCTACGCGGAAGTGGCCGTCGGCGATCCGGGAGCCAAAGGACGAGTGCGGCAGATCAATGCCGGGTTCAACTCGCGCGGCCTGTCCTTCGCGTACCAGCGTGATATCCTCGACAATGGCGTGCGCGGGGGTACCTACCGGCTCGGTCTGGCGGGAGGGTCCGGCGGCCTCGCAGCCGGCTTCGACATCGCGCGCTACGAGGGCGGCGGCACCCACGCGACGGGGTGGGATCTCGGCACCTCCTACGTCGCGCTTCCGAGCCTCACCGTCGCGCTCGTGGCGACGAATCTCGGCCAGCCGATCGTGCGCGGTTTGCGGCAGCGGCTGACGTTCGTTCCCGGTTTCACCTGGCAGCTGCCGCCCCTCCCCACGTTGGGACTCTCGGCGGACGCACGGATCACCCCCGACTCGGTGGCGTCGTACGCGTTTGGGGCGAGCTGGCGCGCGGCAACAGCCTCGCGCTGGCCCATGGAGATCATCGTGCGACTCGACACCGACGGCGGCTTCAGACGCGGCGCCTTCGTGTTCGGATTCTCGATTGGCGGGTTGGATCGCGGCGGACTCATCGGCACCACACCCGGAGACGTCTCCCGGATCGACGAGTTGAGCCTGTACGGCTTGTCAACGCGCGAACCCGGGACCGGTCGTCCCTAGGGGCGACGGCGCGTTCCCGTCCGCGGGCGCGTGCGCGGCGGAGGTTTGGAAGGCGTGGTAGAGCGGGGGCGGGGGCGCGCAGCAGGCGGTGCGACTGCGCGGCGCTTCGTGGCAGCAGCTTCCACGGTCCGATTCAGCTCCGGGCGCAGCTGCATCATGTCGCGGAACGAGAGGCTCCGGTACACCGTATCCGCGATCCTCGGCGCATAAATCATCAGTCGAAACGACAAACCGCCGTGAATCTCGAGATCTATATCCCGACGCACGCTGTCGCGTGCGTAGGACCGCACTTGATGCGGCGTCACGACGACCGTGCGGTGCCGCGTAAGGAGCAACAACGTCGAGTCTTCCTGACCGGCGGGCTGGTAGGCGTACGATGCGACGTCGCCGGCGACGAGCGCACCGCGAGCGCGCAGCATGCGAGCCAGGTTGTCCGAGAGGGGTGCATGCGCCGCGATGCGGGGCGGTTTGCTGAACACATAGTAGGCCACGGCGGCTGCGCCCCCGGCGAACGCAATGGACAAGAGGCATCCTGCCACACTCAGACCAACCAGGGACCGGTAAAACATCGACCGCAACCGGCGCCGGAGCGGGATATGCACGCGATCGCGCGCCGCGGTCGGCAGGGCGCCAACCAGGGCCCGGCTGACCTCGCTCGCCATCTGAAAGCGCTTGCTGCGATTCTTTTGCAGCATCTTGTCGAGCACGACGGCCATTTCTTCCGGCACGTCGGGGCGGTGGCGGCGGATCGGCTCCGGCTCCTCGGTGAGCTGCTGGGCGAGAATCGCCGCCGAGGAGAGACCCTCGAACGGCGGCGATCCGGCGAGCATCTGGTAGAGCACGATTCCGAGGGAGTAGACGTCGGACCGGCCGTCGAGGCTGTCGTCCGACGCCTGCTCGGGGCTCATGTATTCCGGCGTCCCGACGATCATCCCTTCGCTGGTGAGCCGGGGAGACCCGGGCGTGGCCGCCTGGGCTGCCTGGGCGGCTTTGGCGATCCCGAAGTCGGTCACCAGCGCGTGCCCGCTCTTATCGAGCAAGATGTTGTCGGGCTTGATGTCGCGGTGGACGATTTCGTGGCTGTGGGCGTAGGCGAGCGCGTCGGCCACCTGGCGGGCGATGCGCGCGGCGTCGCCGACGGATAGGGTCTTCTGGGTCTCGAGCAATTGGCGCAGCGACGGCCCGTCGATGCACCGCATGATGAGGTAGAAGATTTCCTCCTGCCGGCCGACCTTGTAGATCGGCACGATGTGCGGATGCTCGAGGCGCGCGACGGTCTGCGCTTCGCGCAGGAAGCGCTCCGCGACCACCGCGGATGGCGCGAGCTCCACGTCGAGCACTTTCACCGCGACATCGCGATTCAACACGTTGTCGCGCGCGCGGAACACCGCGGCGAAGCCCCCCTCACCCAGCAGGGGGCCCACGGTAAATTCCGATGCAAGTGCTTGTTGCAGGCGCTGCTGGAGGGCTGCGAGGTCCATGGCGGTGCAAAAAGCTAGAATTGCGGGACGCGTTCTGCTAGGGACGAGCGCGCTGTTTGTCGCATGGTTACTCGCGGTCTGGCCACCACCGATGTGGTGGCGCGATCACGAACCACGCTGCACGGCGATGATGCGGCTGCGCGACAATTGCGCGATGAGCCGGCGGACCAACGCTCGGCCGAGCCGTCATGCGACCACGCATCTGCTCGAGCGCATGGTTATCATCGCCGAGGACTCACGATTCAAAACGCATCACGGCGTTGATTTCGTGGAGCTCCGCGATGCGTGGGTGGCGGGGGGCCACCGCGGCGCGAGCACGATTACGCAACAGCTGGCCAAGAATCTCTACCTGTCGCCGTCGCGCTCGTTGTTGCGCAAGCTCAAAGAAGCGGTGACGGCCATCCGGCTCGAGCTCGCGTTGAGCAAAGACCGCATCATGGAGATGTACCTCGATGTGGCCGAGTTCGGGCCGGGCATCTGGGGAGTGAACGCCGCGAGTCAAGCCTACTTCGGTGTGACGCCGGACCAACTCACCGACGCGCAGGCCGCGGCGCTTGTGGCGACCTTGCCGCAGCCACGGACATCCAATCCGGCGTTTCGGCCGGCGCGTATGCTCGCGCGCCGCGATCTGATTCTCGCGCGCTATTACGGAGGGACGACCCCAGTCCCGCCCGCCTTGGAGGACTCGATCCCCGAGATCGCACCGATCGAGCCTCCCGTACTCCCGGTGATTCCGATCGATTCGTTGGTGCCTGTCGATTCGCTGGTGGATTCGCTGCCGGACTCGCTAATCCACAAGCCGTAGTGGCATCACGAGGGCCATGTAGGACGCGGGATCGTTCCAGCCCACGGGCTCGATGGTTGCGGCGCGCTCCGGAGCCTTGAACGTGAAGCGCACTTCGTCCGTCGGCATGTACTTGAGGATCTCGAGCAGATACATCGCGTTGAAGCCGATCTCGAGCGGCTCGCCTTCGTAGGTGACCGCGAGCTCATCCTGGGCCTCGCCGAGGTCGGGCGTCTGCACCGAGAACTTGACGTTGCCGCCGGAGAAGGCGAGCCGGATGCGATGCGTCTGATCGCTCGCCACGACGCTCATGCGGCGCAGCGCCGCCGCCATGGCCGCCTTGTCGACCGTCGCCTGCTTGTCGTTCTCGCGCGGGATCACCTGCTCGTAATTCGGATACGGTCCTTCGATCAGGCGGGAGAACACCAGGGTGCCGCCGGCGCGGAAGCCGATGTGGTTGTCGCTCTTGGCCAGGTCGATCTCGGCGTCGCCCGCGTACAGCCGGCGAATCTGCTCCAACGCCTTGGGCGGAACGATGAGATCCGCTGTGGATCCCCCCGTCGCCGGAACGTCCATCTTGGCCAGGCGGTGCCCATTGGTTGCCACCATCCGCATGCGGTCGGGCCGCAGCTCCCACAGCACGCCGTTCAGGATCGGCCGGCTCTCTTCGGTCGACGCAGCGAAGGCAACGTGACCTACGAGCTTGTGGACCACGCCGGCCGCTGCTTTCCAAGCCTTCTCGAACTTGACGGCAGGGAAGGAGGGAAACTCTTCGCGCGGCAGGCCGAGGAGCTTGAACTTGGAGCGGCCTGACTCGATCGACACACGTGCTTCGCCCGCCGCGGTCACGCGGACCGGTCCCGCAGGCAGCTCCCGCGCAATATCGATAAGCTTCTTCGCCGGTAAGGTGACGGCGCCGTCCGCGTCCACTTCGGCGGGAACGGTCGTGCTCACGGCGATGTCGAGATCGGTTCCGGAGAGCCGCAGGCCGCCGCCCGCCTTGGATGCCTCGACAAGCACGTTGGCAAGCACCGGCAGGGTCGTTTTGGCGGGAACGGCTGCCGCGACCGCCGCCAGGCCTTCCTGTAGCTGCTCCCGCGTGATGGTGAACTTCATGCTTGGGCGCTTCGTCTCCAAAATGAGGAAAGTCTTTACTACGTCTTCTCTATATAGAAATACTAGTAGTAGTAGTAGACCTCGGGGATATGTGGGTGATATCGCTAAAGCGCAACCACTGAATCACCTGTCGTCCATCACACGATGTTCGTGCACTGTTGGGACTGTTGGCGCTTTGCGGATAGCTGGAGTGGTTTCCCCAGTTCCAACATCCCACACCCTTTTCCCACGCCAGTTGTTGGTTACAGTGCGGACAATTCCTGGCGCGCCATCTCGACGCGTTCCTTGAATGTCCGGTCGCGCATCATCTGCCGCTCGACCTTATCCACGCTGTGGATCACTGTGGAGTGGTCGCGGCCACCGAACGCCTGTCCAATCTCGACCAGCTGCATCCCCAGCATGTCGCGCGCGAGGTACATCGCCACCTGGCGCGGGATCGTGAGCGTCTTGGTCCGCGCCTTGGACCGCAGGCCCTCCGGCGTCACCCCCCAGCGGCGCGCCACGACCTCCTGGACCCGATCGATGCTCGGCGCCGACCCGCTCGTGCCGTCGTATCCCGCCCCGTCTTCGCCCTGGCGGATCTTGTCCGAGAGCGCCTCGCGGGCCAACTCGATCGTGACCTCACGATTCTTGAGCGAGGCGAACAGCAGCAGCTTGATGATGCAGCCTTCCAGCTCGCGCACACTCGAGCGGATGTGCTCCGCGATGAAGCGCAGCACGTCGTCCGGAATGGTCAGCTCGAGGTGATCCTGCTCCGCCTTTTTCCGGAGAATGGCGATGCGATGTTCGAGATCGGGGTGCCCGATGTCGGCGACCATCCCCCACTCGAAGCGGGAGATGAGCCGGTCTTCCAGGCCGGGGATTTCCTTCGGCGGCCGGTCGGAGGTGAGCACGATCTGCTTGTGCGCCTCGAACAGCGCATTGAAGGTGTGGAAGAACTCCTCCTGCGTCATTTCCTTGCCTTCGAGGAAATGCACGTCGTCCACGAGCAGGAGGTCTACGTCGTTCCGATAGCGCCGCCGGAATTCCGACATCGTGCGCGCGTGAATCGATTCGATCACGTCGTTGATGAATTGCTCGGCGCCGAAATACTGTAGCCGGGTCTCGGGATTCTTCTCGAGCACGGCGTGCGCGATGGCCTGCATCAGGTGCGTCTTGCCGAGTCCGGTCGCGCCGTAGATGAACAGCGGGTTGTACGTCTTCCCCGGCGCTTCCGCGACGGCGTGCGCGGCGGCCGCGGCGAGCTCGTTCGATTTGCCGATGACGAACGTCTGGAACGTGTAGCGTTCGTTGAGCGGCGTCGTCGCGACCGGAGAGACCGTTGCGACCCCTGAGCTCTCGCGCGGCGCGACGAAGAAATCCATCTGCGGGCGCCGCTGCCGATCCTCCTGCACGCGGAACACGACCGTCGTCGGCCGGCCCAGCACCCGCTCGGCGGCGCGCGCCAGAAACGCCGCGTGCTTCGATTCATTCCATTCCGCGGCGAACTGATCCGGCGCGCCGAGTATCAGACGGCCGTCGTCCAGTGCGATTGGCTCGGATGGCTCGAGCCATGTCCGCACCGTCGCCTCGGGAAGTTCACGTCGAGCTTCGTCGAGGAGGCGCTTCCAAGCTTCGTTTACCGATTGCTCCATTACGATTTTTTCAGATTTTGGAAGGACGTCCAGCAAGGGCGGCCCGAAAGTACGAGCCGCATGTGGAAAAGTCAACCTTGACCAGCGCGTCACGAGCCGGGTAACTTTCCCCGCCTTACTCGAGGAAATTTATGGGTCCGACATATCGGCCGCGCAATCGGCGGCGCATCAATAAGCATGGATTTCGCGCACGGATGAAAACTGTTTGGGGCCGCGCCACCCTGTCTCGCCGGCGCAAGAAGGGTCGCAAGCGCCTCACCGTTCGTTCTCCATCCAAACACCGGAGCCGGTAAACGCGCGAGCGGTATCCGCGCCGCGTGCGGATCACGCGCGGCTCGGAGCTCACCGCCTGCTGGGACGCAGGTCGCCGCAGGCGCACGCCGCATCTCGATCTCGCCTGGCGTCACAGCAGTTTGGGTCACGCGCGTCTCGGACTCATCGTGCCGCGTCATCAGTCATCGGCCGCCCGGCGCAATCGCCTGCGCCGACGGCTGCGCGAAATCTTGCGGCGCGACGTTCTGCGTAAGCTGCAGTCGGTCGATCTCGTGATTCGTGCGAAGCGCTCTGCCTACACCGCCTCCGTTGCAGTGCTTCGCGCCGAATTGACGGGCGTGGTGGAGACGCTGACGTGACGCTGCAACGATTGCCGCGCGTGATCGTAATGGCTCTCATCCGTGGCTACCAGCTCACGCTGTCGCATCTCGTGTTCACGCAGTGTCGTTTCGAGCCGTCGTGCTCGCGCTACACCTACGAAGCCGTTGCCCGCTATGGCGCCCTCAAAGGCTCGTGGCTCGGCATCCGCCGGATTCTCAAGTGCCATCCGTTCCACGCCGGCGGGTATGATCCCGTTCCGTAATGGATAGGAACCGCCTCCTCCTCGCCTTCGTGCTCATGATGATGGTGGCGATCGCGCCATCGATCATCTGGCCCCCGAAGAAGTCGGACCGTCGGACGGTCGGACAGCCTGACAGTTTGCGTGTGAGCGATTCGTCTACGTCGCCGCGCGCCACCGCACCGCCTGCCCCGTCCGACGGTCCGACCGTCCGACCGTCAGACGCCGATAC
>QHTY01000150.1:43706-53325 GCA_003220985.1 Gemmatimonadota bacterium
GAGCGGCGATACCGTCTCACTCGACAATTGGGACTTCCAGCCGAGTCCCGACGCAGCGGGGCTTGTCGTGCATGAGGGGCAGGCCGCGCCACCGCTGCGATTCGACGCCGAGCGCGCCGGTTCCCACGTCACGCTCGAGTACAGTTTCGTGCCGGACCAGTACCGCTTCGAGGTCCACGGTTCGGTCACCGGACTTGGCAGCGGTGGCGCGGTGCTGCTCATCGATTTTGCGAACGGGTTGCGCTCGGTGGAGAAGGATTCGCTGGACGACTACCGACACTACTCGGTCGTCACGAAGGCGTCCAAGACGGAGCGCACCGATTTTTCCGGCATTCGTCCCAATCAGCGCGCGCTCCTCAACGGACCGTTCGAGTGGGTCGGAGTGAAGTCCAAATACTTCCTCACGGCGGCGCTCGCGCTCGACGAAGGCCAGCCGACATTCGGCGGCGCAATCGCCATCGGTGGTCCGCGCAAGGGCAAGGCTGCCTCGCGGGCCACCGTCCTGATCACCATGCCGGTGCAGCCCGCCGGGACGTTCCGGTACTCCGTCTACGCGGGACCGCTCGACTATCGGCAACTAGGGCGGATGGGGCACGGCCTGGACGACGCGAATCCGTACGGCGGCATCTTTCGGCCGATCATTCGCCCGGTGTCGCTGTTCGTCACCAGCATCCTCCTCTGGATGCACGAGCGGCTCGACCTGGCCTATGGCTGGGCGCTGATTCTCTTCGGCATCGTCGTGCGTCTGCTGCTCTGGCCCTTGAACCAGAAGGCCATGGAGTCGGGGATTCGGATGCAGGCGGTCGCGCCATTGCTCAAGGAGACACAGGAGAAGTTCGCCAAGGATCCGGAACGGTTGCAGCGCGAAATGCTGCGTATCTACAAGGAGCACAAGGTCAACCCGTTCGGCGGGTGTTTGCCGATGCTGCTGCCCTGGCCGGTCTTGCTCGCGCTGTTCTTTGTCTTCGCGAACACCATCGTCTTCCGGGGAGTCCCGTTCCTCTGGCTCCCCGATCTCTCGCGACCCGATCCGTTCCGCATCATTCCGATCCTGCTCGGTCTTTCGATGTTCGGGCTGTCGAAGGTGGGACAGATTGGCGTGCCGCCGAATCCGCAGACCAAGATGATGGTGTACTTCATGCCCATCTTCATGACGGTGCTGTTTTTGAACTTTGCGTCGGGACTCAATTTGTATTACGCGGCGCAGAACATTTTCAGCATCCCCCAGCAGTACTTGATCGCGAAGCGCCGGCTGCGTGAAGCGCCAGTAGCGAGCGCACGGCCGCCGGTGCCCGCCAAGACCTAGACTGCTCAGCGACGTCATTGCTGCTCTCGCCACGCCACCTGGCCGCTCGGCCCTCGCGCTAGTCCGCCTCTCAGGTCGCGATGCGTTCATGATCGCGGCCCGCTGCCTTGAGCCGTTCCACGTCACGCCGCGCGCGGTCTTCCGCGCCCGGCTCCGGCACCCGGACTCGCGCGAGCCGATCGACGAGTGCCTCGCCGCCTCGTTCCCGGCGCCGCACTCCTACACCGGCGAGAATGTCGTCGAGCTGTCGACACACGGGGGACTGCTGGTGCCGGCGGCGGCACTCGCGGCCCTGGTCGCCGCGGGGGCCCGCCTCGCGACGCCCGGGGAATTCACGCGGCGGGCGGTCCTGAACGGCAAGATGGACCTGCTCCAGGCCGAAGCGACGGCCGATCTCATCGACGCGGGATCGCCGGCGCAACGCCGGCGTGCACTTCAGCACCTGGAGCGCGGCCTGTCCGATCGCCTGGCGTCCCTGCGCGCCGAGATTCTCGAGCTCGAAGCGCTGATCGCCTACGACATTGATTTTCCGGAGGAAGATGAAGGGCCTGTGAGCGAGGACGTCGTGCGTCGTGCGTGGTGCGTCGTGCGTGATCGCGTGGCCGATCTTCTGAAAACCGCCCCCGAGGGGGAACGCTTGCATGAGGGCGCGCTCCTGGTCATCGCCGGCCGGCCCAATGCCGGGAAGTCCTCGCTCTTCAATGCGCTGCTCGGCACCGAACGCGCGATCGTGACGGAGATTCCGGGCACCACCCGGGACGCGATCGAGGCGCAGGCGGTCATCGAAGGCTTTCCATTTCGGCTGGTGGATACCGCCGGCTTGCGTGATGCGGGCGAGCGCGTCGAGCGGCTCGGGATCGAAGTGAGCAAGAAGTACCTCGCGGCGGCAGATCTCGTACTCTACTGCGAAGAGCGCGACGATCCGTCGCGCGCGGCGTTCCTCGCCGAGGTCAGTGCGCCGGTCGTCATCGCGAAGACCAAGGCGGACGTGAGCGGTGAAGGTGTCTCGATCATCACGGGTCAAGGGCTGCCCGAGCTCCGCCGCCAGCTGGCCGAAGTCGCCTTCGGCCGGTTGCTCGCGCTGGGTGACGTCGAACCGGTGGTGACCCGCGCGCGGCATCGTGCCGCGCTCGCGCGAGCGTTGGCGGAGCTCGATGCGTTCTGGGACGCCCGCACCCGGGGCGTCGATGCCGCGGCGACGGCGACGCATCTGCGCGCCGCCGTGCTCGCGCTCGACGACTTGATCGGGGCGGTTACGCCAGAGGATGTACTCGACCGCGTGTTCGCGGCGTTCTGCGTGGGGAAGTGAGCGCTTAGCCCACGAATTTCTTGGTCGTGCCGCGGAGCGCGCTCTTTCCCGGTTGCGGTCGCCACAGCGCCGTCTGCTCGATCAGCTGCGCCAGCTCCACGTCACTCGCCGTCAGGCCGCCCGCGCTGTGCGTCCACAGTTTCACCCCGACCTTGCCCCAGCTCACCGCGAGATCGGGATGATGGTCCGCCGCCTCCGCCAGAAAGCCGATCGCGTTCACGAGCATTAAGGTGGTCGGCCAGCCGTCGGTCTGGTACTCGCGCACGATGGCCCCGTCTTCGAGCCGCCAGCCTGGTAAAGTCTTGAGGCGCTCGGTGATCTCGCTGGGCGACAGCTTAGTCGAGGGTTTCACGGTAGCTCGCTGACTGGCCGAAGTTCTCTTCCACTTCGACCTCGATGGTCTTGAGGTGAACAGCGCCGAGCTCGGCACGGACGCGACCCGCGAGATACTGGGCCAGCATCTCTACGGTCGTATTCGGGATGGGCAGGATCATACAATCCCCCGCAGGGAATACGTACCTTGGCTGCCCGGCAAACGCGACGCGCACGCTGCCGTTCTCCTCAGAGATCTGGAGCTGGGGATTATCGCGCGGCAAGAGCACGCGGTGATCCAGCTCGGCGGTGAGGCCGCGCATCAGCTTCTTCACCGCGGAGAAATCCACGACGAACCAGCTGTCTTTTTCGAGCCCGCCTTCGACCACGAGGCTGGCGCGGTAATTGTGCCCGTGGAGTCTCTCGCAGCGGTGGCCGGCGAACGTGATGAAATGCGCCGCCGCAAAGACGAGGTCCTCTTTGGTGATGGCTACTTTGAATTCGCCGCGCGTGCCCATACGCCCGGTAATCTACTCGGGGGGCGTAGCCTCGCCGGTCGACAACCGCCAGACCTCGTCCGCGAGCCACTCCAGCCGCTGCTGCGCGTAATCGAGCTCCGCCGCCGTCATCGCCTTGGCGCGCCGCGCGATGTCGCGTGTATGGGCGAGCAGCTCGTCCAGCACTTCACGCAGCGGCTGATTGTGCCGCCGCTCGCCCACTGCGGGAGGCGGCGACACGGGCGGGGCCGGATGGGGGGGGCGCCCGGACGCGGACCGCTTGCCGCGCGTCGTCACGCCGTCTGGACCCCGCCCCCGCTGGCCCGATCGTCTGCCTGGCGCAGGTCGTCGACCGCCGCGCGCACCGTAGATGCCGCACCGTGCTCGGCTAGATAGTTCTCGACCAGGCGGAAGCCGAGGTAATAGCCGGAGCGCTCCGGCAGCACCTTACCGGCGAGCAGCCGTGCCGCCGGACTCATCCCGCCGGACAGATACCGCAACCGCAGACCCAGACCCGTCGCGTCGAGGTCGTTCGCGGACGCACGCCGCAGAAAGGCGTCCAGTTCGCGCAACCGGCGATACTGGCGCCGGTTGTAGCCGAAGTACTCCCACGGCTCGAAACCCGGTGCGACCGCCTGCGCGGCCGCGATGGCGGTGCCCTCGTTGACGACCAGCTCGCGCAGTGTCGCACGCGACCCCAGCTCCCACACGTCGTAATAGCCGCCCAGGTCGCCGACGAGTCGCCGGATCGCCGCGCGGCTGGACGCCGAGGTGTAGCGCAGCGCGTGCGCGACCTCGTGCGCGATCCAGAGCGGCAACAGCGCGGGCGCGAGGCCCATGCCGTACGTCTGCGCGTTCGCCCGTCCGGTGAAATGCTCGAGGCAGACGAACGCGATCCCGCGCCCGCCGACGACCAGCTCTCCCGCATTCGCGCCGCCGACGCCCACCATGAGGTAGAGATCCACCGGGCAGTCGGCCTCGAGCAGGTCCATGGCCCGGCGCAACGCGTCCTCGGCCACGGCGACGACGTCCACGTCTTCGAGCAGGCGCCGGAGGTCGGAGCGGTCGGCGCGCAGCGCCGTCTCGATGATCGGTGCCGCGTGCGGGGACGCGGGATCGAGAACGTAGTTCTGCCAGTAGGCACTCAAAACGGGGCGATGGCGATCGAGGTACTCGTGGTATGCCGCGGAACGATCTGACGCGGAGAGCGTCGCGAGGAATTCCGGAACGAGATTGACGAGCATTGCGCGGTTGCCGCCCCAATTTGGGAACCGCACCGCTCCGGGACAAGCGCGGCGTCACGTCGCCCGACTTGACAACCAGCGTCCTAGGCCTTCGGGGGAGGCGTGCGCAACCGGCGGCTGATTTCGGTGAGAAATTTCCGTTCGGCGGGCGTGAGACTTTCCACACCAGTCGCGATGATCTTGTCGAGCACGCGATCGATCTCGGCATTCGCCCGCGCATCGGGCTCGCCCGCCCCGCGGGACTTCCCCCGCTGTGCAGATGCAGGGATGCTGGAGCCTCGACTGACACGCGGCGGTTGCGATACGAGCACACTCGACTCGGATGGGGGCCCGCGCCCGCGCCGTTCGCCGCGCGCCACCCACCACGCTTGGCCCCTGAGATAGAGCAGCGCGGTTCCCACACCGCCGAGATGCGCGAGGTGCGCGATGCCGTCGCTCGCGCCGACCAGCGCCAGCACGAGATCCAGCGCCACGAGAAACGTGACGAGCCATTTCGCCGGCACCGGATCCGGCAACGGAAAGACGAACACCGGATGGTCGGGCCAATACCAGGCGAATGCGACCGCGACACCAAGCACCGCCCCCGACGCGCCGATGATCTGGGATACGGGCACCAGCTGCCGCAAGATGAAGGACGACGCCGCGCCACCGATCCCGCAGAGGAGATAGAAGAGGACGAACACGCGACCACCCATGCGGTCTTCGACCGACGAGCCGAAGACGAACAGCATGAGCATGTTGAACAGGATGTGCGGAATGCCCGCGTGCAGGAACATGTATGTGAGGAACGTCCACGGATACTGCCAGGCATGCGCGGGCGAGAACCCGAACGCGCCGGCAAAGCTCGGGGAAGTCAACAACGTGCTCTGAATGAGGAACACGAGCAGGTTGGCGACGAGGAGTCGTCGTACCCATGGAGTCAAACCGTACATTCGCTGCGGGCCCATCTATGCTCCTACGTGTCCTGTGAGGCTGCTAGTTTTTATCCCCCCTTTCCCGTCCTGTTGTTCCGGGCCAGGCTCGCGATTCGGTCACAGAGCTCCGGGAAGGGGATGCCCGCCGCCTGCGCGGCCTGAGGGAACAGACTGGTCCGGGTCATTCCCGGTAGGGAGTTCGCTTCTAAGCAGAAGATGTCTCCCTCGGGGCTTACCCGGAAGTCGATCCGCGAATAACCGCTGAGCTTTAAGGCGCGGTGCGCCATCAGCGCATACTCCTGCAATTGTCGGGCGAGCGCGGTGTCGATCCGGGCAGGGAAGGTCTCCTCTGACATCCCTGGCGTGTACTTGGTCTCGTAGTCGAACAACTCGTGCTTGGGAACGATCTGCCCCACCGGCAGCGGCACGTCCCCCAGCACGCCCACGGTCAGCTCGATCCCGGGAATGAACTGCTCGGCCATCACTTCGTCGTCATAGCGCGCCGCCAGCGTGACCGCCGCGCCCAAATCCTGAGCCTTCTTGACCAGGGTCAATCCGACCGACGAGCCCTGTTTGGAAGGTTTGATAATAACCGGCCAGCCAAGGGCGGTGCTCACATCTTCCGCGGTCAGGGGCGGCGCCATGAACCATGCGGGTACGGGCACGCCGGTAGACCGGAACAGCCGCTTGGAGAGGTCCTTGTCCATCGCCAGCGCGCTCGCCAGCGGCCCGCTGCCCGTATACGGCACGCCGATGACGTCGAGCACCGCCTGCAGCGTCCCCCCTTCGAGAGCGCCGCCATGGACGGCCAGAAACAGCACCTCGGCGTTCCGCACTGCCTCGAGCGCCGCCAGCCCCTCCGATAACATCCGCTGCTCCCGCTCCGCGAGCGCATCGACGACGGGCGGAGTGAGCCCTACGGCGCCGCCCAGCAGCTCCCGCTCCGCCCGTTCGTCCATGAGGCTGCCTGCGAGATCGACGACGCGGACGTCGTGCTTGCGGCTGCGGAGGGCGGCCACGATCTGGGAGGCGCTCGCGAACGCCACGGCGCGTTCCGGGGTCGCGCCGCCCGTCAGGACCGTGATCCGCATCAGTGAATGCCCGCCAACTGGTGTAGCAGGTCGTAGCGCGTCACGATGCCGACGACCTTGCCATTGCGCCGGACCAACGCAGCGGGCGTCGTCCGCGACAGCAAGGTCGTGAGCAGGGAGACCGGGGCCTCCGCGTCCACGACTGGGAACGGTGGGTCCATCACGTCCCGTACGGGGCTGTCGAGGATCTTGGGCTGGCCGATCGCCCGCGCCATCAGCGCTTGCTCCGACACCGCGCCGACGCCGTCATTGTCTTCGAGCACCGGAAGCTGTGACACGTTGTAGGTGGTCATGAGATTCAACGCTTGACGCACCGACGCCTCCGGGGCGACGTGGATCAGGGGCGGGGCATCGCCCGTCTTGGCGGCGACGAGCCGCGCGACGGTCGGGCGCGAGTCGTCGATCAGCTGGTTTTCGCGCAGCCATTCCTCATTGTAGACCTTGCTGAGGTAACGCTCGCCCGTGTCGGCCAGCACGGTCACGACGAGCGCTGTCGGATCGTCGCTGCGGCGCGCGACGTCCAGGGCCGCCACGACGTTCACGCCCGTCGACCCCCCCACAAATAGCCCCTCTTCCTTGGACAACCGCCGCGCCATCTGCATCGCGTCCTTGTCGCTCACGACCACCCACTCGTCGATGACGTCCCAGTGCAGCGACGTGGGAATCTTGTCGCCGCCGATGCCCTCGACTTTGTATGGTTGTCCATCGCCTTTCTTGTGGGTCCTGGCGTACCCCGTATAAATCGATCCAACCGGATCGCCGGCGACGACGCGAATCTGCGGATTCTTCTCTTTGAGGAATTTGCCGGCGCCGCTCACCGTCCCACCCGTTCCCGGCGCGCACACGAAATGCGTCACCTTCCCGTCCGTCTGCTCCCAGATCTCCGGCCCCGTGGTGTGGTAGTGCACGTCGGGGTTCACGGGGTTGTAGTGCTGGTCGGCGAAGATCGCGTTGTCGTGCGCCGCCGCGATGGCGCGGCCTTTCATGATGTAGTTGTCGGGATGATCCGGGGGCACGGCGGTCGGGGTGATGATGACTTCCGCGCCCAGGGCGCGCAGCAGGCGCGCCTTTTCCTGCGACATCTTGTCCGGCATCGTGAAAATGCAGCGATACCCTTTCACCGCCGCCGCGATCGCGAGGCCCACGCCGGTGTTGCCCGACGTCGCCTCGACGATCAGTCCGCCCGGTCGGAGTTTCCCGGCCCGCTCCGCTGCCTCGATCATTGCCAGACCTATGCGGTCCTTCACCGATCCGCCGGGATTGAAGAACTCTGCCTTCGCGTAGACCGGCGTGCGAATGCCCCGCGTGACCGCATTGATCCGGATCAGAGGGGTCCAGCCGATCGTCTCGAGGACGTTCTGGTATGGCTTAGTGTGTTGAGGCACTTCTGGGTGCGTCGTGTCCGGCCGCACTCGCGTCGTGTCCGCACGCACTCTGGTCGTGTCGGCACGCGTCGTATCGGGGGGCGGGCGCACGACCGGACGTGGTCTCGGAGGCGCTGGCGGCGGCGCGGCCGCCGGTGGTAGCACGGGAGTTAGCGCGGGGGCGGGTGGGGGGGGGAGCGTAACCGTTCCGGTCCGCGTGGTTCCCACCTGGCGGAATTCGACGGGCTGCAGGAACACGGTTGCGACCGGGATACCGTGGCGCTTGGCCGGCGCGAATTTGAGGGCGGGCGCGCCGGCGAGCGCCGCCGAGTCGAGCGCGGGGTAGCCGCTGGGCTCCGCGACCCGCGTCGATTCGGGAATCAACTTGCCCGTCGAATCGACGAACAGCCGCAACGTCACGTCTCCTTCGACCTTCCGCTCAAACAGGGCCGGCGGATAGGCGATCGGCACATCCGGATTGAGCGCAACCGGCGCCTCGGATTCAGGCGGCGGCGCTGCACCCTGCGCCTCCGATTGTCGTGACGAGCCTCGACAGGCAACTATCCCAATCAATGCCACGCCGATGACGGTTTTCACGAGCCTCCGTCTTTCCGACGCTTCTGCCATTCCGCCAGGCGATGCAACGCTTCGATCGGGGACAACGCGTTGATGTCGAGGCCGTCCAACTCGAGCAGCAGCGGATCTGGAGCGGCAAACAATCCCAGCTGTGTCGCGTCGGGCGCTGCGGGGGCGCGCTGTTGCGCGAAATGATGTCCCGCTTCGAGCAGCTTGAGTACCTGCCAGGCACGGGTTACGACAGGATCGGGCAGCCCGGCCAGGCGGCCCACGTGAATGCCATACGAGCGGTCCGCGCCGCCCGGCTCCAGCCGGTGTAGGAAGACGATCTCTTCTCCGACCTCGCGCACCGCCACGTTGAAGTTGCGCACATGCTCGAGCTCTTCGGTGAGCTGCGTCAGCTCGTGATAGTGGGTCGCGAAGATCGTCTTGCAGCCGATGGTGTTGTGCAGGCACTCCGTCACCGCCCACGCGATCGCCACGCCGTCATAGGTCGACGTCCCGCGGCCGATCTCATCGAGCAACACGAGGCTCCGCGCCGACGCCCCATGCAGGATCGCGCTCGTTTCGCTCATTTCGACCATGAACGTCGACTGGCCGCGCACCAGGTTGTCGGACGCGCCAACGCGCGTGAACAGACGATCGACCACGCCGATCCGCGCCCGCCGGCACGGCACGAATGAGCCGATCTGCGCGAGCACGACACAGAGGCCGACCTGGCGGAGCAGCGTGGACTTGCCGGCCATGTTGGGACCGGTGAGCAGGATGACCCGCCCGGCCTCATCCAGCGTCACGTCATTGGGGATGAACGCTTCCCGCGCCATCATGCGCTCGACCACCGGATGGCGGCTGCCTTCGAGCGCCAGCGTGAAATCGTCCGTGATGTCGGGCCGGACATACCGCTCGCGTTCGGCGACGTCAGCCAGCGCCGCCCAGACGTCGCATCGGGCCAGATGTCCCGCGGTTGACTGCACCCGCGCAATCGCGTCGGCGACCCGGCGCCGGA
>QHTY01000149.1 GCA_003220985.1 Gemmatimonadota bacterium
GCTCTTCACCGTCAAGATGCCCGGCCCCGCCTTCGTCGGGCCACTGCCACCGCTCACCCCAAACCAGGAAGAGATTCGCGCCCAGCTCCAGCGCCATGTGACGGCGCTCGCGCACGACATCGGCGTCCGGAGCGACAAGGCGTATGCGAATGTCCAGCGCGCCGAACGCTACATCCGTACCCAGCTCCTGCGGTTCGGTTATCACGTGGAGTCTCAAGAGTTCTTTGCCGGCGGCCGCTTATATCACAATCTCGAGGCGACCCTACCCGGTGTCCCCGGCTACGCGCACGAAGTGGTCGTGCTCGGCGCGCATTTCGACACCGCGGAGGAGGCCCCGGGCGCAGACGACAACGCGAGC
>QHTY01000080.1 GCA_003220985.1 Gemmatimonadota bacterium
GCGTCCGCCTGCGCCCCCCCCGTCGGTCGTGACCTTGATGCCGAACACCAGATCGGCACGCTCGCGCTCGGTCAAGGCGGCGCGCGGCGTGAACTCGGCGCGTGGCGCGATCTCGCTGATACGACCGACGAATGCCGTGTCGGGATATCCATCCACGCGGATGTGGACTTTCTGGCCGGCGGTGAGACGCGCGATGAACCGCTCCCCGACATACGCGCGAATCCACGGCTCACGCACTAAGCCCACCGACACCACGGGCACGCCGGCGGCGATGACTTCGCCGGGCTCAGCGAAGCGGGTCAACACGATGCCGTCGGCGGGCGACAGCACCACGAGTTGATCGCGGATCGATTCGGTGACCGCCGCGCCCGCGCGGGCGGCTTGCGATTCGCGCACCGAGGCGCGGACGGACGACAGACGGGCGACAGACGTGGCGGCGGCCGTCTGCAGCCGGTCCAGCTCCTGCGGCGACGCGATCCCCTGCTGGCGCAAGACCCGCGCGCGCGCGAGGTCATTGGCGGCCCGCGCGCTGTCCGCCTCGGCGGCGCGGATCTCGGCAGTGCGGAGGGAGGCGGCGTCGGCGAGGGCGCGGCGCTGCTCGATTTGGGCGGCGAGGCCCGGTTGTTCGAGCACGGCGACCGTATCGCCTCTGCGCACGGAATCGCCTTCGTCCTTCAGCAATCGCTCGAGCCGCCCGGCCGCGAGCGGACTGAGACGCACCTCGCGAATCTCGACGGTGCCGGCGACGGTAAGCGTGTTGGCGGAACCGGAACACGCCGCGGCCCACAGAACCGCGGTGAGGGTTAACGCCGGGCGCGGGGAGAGCGCAGCCAATTCCCGGGATCCAGCGCGATACCGCCCTGGCCGCGAATTTCGAAATGGAGGTGCGGGCCTTCGTCGCTCGACTCACCGCCGACATGGCCGATCACCTGGCCGCGCACAACGCGATCGCCCTTGTGAACGGTCGCGTCGTTCAGATAGGCGTAGAACGTGTAGTAGCCACCACCATGGTCGATCAAGACCGACGTCAGGTAGAGCCCCAGCGGTCCCGCGAGACTCACGGTGCCGCTCGCGACCGCGCGGACCACGGTGCCGACCGGCGCCCTGATCCCGATGCCGTGCCGCGGTATGCGCGTGTTGTTCGGGCCCGTCGTCGTGCCGAACGGATAGATGATCGAGCCCTCGAGTGGCCAATCGAGGCCGCCAAGGTCGCGCGTCGTGATCGCGCCGGCTCCAGCGGTGATGCCGCGCGCCTCCGCCTCGCGCCGGGCGCGTTCCAACGCCTCGATCCGATCGTTGAGCAAGCGTTCATCGCGATCCAGGCTCGTGAGCCGCTGCTCCGCCGCCCGCGCGCTGCGGCGGGTCGCGCGGAGGTTGGTTTCGCGGTTGCGCTCGAGAGCGAGATAACGGCCGAGCTCATCGGTCCGCTCCTGGCGGCGACGTGCGAGCGTCTCACGCGCATCCACGAGGAGCTGGCGCTGGCGCGCGACGCGGTCACGCAGCTTGAACATGTCATTGGTGAGCAGGCGGTCTTGCCGGCTCACGAGGAACAGGTACTTGTAGCGCGACAACAGGTCACCGAAGCTCTCGGCGGCCAGGAGTACCTGCCACCCGTACAGCGCGCCCCGCTTGTAGATGTCCACGAGCCGCCGCTCGAGTACGGCCCGTTTCTCGAGCAGCGCGTCCTGGGCAATCAGCAAATCCACCGTGATCTGGTCGATCTGCCCGCCGAGACCCGTGATCTGGCGGTCGAGCTCGTTGACGATGCGGTTGGTGCTTTGCTTCTGCTGCTCGATGTTCGCGATTTCGTCGGAGAGCGAGTGCGCCTGGGTCCGAAGGCGGTCGAGCTCCTGCTCGACCTCGGAGCGCTCGCGGCGGATGCCCTCGAGCCGGCGTTGATTCTCCTGCATCTGCTGCTGATAGGTGGGGCGCTGGGCGTGCAAAACGGGACACGAGAAACGGGACACGGGAAACGTTAGCGCGACCATGATAGCAACGGTGCCCCACGTTTCCCGTGTCCCGTATCCCGTTTCCCGTGATTTCATACCCGCTTCAAGTGTCGCCCGACACTGAGCGAGCTTCCGAGCAAGCCGATCAAGGCTCCGAAGGCCACGATCGCGGCAGCCTGCTCTTGAGTAAAGAACGCCGACTGCAACAGATAACGATTGATCAGCACGTACGCGCCAAACGACAGTCCTATGGCCACGCCTCCGCCGAGCAACCCCTTGATGGCGCCCTGCAGCAGGAACGGGCGACGGATGAAACCGTCCGTCGCGCCAACGAGCCGCATGATCGCGATCTCGCGACTGCGCTGCAGTACTGCCATCCGGATCGTCGTGCCGATGATGATGATTGCCACCACCGCGAATGCCGCTCCCACCACGATCCCGACCGCGGCCGCCAGGCCACGGAGGCGATCGAGCTTTTCGACCCAATCACGCCCGAAGCGCACATCGTCCACGAACCCGAAGCCCCGCAGCCGCTCGGCCACGGCGCTGACGTGATCCGTATCGCGAAAGCCCGGCTTGAGCTTCACTTCGATCGAGGCCGGCAACGGATTGCGCTCCAGCTCCTGCATCACGTCCCGCAGCTCGACCAGCTCGGCGCGGGCACGGGCGAGCGCGTCGTCTTCGGAGACATAGGTCGCCGACTGAACCTCCGGGAAGGCTTCAATGTCTTTGAGCGCCTGGGCCACGGCTTCGACGGGCGCACCGGGCAGCAGATAGGCGACGACCTCGACGCGCTCTTCGACGCTGCGTAGCGCATCCTGCAGGTTCACGACGACCAGGCCGAACAATCCCAGGACGAACAGCGAGAATGCGATGGTCGTGACAGAGAGCGCCGACAGGAGCGGGGCGCGTTTGAACGTCAGCATCGCCTCACGGAACGTCAGATTCATGGCGCTGCCGCCTGGTCACGGGGGGACGCCTCATCCACCGCCGAGTCGTAGACGAGCGCCCCTTCCTGCAGCTCGATCACGCGATACGGCGCCTGCCGCACCAGGTCGAGGTCGTGCGTGGCCATGACCACGGCCGTGCCGCTGGCATTGATGTCGCGCAGCAGCTGGAACACGCCGCGCGTCGCCCGCTCGTCGAGGTTCCCGGTGGGCTCGTCCGCCAGTAGCACGGTCGGCTCGTTCACCAATGCGCGCGCGATTGCGACGCGCTGCTGCTCGCCGCCCGACAGCTCGCGGGGATACGCCTGCGCCTTGGCGGCAAGCCCGACCTGCGTGAGCACGCGCATCACACGCGCCGCGATGGTCGATACCCTGGCGCCCGTGACCTCGAGCGCAAAGGCGACATTCTCCTCGGCGGTGCGGTCCTCGAGCAGCCGGAAATCCTGGAACACGATGCCGAGCCTGCGGCGCAGCATGGGGACGTCGCGCGGTCGCATCTCGTTCACGTTGTAGCCCGAGACGCGCACCTCGCCGGACGTGGGGCGCTCGTCGGCGTAGATCAGCTTCATGACGGTCGACTTGCCGGCGCCGGAGTGGCCGGTGAGGAACGCAAACTCCCCTTTGGCCACGTGGAAGGAGACATCCTTGAGCGCCAGGCCACCCTTGGGGAAGGCCTTGAAGACGTTCGTGAACTTGATCATCTAGTGTCGCGCCAGGGCCTGGGCGAAGTCCGCGATGAGGTCATCGGGATCCTCCAGTCCCAGGGAAAATCTCAGAAATCCGTCCGGTATGCCAGCCTGCGCGCGCTGTTCCGCCGTGAGACTCGCGTGGGAGGTGAGCCGCGGCTCCGAGACCAGCGTCTCCACACCACCCAGACTGGGCGCGTGGGTCGCGATCGTCAGCGCCTTGAGGAACCGCTCGGCGGCCCGCACGCCGCCTTTCAGCTCGATGCCGAGCATGCCGCCGAAGCCTCCGAGGATCCGTTTCGCGAGCTCGTGATCGAGGTGCGACGGCAATCCCGGGTAGTGCACGCGCGCGATGGCATCCTGTTTCGCGCACCACTCGGCGACCGCGAGGCCGATTTCGTTGTGGCGGTGCACGCGCACGGGCAGGGTGCGCATCCCGCGATCGATGAGCCAGGCGGCGAACGGATCGATCGCCTGTCCCCATACCTGCATCAAGCGGCGAACTTCTTCGACCACCTGATCGGTCCCCGCCACGGCCCCGGCGATGACGTCGGTATGGCCGTTCAGGTACTTCGTCGCCGAGTGAATGACCAGATCGGCACCGTGCTCGAGCGGGCGAAAATTGACCGGCGACGCAAACGTCGAATCGACGATCAACGCGAGACCTTCAGCCTTGCAGACCGTCGCGACCGGCTCGAGATCGATCACCCGCAGCAACGGGTTGGTCGGCGTCTCGAGGAAGACCGCGCGCGTCGTTTTCCGCATCGCCTTCTTCCAGGTCCGCTGTTGCGTCGGATTCACGAACGAGACGTCGATCCCCAGCTTCCCGAACTCTTCGCGGAACAGGCGATGGACGCCGCCGTAAATCCACTCGCTCGCGAGGAGATGATCGCCCGGCCGGAGGACGGCCAGATGCGCGAGGGCGCATGCACCCATGCCACTCGACAAGAACAGGGCCGCCTCGGCGCCCTCCAGCAGCGCCAGCTTTTTCCCGATGTCGACCTGGTTCGGGTTGTTCCCGTAACGGCTGTACAGCACTTCGGCCGTCGAGCCGACGGGATTCGTGAAGGTCGAGCTTTGGTAGAGCGGGGGAGCGACAGCCGTCCAGTCGGCACGCGCCTTGGGATCGCCGTGGATGGCGCGGGTGGACAGCCCCAGACGGCGTCGTTTCACGCCGCGGTGAGTCTGATGGAGCCTCCCGGAATGCGTGCCGCCAGCCGCCGCTCGATGAGCTCATCGAGGAGCGCCGGCGCGGGCTCACTGGCGCCGAGCCCCTCGAGCACACCGTCGGCCCGCTCGCACAGCACCGCGAGCCCGGCACCGGCGAGGACCGGCTCGATCGCCTCGCGATGGGCGTCCGTCAGTCCCCGCAGCAGCAGCACTTTGACCTTGTCCCGCACGAGTTTGGCCACGATCTCGTCGGCGCAGGAATAGTCGAGGCAGCCGACGCCCGTAAAATCCATGACGGCGATCGTGGCTGGGGGGAGATCCCGCTCGATATTTTCGCGAACCGCGCGCCCGGTGGGCCGTGTGACGAGGTCGGTGTAGAAACCGGCGACCGCTTGCTGCAGAACGGCGTGCACCATGATATGTGGAATCACCGCTTCGACGATCCTCCTGCCTTCTCTGCCACTTGCTCTGGAATGATCAGCAGAACTTGCGATCCCGGAAACGCCGGCAAGCCCTCCTTCAGCGGGACATCGTCGTCCCAGCGCGGCACGATCGCGATCCGTGCTGTGCCGCTGCGGATGGCGACCTTGCCTTCCCAGCGTGCGACGTAGCGGCGAATCCCGGCCAATCCCTGCCCGCGGCCCGGATCGCGAAAGCGGCTCACACCCTGAACCAGCGCCGCTTCCAGCGCCGCGGCATCGCCCCAACGCTCGCCGAACCGCTTGGCCTGCGTGGCTTCCAACGAGTGCCGGAATCCGACACCGGCGTCTGCGACCGCGATCACCACGACGCGGCGCGCCAGCTTGCGCCGCCAGTTGTATGCCTGCACCGCAACCCAGCCGCCCGTGCCGGCGTGCTCCACAATATTCTGACAAGACTCCGAAAGCGCCATAGCGAATCCCATGGTCGCCTTCGGATCGAGTCCCAACTCCGAGCTGAGGATCGCGGACGCCCGCTGCTGTATCGTGCTCACGACGACGTGCACATCTTCGGCGGCCCGCACCGGTGTGACCGGCAGCAACACTTCACTCTCCACCGCAACCTTGACCTTCGGCACCTTGCCGTGCACCTCGAACAGGTCGGCTGCTTCCCGGAAGAACCCAGCGCGCGCCCAGTAGCTCACGACGTCGGGATTAGCCGGCGCGGTGAGCAGCGGACGTTCCCCTTTACGGGCGGCCGCCTCTCCCGCGGCGAGCAGGCCAACGAGACCGTAGGGCGATGCCCAATCGGCGGCGTGTGCGTCGAACAGCAGGCGCTCGCCATCGACGGCTTGCGCGTACGCGGCCGCGAATTGGTCGAAGGAGCGGTCGTCGAACTGCGTGGGTACTTCGACCAGGCGCGTCATACCACCGAGAGCTTGCCCATGAGGTGATCGCGCAGACCCGTGGCGCCGTGGTGATTCACATTCCTCGCGCCGAGCTGGTTGCCGGTGCGCAACGCGTCCTCGATACTGGCGCCGGCGAGCAGCATCGCGACCACGGCGCCGCCGAACACGTCGCCGCATCCGGTCGGATCGACGATCCGATCGAACGCCGCCTGGTGCGTGGCCGGCGCGGGAATCAGCTGCGTTCGAACCGGGTTGCCCGTGAAATACGCGGCGCCGCGTCTGCCGAGTGTCACGCACAACGTACTGCAGCCCTGCCGCAGCGCATCGGCGGCGATCGCGAGGGGATCCGGTCCCAGCTGCCTCATTTCGTCCTCGTTCAGCTGCACGACGTTGAAACAGCCGAACCACGTAGGGGCTTGGGGCAGGGGGCTAGGGACTCGAGTGCCGTCCGGTTCCTTTGCCAGGAAGAGGCTGTGCAGATCGGCGTACAGGAATCCCGGAAAACCCCGGCGCAGGAGCTGCGCCGTGTCGAGACTCATCTCGAAGCCGGAAATGAAATTGATGTACACCGCGTCGAGGTCTCGCACGAGCGGGCCCAGCTCGGGCCACGTCCACGGTGGCACGCCGCCGCTCATCTGCTCGCAGCGCCGTTCCGCCGATTCATACCGGAGCGTGACTCGGTTATTCGGTTCGGGGACCTCGATAAAGCGTGCGCCGCGCGGCGTGTGGCGTATGCTGCGAAGAAAATCATTCGCCTTGACCGCGAGATCTCGACCGACCTTGATCAAGGGGACAATCAGCCAGTCGTCCGGCAACGTCGCATCGAGCGCGGCGAGTGCGTACGAGATGCCGCCCCATTCCTGGATGGCGGCTTGGGCGGGATCGCGGCCATGAATCGTGTCCCACACCATCGACCCGATGACACCCAGTCGCTTCAGTGCAGGCCCCAATGTTTCTGGATGAAGACTGCCGCGGCGCCGAATACTCCTGCGGTACCGGGAAGAGTTCCCGGGACGATCTTGCACGCTTCCCAGGCCGGCTTGAATGCGCGCCGCTTGACCTCGCTGCGCAAGGGGTGGAAGAGCTTGTCTCCGGCCTGCGTGACCCCACCGCAGATCACCACGACTTCAGGATTGAAGATGTTGATGAAGCTCGCCACCGCCGCGCCCAACAGCCGGGCGGTCTCGTGCACGACCTCGAGCGCCCATTCGTCGCCGTCGTTCGCGGCTTCGTAGACGATCTGGGCAGTGATCTTGGTGAGATCGCCCT
>QHTY01000087.1 GCA_003220985.1 Gemmatimonadota bacterium
ATGTACGTCTCGTTCGACGACGGCGACCACTGGCAGCCCTTGCAGCTCAATCTTCCCAACACCTCGTGCCGCGATTTGGTGATTCACGGCAACGACCTCGTGGTGGGGACCTATGGCCGCGGGATCTGGGTGCTAGACGACATCTCGCCGCTCCGCCAGATGATGACGGGACCGACCAGCGAGCCGGTGCACCTCTTCGCTCCGGGCGAGGCGGTCCGCGTGCGCCGCAATGTCGGCAACGACACGCCGTTTCCGCCCGAGGTGCCGCACGCGCTGAATCCGCCGGACGGCGCCCTCATCTATTACTCCCTCGCCGCGAGACCCCGAGCCCCAATCACACTCGACGTGCTCGACGCCGCGGGGACAGTCGTGCGACACATGACGAGTGGTCCCATCGAACCGGTAAAGGAAGCGGCGCGGCCGCCTGAGCCGAATTTCTGGATCGCGCCGCCGTTCCAACTGCCAGCCGAGGCTGGTGGCAACCGGACGAACTGGGATCTGCGGGCCGACGCGCCACCCGTCTTCACGCACACGTTTGAGATCAACGCCAACCCCGGACTCACGCCGCCCTCGCCCCTCGGGCCGCTGGTGCCGCCGGGCGCGTACACGCTGCGGCTCACGGTGGACGGCAAGACCTACACTCGAGCCCTCACGGTGGTGAACGATCCGCGCTCACCGGCCACGGTGGCCGACGTGCGCGCGCAGTACGCGCTCGAGACTCGCGTCGTGATTGCGATGCGAGCGACGTGGGACGGCTACCAGCGCGTGTCGGCCGTGCGGCCTCTCGATTCCACGCTGGTGGCCGTCGGCGGCGAGCCCACAGGCGGTCGTGGCGGCGGGGGCGGGTTCCGGCCCGGAGGGCCTCCACCGCCAACGTTCGTGGCGGTAAACGCGACGCTCGGCCGCCAACTGAACGCGCTCGAGACCGGTGACCTCGCGCCGACGCCGGCGATGGAGGCGGCGTATGCCGCGGCGTGCAAGGATTTGGCGAAGGCGGTCACGACGTTCAACGCGGTGCTGGTGCAGCATCAGCTCAAGCAGGCAGCGCTCGCGGCGCCGCGCTGCGGAGGCTGAGGGCCTTTAAGGAGACAGGAGAGAACCGGGAGTCAGTGTCCGCATTCACAGTGCGGATGTCCTCGTTCCACCTGTCAATTGGCTGACAACAGCCGACCGGCTGCGCGTTGCAGTCGCGTGCGCACTGATGCCCCCCCCTTTCTGCCGCTCCGCTCGGGCAACGCGTGAATCACCAGAGCCCGTCGACAAGTTCGTCAGGTAAGACTTTCCCTACCGACGGACCGGCGGTTTCACCAGGGCGCGCGTCGACGTTGTCCCGGCGCTGACGCGCGTTGATCCGTCGCGCGTCTGTCCACTCGGCCGACGTGTCGAGACGGTGTGACAAACGGCGCTGATCGTTCAGCAAACATCGCATGCGAAACATTCGGGCAGTCGGTTCGCACACAGCGCGCATCGATTCATCCATCGCGCGCGCGTCCACAGCAGAGGACACGGGCCATGCGAAAACTTCTCGCGTCAGCGCGTTGCAGAGTGGCCCGGATTTCGCATTGCGGTTCGGCCGTCGGGAGATGTCAACAGAACAGGCACGCGGCCCGACACCGTGCCGAGGAAATGGGGAGAGGAGGATGTTATGGACGCGCGTTTGCGTAGGCGGCTGGCGCGCGCTTCGCTCAGAATGACAACGCGAGTGTCCTTGTAGAAAGGAGAAAGGAGAAAACCGGGAGCGAGTGTCCACGTGTGGCGACGCGAGCGGCCAGAGAGATGCGCGCGGAGGTACGGCGCGCGCTCAGGAGCAAGCTGCTCCTGTACCTCTCGGCCGTGGGCGGGGTGGCGGCGAGCGAGAACCTGGAGCTCGCGGCGCAGTTCCGGCTGCCGCGGGTGGGGCCGAATCAGGCGTTCGTCACCATGGCGCGCGGGATGTTGGAGAAGGCCACCGCGCACAAGGAGCTGCTCGTGAAACGCGGCATGTCGGAGACGTTGATCGCCGACATCACCGCGGCGATCGAGGAGTTCGACCAGACGCTCGAGGCGACGCGGGCGGGCCGGCGCGAGCATGTCGGTGCGAGCGCCGATCTCCGGGCCGTGATGGCCGAGGTCTCCGAGCAGGTGAAGGTGTTGGACGGCGTCGTGCGGTATCGGTTCGGCGACAATG
>QHTY01000081.1:0-19149 GCA_003220985.1 Gemmatimonadota bacterium
GGAGGGATTCAAGACATTTTCGTGAAGCAGGATCTGCTTGATAGAGTCTTCGGCCTTGCGACTTTAACGATCGAGCATGTTCCATATGCAAACATTGACATTCAAGGACTTGCGAAACCGAGTGCCGAAATGCTGAGGCGGATCGTGCTACAAAAAATGAAGGAGAATCCGATCGAGAACGCTCAGTCGGGTTTGTAGGAGCCGTCGATTTCCTGCCGGGCCTGTTCCGCAGAAACCGCTCAACGCAGCACTGGGGCCTCTTCTGGTAAGGCGCCCGGTGGCTTGAAGCGGGCGTTGTATCGCACAATGGCCACCGCGATCCCCAGCGCCGCGAGCCCCGATCCCAGAATCGTGCTCGGGGAAGCCCCGAGCCTCTCGAAATACTGCGTGTAGAAATGAACTGCTCCAAAGACCGCAAGCAGATTGACCACCCAACGTCGGTTCACGCGCACGGCCCAGACCCCAGTCGCAATCAGTCCGACCGCCCACCCAACCACGAACACCCAGCTCGGCACCACGGTACCGCTGTTAAAGTCCCAAACGTCTCGTCCCCGCCACAAGGAATCGCCCCACAGGGATCCGACCCAGAAGCCCAGGTTGACGAGAAACAGGCTCGTTCTGGCAAAGATGATAGCCAGTCGCTGATAGTCCGTCGCGAGGCGTAGCGAGAGGCGATAGGCGAGCCAGCTCAATAGACCGAACAGGAGTACCGTGACGCTCGGCTGACGAATAACGAGCCCGTACATCGCATGATCGTAGGCGGTCGCCGCACCAACTGTGGCTGACAGCGCAAGCGCCGCCATCGCCACCAGCAAACTGCTCCTTGCCAGTATCCCGCCCGCGAGACACAGGACGGTCACCGCCAGGAAGCCGCTGGTTCCTCCCTCCGTGCGGATAATGATTCCGCCGGCGGCGAGAATCGATCCGACTAAGAGCAGGATGGCGCCGAGCACTCCCCATTGCCGGATATAGCGCGCGCGGAGCGAGACGCCCGCGAGCGAGAGCGCAACGCCGAGCACGATGGACGCCGGGGCAGACCGAAGCAGCGCCAAGGCACCCGCGGCCGTGGCGATGACGCCGAAGCCGATCAGGATGTTAAACGCGAGCGAGCCCGTGTCCTTAGCGGCCAACGCCTTGAGGCGGGCGTATTCCGACTCGGTGATGTCATTGTCCAGAAGGAGCTTGTCGATGTCGAGAACTACTTTCATAGCGACCCCTCCGCGTCGAGCTCAGCGAGCATGTCGTCGAACATCGGCATCGCGTCGGCCGGATTCGCCGACAGCGATACCCGCCATCCACCCGCGCCGGCCAGCCGCCGCAGCGCTTCGTCCAGGGAGGCGCCGAACCGCGCGCGGCTCAAGCCTATTCCGTCCGTGAGGAATGCCTGCACCTCCGAGGAGGACGCCGGCGCTTTAGAAACCGTGGTGCTCCCGCCCGTCCGCTCGAGTAAGCAGACCCTCGCTCGGGTCGCGACCGGGGCCGGTGCCGGCGCCGCGGGCCACTCGCCCGGGCACTGGACCACCAGTTTCTCGTTCCCGTTCGCGAGAAAAGTCGGCGATCGCCCGGCAAGCTCCGGAAAGTGGGTTACAGCCGTCGTGAGCAGTCGGACCCGGCCGGGTAGGCCCCACACCCGGAGCTCCGGATCGAGCTGCACGTAGACGGCGTCGTCAGACAGCACGCGCAGGCCGCGGCGATGGGCTTGATAGGCGAGCGTACTCTTCCCGGTGCCCGGAGGGCCGGCGAGCAGCAGCGCCACCCCGCCGCGGGCGATCGCCGCCGCATGCACCGGATAGCGGTCACACGCCGTCACGAGGACGAGCGTCAGGCCTTCGATCATGCTGTGCTGCACGTGCGCGCGGTCGGCGAGCAGGGCCGGCGTGATGTAAGCGGTGGCCTCCTGCCGTCTGCTATCCGCGATCCCGACGCTCCCGGGCGTGTGCAAGATGACACGGTCGGCGTCAGGCATACGGCACGTCACCGGGGCGTGCGACGCCACTCGGGAACCATCTCGCTCGTCTCCCTCGTGGACGATCAGCCGGACGCGCACCCCTAGCGGTGCGATCAGACCGGGACTCGTTCGCAGCCCGCGCCAGATGCCAAAGGCTTCTTCGACGACGGCCAGCGCCGCCGCGCTGTTCGATTCGAAGCGGACGGGGATGCCGAGCACGGGCAGCTCCATCACATGGCGCAGCGCGACACCGTGATAGAGTACGTCGGGGGACGGGTCGAACGTCATCGCATCGGTCATCGAGACACGATCTTACCGGGGCCACCTAGCCGCCGCTAGCTTCGTGGACATGGAGCCTCAGATCGACATCCCCGCGCGGCTCGCGCGCTATGCCGTGACCCGAGACGCGCGGGACCTCTGGCCCGAGGTGAGCGCGTCCGCCTTCCAGGCGGCGCAACAAGAGATGGTGCGCGTCACGGCCGCGGTGTTGGCGGGCGCTCCCAGTCCTGTGCGCCTGGAACTGCCGCGTGGCGCGGATACGCGGGCGCTCGGCGTCGCGGCCTCGGCGGCCGGGATGGGACCGTTGCTGGGGTTCTGGTGCGAGACCGGGCGCATCGATGCCCAGCAGTCCGTGCGAGACCTGCTCGCCCAACATCTGGACCACGGGCGGCGGCGCGCCGCCCGACTGCGGCTCGAGCTCGAGCGGATTCTCGTGCCCTTCGCCGAGCGTGGCATCGAGGTGCTCGTCCTAAAGGGCACCGACACCGCGTACCGTTACTTCCCGGAGCCCGGGACCCGCCCCTCGGCAGACCTCGACCTGCTCGTCGCGCCCCACGACATCGCGGCGGCCGGTACCGTTCTGCGGAACTTGGGGTTCGCCGAAGCGGGGCCTGGACACGGCGACCGCTATCGGAGCACCTGGGCTCCGCCGGGAGTCGACGGAGTCCGGTCGCTGGAGCTGGCGCACGCCGACAACCCATGGTCCGTGGATCTCCACATGTCGCTCGACCGCGAAATGTTCCCGGACCGGCCCATGACGTTCGGCACGCCCTCCCCCACGCCCGGGGCTCGGGATGGGGAGGTCTGGCAAGAGTTCTCGCGGCCCGTCTGGGTTCTGCGGGAACCACTTCTGCTCGCCTACCTGGCGGCGCATACATCTAGCCACTTCTATGCGATTACGCTGGTCCGGTTGGTCGAGCTCGTGCTCGTCGCGCGACGTGACTTTGGGGGGGACAACTGGCCGGCGTTTGCAGACCTCGTGCGCCGTACGGCGACGGGCCGATTCGTTTTCCCCGCGCTTCACCTTGCCGAGCAGCTGGCACCGGGAACGATCGATCCGCTCGCTCTAAAAGAGATAGAGGCCGCAGCCCCACGCCGGCTCCGCAAGCTGGTGCGCGCCACCACGCCTCCGTCGGCGCAGCGGCTGCACCCCTATCCGTTCAGCGAGCGGTTCGTTTGGGCGACGTCGCTCAAGGAAGTGCTGCTCGAGCTGGCGTGGCCGCATGTTGGCGACCGGCGAGCATCGCCGCGACGCTTCCTCGCCCATCAATGGGAGCGCATCCGCAAACGCTTGCGGCGGTTTGTTCGAAGCAGGACCCCGTGATCACGTCACCGGCCCGGCGCGATGAGGGCGCCGGCGATGAGGCCGATTCCCCCGACGAGTCCGATCGCGCCGGCCACGAGGAATAGCGACTCGAACGATCCGCCACTGCTCGCCAGCAGGTAGCCGCCCAAGCTCGCGCCGATCATGCCGCTGAGGTCCGCCGCCACCTGCCGCCAGCTCGACACGAGCCCCTGCTGCTCGCGCGGGGTCTGGCCGAGCAGCCACTGGTCGATCAGCGGATTCGTCACCGGGGCGATCAACCCCTGGAAAAAGTACAGGGCCACGGCCAGCTCGACGCCTCCGGCCACCGAGAGCCCCAGCATGGCCGGCGCGAAGAAGAGCAGGGCCGCGTTGAGCACTCGGACTGCGCCAAGGCGACGCGCCACCTCGCCGCTCGCCAACACCGCGAGCGCCCAGCCGCCGTTGACCGCGGCGAAGACGACTCCGATGCGCGCGATGGGAAGACCCTGCTCGCGGGAGAAGAAGATGTTAAAGAACGGTGCGGCCAGCGCCGGGCCCAGCATCCAAACGGTCACCAGGCCGACGAGCGGGAGCATCCGGCGCATCAATTCCGGGGACGCGGGGACGGAGGCCGGCGCCATGGCCGAGCCGTGGGCCGTGCGGTCGACGGGTGCGCGCAGTGTCCGGAACAGCAGCACGCTCGCGGCACTTAGGGCGGCGCCGAGAATGAGGGCCCCACGCATCGCGGGCAGGTGCGTCAGACCCCCATGATGTTCGAGCCACCCAGGCGTGAGGCCCGCGATCGCCGTCCCCAGTCCACCCCAGGCGACGAGCAGCCCGACGTTCCACGCGAACGCGCGCGCGCGGGTGCTCGGCTCGGTGAGTCCCATCAGAATCGGAGGCGTGGCCACGCGCCAGATGCCGCTGCCGGCACCCGCGACCGCCGCCGCCGCATACACCGCGGGGGGCGTCGTGGCCACTGCGCCGACGGCGAGTCCGGCGGCGAGCACTGCGGCCGCCATCGTCACCGAGGCTTTAGGTCCCGCGCGATCCGTCAACACTCCTGCCGGGAGCAGCGTGACCAGCCCGCCCGCTGTCAGCGCCGCCGCGGCGTGGCCCATGACTTCGGTGGGGAGATGGAGGGCTTCGAGGTAGAAGTTGTAGAGAAAAGCGTGGAAGATGAGTCCCGTGCCGAACAGGAGGTTGCCGGCGATGACTGCCGCGACCGCGCTCCCGCCTGGCCGACGCTCAATTGACATCATTGACGACATCCCTGCGCGGGAGGCAGTTTCCCCGACTCCCACTGCTTGCGAGTGTCCACAATGCACGTCCTGTGTCGGGTCGAAACTGTTCTCCCCGTGCTCGCGCTGGTCGCGGGCCCGATTTCCGCCGGCGCGCAAGTCGCTCCACGAGCGGATACCACGCGGAGCGACACGCTACACCGCTACAATCTCGCGCCCCTGATCGTGACGGCGAGCCGCCGACCGGCCACGGCGCAGGAGCTCGGATTCGCCGCGTCGGTCCTTCAGCGCGAAGACCTCGTGGCGGGGCCTACAACATGGGCGGCGCGGGCGCTCACGTTCCTCCCGGGGGTGTCGATCAGCGAGGGCTCCGGTCCCGGTGGTCCGACGTCGCTTCACCTCCGTGGCGGTGACGAGCCGTTCACCCAGATCATGTTCGACGGGGTCCCGATCAACATCAGCGGCGGCTTCAGCGACATCGACGGCGTCTTGCTCACGAACGTGGAGCGCGTCGAGATCGCCCGGGGCCCGCTGAGCGCGTTGTGGGGCTCCTCCGCCGTCGCCGGCGCCGTGCAATTCATCACGCGCGAAGGGCAGATAGGCGCGCCTCGAATCGAGGTACTCGCCGAAGGGGGTGGTGGGGCGGTTGGGGGAGTTGGGGGGATGGGGGGGATGGGGGGGGCAATGGACCACAACGGCGCGCAGGCCCACTCGGAGCTCACGGTGTCCGGGGGCACGGAGCGCTGGCGCTACTCGAGTGGCGTGGGTGTGGCGTATGACCGCGGCATCTATGCGCTCCCGAATGACCTCCTCACCACTGACGCTTCGCTGCGGCTGGACGCGCGACCCGCCGATCGCTGGACGCTGACGGCGACCGCGCGATACATGGCGACGCAAACGCACCTTCCTGTCCGGGATCCGGGCGCCACCCGCGTGCCGCTCGACCCGAATCAGCGCGATCGTCATTACCGCTGGCTGGCGTCGGTGGCGGCCGGTTGGGCGGCGACTCCCAGCTGGCATCACCGTCTCACGATCCGCGCACTGTGGGACGACTTCGTCTACGAGGACGCTCACGACAACTCGCTCGACTCGACGTCCTATCCGTTTTTCGTCTCCAACTTCAACCTCAGTTTCCGTAGCGCCCTGCTCCGGCCCGCGGTTGAGTATGTGGGCACCAACGAACTCTCGCTGCGGCGGGCGGGCCCGGTCACCGTGTCCTACGGGGCCACCTGGCAGACGGAAGCCGAAGGGACGGACCTCGCGGGCGATTTCGGCCCGTCGCACTCGGAGTTCGACCGCGGCAACGCGGCGCTGTTCACCGAGCTGCAGGGGAGCCTGGGCTCACGTGTCTCCGCCATCACCGGCGCTCGCCTGGAGAAGTTCCACGGGCTGCCCGCCGAGTTCTTGCCCCGCGCGAGCGTATTGGTCGCAGTTGTTCCCGATCGGCTGGCGCTGCGAGCGGCGGCCGGGCGGGCATTCAAGGCCCCGAACGTGGATCAACAGTTCCTCGACAATCCGGCCACGATTCCAAATCCCGACCTCCGACCGGAGAGCAGCGTGAGCTGGGAGATCGGAGCGAGGGTCACCAGCCCGCAACGCTCTTGGACGTTCGGCGTCGGGTACTTTCGCCAACGCTACGATGACCTGATTCGGACTGTCCCGGCCGACACGGGGTCGAAGCAGACGAACAAGAACCTCGGCCGCACGCAGGCGGCCGGCGTCGAGCTGGAGCTGGAACGCCAGTGGCCCGCAGGCTGGCGAACTGGCGCAAACCTCACCTGGCTGAAAACTCAAGTGCTCGATAATGCGGGACTCGATACTGCGACCTACCCCGTCGGGGGCGCTCTGCCCGACACACCGAGCCCGACCGGGAGTTTTTACGTCACCGGAAATGTCTCCCCGTCGCTCATGACGCTCGCCCGAGTCGGCTTCGTCGGCCGCCGCACCGTGCTCAGCGAGCGCTTCTCGGGCCAGCGGGTCACCACGGATCCGTACGCCTTGCTCGAGCTGGTGGTGCAATGGCAGGTCACCGGGACGTTGCACGTGTACACGCGGCTCGGCAATCTCCTGAACACGAAATACCAGACGGCGTTCGACCGACCCGGGACGCCGCGCACCGGGGTGCTGGGCGTGCGGATCGCGCCGTAGGCCTTTCCATTCGCCTGCCCATGTACCTCGGAATAGTTTCAACCTAGCTGCCGTATCATCCCATTCGAGGAGGGTCTATGCGTAACTGGGGTAGGGTCGTCGCGGCCCTCGCCGTCGCCGCCTGCAGTGGCTCAGCGCCGAGTACCCAGCCCATCACAGGTCAGAACGTGGGACTGCTCGCCAGCGAGGCGAGCGAAGAGGCGCCAGCGATCGTCTATAACACGCAGCTGCGATCGGATATCGAGGTGCCGGCGTGCGAAACCGAGTCGCAGGGACTCGCGCAGATCAAGATCTTCCAAGACGGCAGAATCCAATCGCTGGTGATTCGCAACAACAAGGGGGACGAAAGCGTTCGGTTCGGACACATTCATCATCTGGCCCAGGGTGCGACCACGGGACCCGTCATTTGGTGGCTATCGAGCCCCGTCGGCACGGACCTCAACCTGACCGATCGGCACATCGACATCCGGCAAGATGGGATATTCGTATCGAACCCGCATTTCACATCCGAAGCGGCCGCACTCGCAGAATTGCTGAGCAACCCCAGCAGCTTCTACGTCAACTTCCATTCGGATCATTGCCCCGGCGGTATTGCGCGCGGATTCTTGCCGTAACCCTCCCGACGGAGGGGTTCCTACGCGCCCGGCCGGTCGTAACCGCCGTCCGGGCGCAACACCCAAGCCTCGGCGGTACTCAACTCGCTCGCTAGAACATCGTCCAACCGGCGTCGGGCGTCCGGGTCGAAGACCGGTGTCATGACCTCGACCCGTCGCCGCAGGTTACGCGGTCGCCAGTCGGCCGACCCGATGTAGTACTCCTCATCGCCGGCGTTCCCGAAATGGTAGATCCGCCCATGCTCGAGAAACCGACCCAGGATGCTCACCACGCGGATGCGCTCGGACAGCCCAGGAACCCCCGGCCGCAAGGTGCAGATGCCTCGTACGACGAGGTCCACGTTCACGCCGGCGTCCGACGCCCGGTAGAGGGCCTGGATGACGGTCGAGTCGGAGAGCGCGTTGAGCTTGGCACGGATGCGGGCCGGCTTCCCGGCGCGCGCATGCGCAGTTTCGCGGTCGATCATTGCCAACAGCCGATCGAGCAGGTCCGTGGGGGCGGCGAGGAGGTGGCGGAGGTGCACCTGCGGCGCATGGCTCGAACCGGTCAGCTCGTTGAATAACGCGTGCACATCGCCGGTGATGCGCGGGTCGGCCGTGAACAGCCCAAAATCGGTGTAAACGCGCGCGGTATTGGCGTTGTAATTCCCACTGCCGATGTGGGCGTGGCGATGGACGCCACCGTTCGCAGCGTGCCGAACGACCAACGCCATCTTGGCGTGTGTCTTCAGGCTCACGAGGCCCGTGACGACGTGAATGCCGTCGCGCTCCAGGCTGCGCGCCCAGCTGATGTTGCGCGCTTCATCGAACCGTGCCTTGAGCTCCACGACCACGGAGATGTCCTTGCCCGCTATGGCCGCGCGGCCCAGCGCGTCCCCAATCGGCGACGGACCGCCGGGCCGATATAACGTCAGCTTGATCGCACGGACCTCGGGATCCTCCGCCGCTTCCGCGATAAACCGCTCGAAGCTGTCGGGAAACGAGTCTTGCGGGTGATACACGAGTACGTCGTGCGCATCGATCTGCTCGGCCACGGGACGGTCAGCCGCGAAGGGCATGTGCGGCGCTAGTGGCGCGTAGTCGGGGAACGAACCGGCCGCAGCGATGTCGCTCAAACCACCGAGGTCGACGATGCCCTCCGAGACGTAGACGTCGGCGGCGTTCAGCGTGCTTTCACGCTCGCTTTCCTCGAACCGCAGCTCACGCTGCAGCAGGTCCTGGAGCGCCGGCGGGGTGCTCGACTCGAACTCGATGCGCAGAACCAGCCGCGATTGCCGCCGGACCAGCTCCTCTTCGATCGCCTGCAGGAAATTGGCGGTCGTCGTCTCGTCCAGTTGCAGGTCGCCGCTGCGGGTAAGCCGAAAGGCATATGCTCCGACAACGATCCGACCGGGGGAGAGCAAGTCGAGGTTGGCGCGTACCAGATCCTCTGCCGCGAGCCAACGTCCTCCCAAAACGGGGTGGAATCGTGGGGAATCCTGCGGCAGCTCTACGATGGCATAGTGCACGGGCGCGCTGGGGCGATCCTTGAGCACCACGAGCAGCGCGGTGCGGCGGTCGCCGATCAGCGGGAAGGGATGACCCGGCGCTCGTGTCAGCGCCTTGGGGCTGACAAACGGCAGGATCTCCGCAGCGCATTTCGTACGCAGCTCGACGCGCTCGCCGTCGGAGAGCTCGTCCCAACGCGCCAGCGGCACCACCGGCGCGAGCGAACGAAACGCCTGATACTGCCGTGTCAGAAGCGGTCGCAGCCGCACGCCGAACGCGTCCAGCGTTTCCTGGGGGCGGAGACCGCCCCCATCCGCGGAGGGCGCGTTGTGCCCACTTGCGACGAGCTGTTTCAGCGCACCAATCTGCGTCATCACGAACTGGTCGAGATTCGTCGAGAAGATGCTCAGGAACCGCAGCCGTGCCGCGACCGGCGTCCGGGCGTCCTCGGCGAGCTCCAGCACGCGCGCATTGAACTCGAGCCATGACAGCTCGGGGTTGAGAAACTGCTCGGGGGCGGGGGCCACACGGGTGGCATCCTTCGCGCTCTGGCGCGGCGCCGCCACGCGCAACTCCGTCAAGGTGACCCGGCTCGCGAGTGCGATGGCGTCATCGTCCGGCGTCGCATCCGCGGTCTCGGTCACTCCGAACTGCGCGCCGGACCATTCGGGAACCAGCGGCGACCGGGCGGCGACAGTGAGTGCCGCGAGCGTTGCCGGATCGCGCAGCAGCGGCGAGCCGACGCGCGCGACCAGGTCCGCCGGGGCAAACCACTGGAGGGTCTCGCCGTTGCCGGAGCTCGTGGGCAGGCGGCGCGCCGTCCAGACCTCGAGCGGCACGCGGTCGCCCGTGCGGGGCACCACGGCGAGCAGCCGGAGCTGGCCCTCGCCGCTGCCGACCAAGCGGCGCAGCACGGCCCGGCACGCTTCCTCACCGCTGCCCCTGTCCACCGGCAACCGCAGCTCGGCGCCGGTGCGGCACAGGCCGACGCGGCCGTGCGCCACGGCGACGAGTGCGACTTCGCGTTCGCCGCGCAGGTCGCGGCCGATCCCTTCCGCTGCGGCAACATCCAGTGCCGTGATGGCATGCTGCAGGGCGTCGGTGCCCGCAGGTCGCAGCGCAAACTTCCCTTCGAGCGTGCGCGAGAGCCGCGCCGCCGCACCGCCACCTCTCCAGCGCGGGCGCACGCTCAGCTCACAGAGCGACGCGGTGATCTCCGAGCGGCTGAGTGAGATCACATCGGTCACGAGGTCGCAAAGCGGGAGCCGGATGACAGGAATACGGAGCGTGCGGCCTGCGCGCTCGACCTGGCGCTCGATCCACGGCGTGAGTCGCGCGGGATCGACGAGCGCGCGCAGCCGCCGGGCCGCCTCGGATGTTCCGGCGAGTGCCGCCAGGTCATCCACGGTCCGAACACGCTCGTCGATCCGCTGCCCCCCCTCGTCAGGCTGCCAGACCGTCAGGCGACGACCGCCGTCAGGCATGAAGCGGAGCCGGCAACGACCGCGACGCTGGCGCAGCTCACCGGCGGCCGTATCGAAGTACACATCGCGAAAGTGGGTCGAGCGTACTGGGCCGGGCGATGGGGCGATGCCGCCGGCCAGTCGTGGAAGGGGAGGGTCGGCCAGGATGCGCCCGAGGGTTGCCGCGTCCGGCGCATCCCACCGGAGGATCATTACCGGAGCTGAATTGTTCGGCAATTGCGCACGAATTCCCGACGTACCGCACCGGGGTTCTCGATGACTTTGAAGAAGTCATCGAAATACTGGAGCACGTTGCGGACGTCGCCCTCGGGGAGATCGGGGACGGCCCGCACGTTCGCATACATCGAATCTTTGGCGGCGCGAAACCGCGCAATCGCGCCCAGCAGCACACTGTCGGGCTGGCAAAAGCCCCGATACCAGCGCTCGCGCACGGTCTTGATCGGGACCTGCGGCGGGGGGCTGGCGTAGGGGGCATTTACGGCGCCCGAGAAATCAAAGTCGTAGGGCACGGCGAGCAGGGGCCGTGGAGCCGCGGTCTTCTGAAAGACGGCCATGTTGTGCCGGCCCCAGACCGACCAGTCGTTGTTCCCGATCAGGTACTGGAAGACGGCGACCAGCGTCATGTACGATGCCTCGATGACGGGATCGTAGACGTTGTTCGCCCGGACGGGCGTGGCAGCGATGCGCGCGGCCAACGCCGTGTCCGATTCGATCAGGAAGCCGTAGCGGATGATCGTGTCATGACGAGCGGAGTCGACGTAGGTGACGTGGGCGAGTCGCACGCGGAAGCTCGTATCGGTCACGGCATTCAAGACGCGATACAGTGCGTACTCACGCAGCAGGTTGCGCTCGGAGAGCCGGTCTCGCTGGCAATGTGTGACCAGTTTGAGCCTGTCCTCACCCGCGAATGGAGTACCATCGACTTTGTGGGACGGCAGGTCGAGTCGGATGGGCGGAAAGCTGCAGGTCTTGAGGCGGAAGATGCCCCGTGTGCGCAGCTTCACGGCGAGACTGCCGGAATCGCTCCCGCTGCCGTACTGCAGCGTGCCGGGATGGTCCTTGCGCTGTGTCCCGCGATCACGCGTCAAGGCATGGAGGTCGGTCTCCAATCGCAAGGCGAGTGGTTCATGATCGAGGAATAGGTGTGAGGCGTTGGTTTGGGCGCCTACAGCCGGTGCCAACAATAAAGGAAGGAGAACGAGGCTGTGCCGCATCGAGCCGAAGCTACGTCGATACGCGGTTTCGGCCAGCCTCCTTGGCTCGGTACAAGGCCCGATCGGCCGCCTGCACGACCTGGTCGGGCGATGTGTTGCGATGATTCCGCTCCGCGACGCCGATGCTTACCGTAATCACGATCGCCAGGCGGCTCTTGCGTCCCTTGTCGGCCTTCGGCTTCACGCGCGGGCGGAACCTGCGGCGCATCGTGAACCGGTGCGTTTCCACCATCTCGCGCAACTCCTCGAGGTGGGGCAGGCATTCCTCCTGGCCTCTGCCCGGGAAGACGAGCGCAAACTCCTCCCCGCCGTAGCGATAGGCTGTGCCGCCGCCCGGGGATTGCGCCAGCTGCGCGGCAACCAGTCGGAGGACGTGATCGCCCGCATCGTGGCCGTACGTGTCGTTGAAGCGTTTGAAATGATCGACGTCCACCATCGCGACCGTGAATTGTCCACTCAAGCGTGGGAGGGCCTCGTTCAGCGCGCGCCGGCCCGGCAGCTCGGTCAGCCCGTCGCGATACGCCATGAGGTACGACGCCTCGATCACCGCGGCGACGAGAATCAGTCCCGCCGTGGCGAGCCAGATTTCCTGGCCGGGTCCCGCCGCGCGCCACGACAGTGCCGCGAACACGGCGATCATGGCGTAGACGTAGCCGCGCACGGGAGACTGCGGCTCGCTCAACCAGGCCATGACGAGCAGCACGGCAATCGCCAGAAATGCGATGATCGCGGGCTGTTGCAGCGGGGTCCATGCGGTGAACCGGCGCGGTAGCACGTGCGTCGTCAGCAACGTGACGACCTTCTCCGGGAACGATCGCGCGAGAAAGACGATGATGAGGACCTGGACGCCCAGCAGCACCCAGCGCACCAGCCCAGCCGCCGTCAAGGTGCCGCGCTCGGGCAGCAGGGCGACGAGCCCGAGATTGATCGGCACCAGGAATGTCATCGCGTGAAAGAACAGGCGCTCCGCCCTGCAACAGGACGTACTCTGTGACTGCGAGAAGCGCGATGGCGAACACCAAGCGCGAGCGATTGAAGCGCCAGCCGAGCAGCAAGGCCGCTGCCACGACAGTGAAGGGGAACACCGTGGCGAGACCGCTTGCCGTGCCCCGGAGCGACGGCAGCGTCAGCAGCAACGCCGCGGCGACGAGGATGAGGACTTCGGGGACGAGCTTGGAGAAGATGCGTTTCATCGGGCCAGTAACGGTACATTTTCTTGGAGACTGGAGCTAGGAGTCTGGAGCCGGGGAACTCCAACTCCTGACTCCGAATTCCAGACTCCTTTTTGTCGGGTTGACCCGATCCGCGATGAGTGGCGATATTCACCGCGCGCACCCAGGGCGGTATCGTCTAGGGGACTAGGACGGAGCCCTCTCAAGGCTCAAACACGGGTTCGAATCCCGTTACCGCTATTCTCCGCCCCCATCGTCTAACGGTTAGGACACCACTCTTTCAAGGTGGGAACAGGAGTTCGATTCTCCTTGGGGGCATTTCCTGGGAGACTGGATTCAGGAGACGGGATTCAGGGGTGGCAACCCAGGATCCTAAATCCTGACTCCCGACTCCTCCGCGTTACTCCTCCGCGTGATACTCGCGTTGCACGACGCAGTTACCGCCCGAATTCTTCGCCGCGTATAACGCATGATCCGCCACCAGCATGAGTTGGACGGCCGACGCGTCGGCCACCTGGCGGGGCAGCTCGACCAGCCCACCGCTGAGGGTGACCGTCGTTGACGCGCTCTCCACGAGGTTGCGACGGATTCTGGTTGCCACGATCAGCCCGGCCACGGCGTCGGTGTCCGGCAGGATGATCGCGAATTCATCGCCGCCCAGGCGGGCCGCGATGTCGGTGCCCCGCAGGCTCTTCTGGATCGCCGTGGCGACGCGCCCCAGGGCCTGATCGCCGGCGTGATGGCCCCAGCGGTCGTTCAGCAGCTTCAGGCGATCGACGTCCACGAGCAGCAGCGAGAGCGGCACGCCGTAGCGGCGGCAGCGCGCGATCTCGTGGGTCATCGTCGCGTCGAAGTGATAGCGGTTGAACAGGCCGGTGAGGGGATCCGTGATCGAGCGGTGCTCGAGCAGCTCGAGCGCCTCGTGCTCCACGATGGTTGGGGAGACGAGGTCGCCGCTGATGTTGAGCATGTAATCGACCGCGGCGACGACCGCGCCAACGTTGCGGCCCAGTCGCGAGCCCAGCTCCTGGCGATGCGCTTCGATCGCCGCGGCGCGCGCGGCGGCTTCGGTTGCGCTCAGCCGCGCGTGCGGGAACATGCGCTGCAGCGGCAGCGTAGCGGCGTTCTCTACCACCTCGGCTAAGCGGCGATCGACTCCCGAGCGGCGGTCTGCGCCGCGGCGTCGCTCTTCCACCGGGTGGAGATTACCAGCCGATGGCATAGTTCGAGAGCTTGTGGTGCTGGAAACTCATGCCGTCTCCAGCAAGTCGTCGAGCTTGTCGATTTCGGCACGCGCCGAGAGCCGTTGGTAGGAGGAGCGGGCACGCTGCGCCGCGGCCTTCCCCGCCGGCACATCGCCACCTTGGATCAGCAGCAGCGCGAGATCGCGCTCCGCCATCGCGAGCAGCAGCGGACGGCCATGCTCGGTGGCGCGCTCGATGACCTGGCGCAACAGCGTCTCGGCCTGTTCCCGGCCGCCGTTTAGGGAGAGCGCGCCGGCCTTGATGCGGAGGTCTTCGGCTTCGCGGACCGGATCCTTGAGCTCGCGGTGCGTCGCGATGGCGCGGTCGATGGCCGCCATGGCGAGGTCCCGTTCACCGCGTGTCACGTGGATTTCGGCGAGCCCGGAGATGGCCTGGGCCGTGAGCTGCTGGTCACCGAGCCGCTGCGCGTCTTCGATCGCGGTTTGCGCGATCTCGAGGGCGCGGTCGAGCCGGCCCTGGGCGCGGCACACCATGCCGAGGTTGTGGCGGGCCTCGGCGACGCCGCGCGGGAAGTGCGCCTGCTCGTACGAGGCAATCGCGCGCGTGTAGGCCACCACAGCCCGCTTGTAGTCCCCCTGCATGTTCGCGATGACGCCGAGGTTGTTGGCGCAGCGGCCGACCGTCGCCATGTCGTTGTCGTCGGTCGCTTCTTCCTGCGCGCGCGTAAAGAAGTAGGTGGCTTCGTCGATGCCGCCACGCTCCAGCGCGATGGCGCCACAGACGTTCAGCGCCCGCACTTCCATCGTCCGATCCTTCAATGAGCGGGCGCGCAGCTGCGCGACCATCGCCCATTGCTGGCCGACCTCGAGCCGGCCCAGGCGGCTGTGCGCGATACCGAGGAGCAGGGTGAGCAACGCCGACTCTTCGAGCTCGTCCTTGGAGCGCTGCTCGAGATAGGTGAGCAGTTCCGCGTAGCGGCCGGCGTCGGCGAACTCCTGCGCGACGTGGATCGGCGCGAGCGAGCCGCGCAGCTCGGCGGCGAATGCGTCATCCCAGCCCTGGTTGGCAAGCTTGCGGATTTCGCTCTCGGCGCACATGCGGGCGAAGATGCCCTTGGCGGACCGCGCCGCCGCTTGGGCGTCGGCGGTACGGTCCGTGCGACGCAACACGAGCGCGAGATCGCGGGTCGCTTCGCCCAGGAGGAGCAGGCGCGCGTGCAGCTCGGCACGACCCATGACCTCCCGCAGCGCCTTCTCGGCGCGGGGCAGATGGTTCTCCGCGGCCAACACCAGCGCCTGGATCCGCAGGTCTTCCGCTTCGGCCACGGGGTCGGGCATCTGGCTGCGGATGACCCGGATCCGATCGAGATCGCGGCGGGCCAGCTCGGGCTCGCTGCGCACCGCGCGGATTTCCGCGCGACCGCGCAGCGTCATCGCATAGAGGGTCTCGTCGCGCGTGACTTCCGCGCCGGCAACGGCTTGATCGGCTGTGGCCAGCGCCTTGTCGAGGGCCCCCTGCTCCCGGTAGGCATTCGCCAGGTTGTGCTGGCAGTCGGCGACGCCGGTCTGCACCCCAGCGCGATGGAACGCGGCCGCCGCGATCTCCCACGAGGAGATGGCTTCGGCGTGGCGGCCACGCAGATGGCTGATGATGCCCAGGTTGTTCGAGGCGCGCCCGCTCGTGGCGTGATCGGCGTCGCGGCTCGCGGCCATCAAAGCCTGCGTACAAAAATCCGCCGCTACGGTGAGGTTGCCGCTGACGAGGGCGATCGCGCCGCGCGCATTCAGCGCATGAAGCTCGACGCCGTGCTCGCGCAGGGCACGGGCATTCGCCAGGGACTGATCGATCCATTGGAGGCCTTGCTCGTGCCGGCCGAGCCGCGCCTGGGCGATGCCGTACAACAAGGCGAGGGTCGGATCGGCGAGCTCGCTCTGGTCGCGCGCGCCCAGGAACTCGACGACCGCGGCGTGGTGGCCGGCAGCCGCGAGCGCGCGGGCTTTTGCGAGGACCGGCGACGCCTCGTCGAGGCGCTGGTCGCGGGTTTGGTCTTTGGACATTGGGATGCTATCCCCGGCTTACCAGTTAACCGCCCACTCCATCAACGCTTCTGCGACCGCGTATTCGCAGAAGTGCGGCAACGCATACGTGAACGACTTTTCGTCGAGCGACTGGCTCGCGCCGATTTGTGTCCACGCATCGCTCAGGTCTTCGCGGTACCAGAGGCCAAGCAGCTTGGCTTCGATTTGGCTGTCGGTGCTGTCGACGACGCCATCGCCGTTCAGGTCGCCACCGGCGCCGCCGTACCAGAGCTTGAGCTGCGCGGGCGCGCCAAACTGCAGCCCACTCGGCTCGAGCGAGACGCCGATTTTTGTCGTGTCGATGGTGACGGTGATGAGAACCGAGTCGCCCACGGCGAGCTCGCCAATGCCAGGCACGAACGTCGGGTCGGTCGTCGTGAGCGTCAGGAAGGGGTGCTTTTGCTCATCGATGCTGCTGACGTAATTGATCTCGATCGACCGTGACTGACCGCGAACCGCCCAGAACGAGACGACATACTGATCGAGGCTCAGGGGAGGTGTCATCGCCATCGGGCCGGAGCCGTGCGGGCGATTCGCCGTGCGGGCGGTGAATTGGGGGACTTTATCTGCCCATTGAAGGAACTTTGGACCCGTGGGAGGGTTGACCGCCGTGGGTTGGACCGCTGTAGGTTGGTCCGCGCAACGCGCTACCGAGAGCGCGAGAGCGAGCACCAGAAGGGCGCGGCGAACGAACATAGACGTCTCCAAGGGCTGGGCGCTTGACTGCATTAGGATCAGGAGGCAGTATTGGACGCAATTGGTCCCTTTGCTGCCTTTCTACGACACCGAAAGTAGGCATATCTTGTCACCTGTCAAGCCCGAAACAGGACCGAAACGAGTCCCAGTAGCCGATCGCCTGGCACTCCTGCTGGATATCTTCAGCCCATGGGAAGGAATCTCTTTGAGCTATCGGCAGTTCGCCGCAGCGCTGGGAGGCACCGTAACTGAAGCTGCCATAAAGAAATGGCCGCATCGTGAGAAGTTTCCGGCCGACGTCGCGCGGTTGATTGTCACAAAGGCAAAAGAGCTT
Source organism: Gemmatimonadota bacterium (assembly GCA_003220985.1). Lineage (GTDB taxonomy): Bacteria > Gemmatimonadota > Gemmatimonadetes > Gemmatimonadales > GWC2-71-9 > 20CM-2-65-7. The sequence goes on from QHTY01000081.1 coordinate 17,187, forward strand.
GGCATCCCCGATGTGACGCTCGAGTGGGTGTTGTGGGGGGAAGGTTCAGGTCCCAAAAAGGGAACCAAAAAGGTTCCACATCCCACACAGCAGCACGAGCATCAGGAGTTAGCGACGGCCATCTCGGAGGCGTTGAGGACCGATTTGGCTCACAATGAGTTCGGGCAGTGGTCGTCGGTGGAGGTCCAGCGGACCCTCGTGTGGTCGCTCAAGGATCTCGCGCGCCGGCTGTGGGTGCTGCGCTTCCCGATGAGCGAGACGTTTAAGCTGACGGACGATTGGGGGACGAAGATCGGCTTGCCGAGTCGTTCTCTTGCTTCGGCTCCGGGGTCTGATGATTTTTCGGCCGCTCCTCCAGCTACCCCTCAGGGCCGATAGCTCAACTGGCAGAGCAACTGACTCTTAATCAGTAGGTTCTCGGTTCGATTCCGAGTCGGCCCATTCCAGCGCTAGCGCAGCAGACTCGCCCCAACTTGCAGAAAGCTCACGGTCGCGCTGCTCGCGGCCTGCCCGCCGTTGAACTTCACGTCACCGCCAAACACGCCAACCGAGTAATGAATGAAGGGCGCGAGTAGCCAGGATCGGCTGACGCGATACTCGTAGCCCATACCCAGCTGTGGGCCGATACCCGATGAGGTGATCACGTCGGTGCCGTCGCCGGCGCGGTGCATCACGAGTACCGCGCCGCCGCGGAGATAGAGCCGCCGCCGCACGCCGGGATACCAGTACGCGGCGCCACCAAACGAGAGCAGTGTCTGGGTCACGCCACCGTCGCTTTCCCGCCACGCGGCGAGCTCGCCGCCAATCCGCAGGGCGCGGCTGGTCCTCCCGCCGACGCCGATGAACGCGGACAGTCCCGTCCTCCGATGACCGGCGCAGATGTCGCATGTGACGCGCGCCCATCCCGGGGCCACGCCCACGCTGTACCACAGTCCGCCGGGCGCCTCGCGCCGTTGGGCCGCGGCGGTGCTCGCCGGGGCCAGCACCAACGCCACCAGGGCCATCGCTTGCGTTCGCATATCGCCACTATAACTCAATTGCCATGGCCAATTTGGGAGTGACTACGGTCACCGCCGCTGTCGGGAGAGTGCGGCGATTCTGTCGCCTATGGGGAGCTTATGAACCGCGCGTTCCTGGTGCTCTGTCTTGTCGTTGCTGCCTGCCACGAGGGGCCGGCGGCGCCCGATTACGGGCCAGCCACCGGCAACGCCGCGTCGTTTGGCATCTTGACGCCCGGCACGCGCGACGATTGCACGCAGGCCCAGCATGACGCGTTCTCCGTCGTTGGTCCCGATCACAAACGCTATCCTACCTGGCATCCACCGATCGATCCGGTGAGCGGCTGCTCATTCGGTCATGACCACGGCCGCGACCCCAGAGGCTCCGCGCTGTACCGTGAAGTCGGGGACATCCCGTTTGGCTATGCCAACGAACAGCTCGACGTGTACGACCCGTTGACCACGCGGCACGAGGATCACTTCGGGCACAAGGTCGAGTGGCAAAACGACATTCCGATGCACTTCGGCAGCGATGCGGCGGACGCGCTCTTCGATGTGCGCTGTGACGTGCTCGTGAAGCTGCACCAGGGCACGCATTCGAAGGACGCGTTCACCAACAATCTGCACGAGCTGGTCTATCACATCCGCTGTAGCGACGGCACCGAGATGCATATCACCATGCTCGCGGCGATCGGGACGCCGGGGCAGTTCGAGCGCAGCTGCGACGGCACGACCGTGGTGGTCGGGCCGGCGACTCCGGCGAATTCGCCGGACGGCGGCGGGGTGCGGATCATTCCGGATCGGACGTGCGTCGATCGCGATATCCTCGTGCCGCCCGGGCAGTTCTCGAACTTCGGGACGCTGCACGAAAGCTGGCAGACCTCCAATTCGATTCGGCGCCAAGACGGCCACACGCTCGCGTTCTTCAACCCGTACTTCCAGGTGTCGTTGCCGAGCCGGTTTTA
>QHTY01000081.1:19264-24840 GCA_003220985.1 Gemmatimonadota bacterium
CGATCCGCAATCCGTGTTCGATGGGACCGATCGTGTGGTCGATATCAACTCGAACTTCATCGACAATGGCGGCGGGCCCGAGGTGTGGTATACCGATCCGTTCGGCAGGCATGGCCAGACGGAGCCGTTCCCGGGGTCCATTCGGCAGTTCATTGCCCGGATCAATAACGATCGCGGTGGGCTGGAGCTGGCGGGGCCGGGGATTGGCGGGGAACGGGACTACGGTGGTCCCAGGGTACATGCGCCGAACTAACGAAGAACGTGCGTGGTTCGTGGTGCGTTGTGCGTGGGGGTAACCACGTACCACGCACGTCATTTCTTGCGAGACACCGTCCCGATCGCGTTGATCAAGTCGCCCAAGTCGTAAGGCTTCGTCACAGACGGCTGGCCGCAGTTCTCCAGAAACGACCGCGTTTCGCCGCGCGCCTGATCGCCCGTCACGAACACGAACCGCTTCGCGATGAGCGGCCGGCTGTTGACGACTTGCTCATACATGGCGCGGCCGCCGAGGCGTGGCATCTGGAGATCCGTCACGATCGCGTCGAACGTGTTGTCCCGGTCGCCCAGGCGCTCCATGGCCTCGAGTCCATTCTCGACGGCGACCACCTGATGGCCTTCACGCTCGAGCAGCAACACCATCGCCTGCCGGTTCACGGCATCGTCGTCTACGACGAGGATGCGCATCCGCGGCAGATTCTCGGGGGGCGCGGCGTGCACCGGCTGCGCGCCCAGCAGGCTGCGGGGCAAGGTGACGACCACCTCGGCACCCGTGCTGCCGCCGCGCGGCCGCAGGCGCAGGCTCCCACCCGCCGACTGCGCGAGGGCACGCGCGAGCGCAAACTCGACCTCGCCACCACCGCCTGATTGCGTAAACCGGAACGGCGATGTGAGCCGCTGTTCCGCCTCCACGGCCAACGGCGTGCCCGAATCCCACAGCGATACGACAACCGAAGGCCCGGTCGGAATCGCATCGAGCCGCAACTCGCGCGGCAGTTGTGAGGCGCGCAGACGCCGCAGGGCGAAGTCGAGCAGCTTCGTGAGCATCTCCGTGAGCTGCGCCATTGGACACGCGACCATCGGCAGGTCGGTTGGAACCGACCGGACCAGCTTCACCCCAAGCTCGCGGAAGGTCGACTCGCGCTCGGCCAGCACGCCATTGATCACCACCGCCGCGTCACACGGCTCGGCGGCGCCGGCCGGATGCGCGGCGAGCTCCAGGAAATGGCTCGTGATTTCCGCCGCGCGCCGGACTTCGCCGTGCAGCAACACGAGCGCGCGCGCGCGCTCGGGGTCGAGTGGGCTGCCATGCAGCAAATCGGCGAGGGCGCCGATCGCCGCCAGGCGGTTATTCAGCGCGTTGAGAACGTTGGCGGAGCCGTCGTCGAGTACGACGTGCTTAACGGCGGACGGAGTGGAGGCTTTGTAGGACGGTGGAGGTTGCGATGGGGGCGCGGGACGCGCCTGCGGAACCGGCACCTGTCTCAGCCGGCCCAGCAGGTAGCCGAGCAGCGCGCCGACGACAGCGCCGAACCCGGACGCGACCCAGAGCTCCATGCCGAAAAGCTATGCGCCGCGCGAGTTTGCGCGAGCAGGCCGCGATAACGCGAACGGTTGCTTCGCAGTCGCGGGGGGCCTAGGTTTCTGGCGCCGCCCTGGTGGTGAAACTGGTAGACACGCTGTCTTGAGGGGGCAGTGCCGCAAGGCGTCTCGGTTCGAATCCGAGCCAGGGCACCTCTCCGTTAGCCAAACCGTTTCGCGGCGCGTTCGCGCGCCTTAAGAGCCTCCGCTTCCCGGTTCCGGGGCGGGGCCTTCGTCGTCAGCGCATCGATCAGCCGACGGGCGATGACGGTCACGTCATTGACCGCGGCATCGAACGCCGCCTCGTTGGCGTGCGACGGATGCGTCGCGCCGCTCAGTTTGCGCACGAACTGCAGCGCTGAGGCGCGAATCTCGTCATCGGTGGCGGGCGGCGCGAAGTTGGCCAGTGTCTTGATGTTTCGGCACATGACGGTTCCTCTCTCGGATTGCCAGGGTCGTGCCCCCAGTCTAACCCGCTAAGTAGGCCTACCACAATGGGATTAGTGCGTGTCGATTTCTGCGCGGCTCATTCGACGTCTAGGTGTACGCAGATCTGACCTGGACCTCAAAGAAAGCGAGAGCGAGATGCGATTCCTCGTGATGGTGAAAGCCAATAAAGACTCTGAGGCGGGCAGCCTGCCGACGCAGGAGATGCTGGCCGAAATGGGCAAGTTCAACGACGAGCTGGTAAAGGCAGGCGTGATGCTGGCGGGTGAGGGACTGCAGGCGTCGTCCAAGGGGGCGCGCATCACGTATGCGAGTAACAAGCGCACCGTGCGTGACGGCCCGTTCGCGGAGACCAAAGAGTTGGTCGCCGGCTTCTGGATCTGGCAAGTGAAGAACAAGGCCGAGGCGCTGGAGTGGGCGAAGCGCATTCCGTTCCAGGAGGGCGAGGTCGAAATCCGGCAGATCTTCGAGGCTGAGGATTTCGGCCCCGCGTTCACGCCCGAGCTGCGCCAGCAGGAAGAGCGGCAGCGCGCGACGATCGCAAAGAACAAACAACGCTCGGGGAAATAACCATGCGATTCATGACGATTGTGAAGACGCGCGAGACCGGCGCGCAACCGTCGCCGGCGCTCATCGACAAGATCGTGAAACTGGGCGAGGAAGGCAGCAAGCAGGGCGTGATGGTTGGGATGGGCGGTCTGGGCCCGACGGCCCTGGGCGCGCGTGCGCGACTGTCCAAAGGCAAGATCACGGTGACCGACGGTCCCTTCACCGAAGCCAAGGAAGTCATCGGTGGCTACGCGATCTACGACGTGGCGTCGAAGCAGGAAGCCATCGCGTGGACTAAGGCGTTCCTGGAAGCGCACATCGGGCTCTGGGATCACGATCTGGAAGTCGAAATCCGGCAGATGATGGATGGCGGACCAGAGGGCTGCTGACGCCATCGATGCGGTCTGGCGGATCGAATCCGCCAGGCTCATCGCCGGCTTGGCGCGCATCGTCGGTGACATCGGCGTCGCGGAAGACCTGGCGCAGGACGCGCTCGTCGCCGCGCTGGAGCAGTGGCCCGAGTCGGGCGTGCCGGACAATCCCGGCGCCTGGCTCATGGCGACCGCCAAGCATCGCGCCATCGATCATCTGCGACGTGGCAAGATGCAGGACCGGAAGCACGAGCATCTCGGGCGTGAGCTGGACGAGCGGCAGGTCAGTCCGGAATCCGCGCTGGCCGCCGCCATCGACGATCACGTGGGCGACGACTTGCTGAGCCTGATCTTCACGGCCTGTCACCCGGTCCTCACGACCGAAGCGCGCGTCGCCCTCACGTTGCGACTGTTGGGTGGCCTGAGGACCGACGAGATCGCGCGCGCGTTCCTCCTTCCGAAGGCGACGATCCAGCAGCGCATCGTGCGCGCCAAACGAACGCTCGCGGCCGCCCACGTGCCCTTCGAAGTGCCACGCGGCGCGGAGCTCACGGCCAGGCTCGAGTCGGTGCTCGAGGTCATCTATCTCATCTTCAACGAAGGCTACTCGGCAACGGCGGGAGAGGACTGGGTGCGGCCAGCGCTGTGCGAGGATGCGCTGCGTCTTGGGCGCATTTTGGCCGAGCTCGCGCAAGACGTGGCCGAGGTGCATGGTCTCGTCGCGTTGATGGAGATCCAGGCCTCGCGCTTGCGCGCGCGCGTGAGTCCAGGTGGCGAGCCCATCTTGCTGCTCGACCAAGACCGTGGCCGCTGGGATCATCTCTTGATCGGTCGCGGTCTGGCCGCGCTCGAGCGCGCCGAGGCTCTAGGCGGCTCGTACGGCCCCTACACGCTCCAGGCGGCGATCGCCGCTTGCCATGCGCGCGCCCGCACGGCCGAGGAGACGGATTGGACGCGCATCGTGGCGCTCTACGACGGACTCGCCCAGCTGATGCCCTCCCCGATCGTCGAGCTGAACCGGGCCGTGGCGCTCGCCATGGCCTTCGGGCCCGCCGCGGGCCTGGAGGTGGTCGAAGCGCTGACGAAGGATCCGGCGCTGGCCGGGTATCATCTGTTGCCGAGTGTCCGCGGGGATCTCCTGGCGAAGCTCGGCCGTTTCGACGAAGCGCGCGCGGAGCTCGCGCGCGCCGCCGCCCTCACGCAAAATATCCGCGAGCGCCAATTGCTGCTCAAGAAAATGGAGGCTTTGTGAAGAAGGAGTGGGCACCGCAGCTGCTTAGCGTCCTCAGAATCGTCGTTGCCTTTCTCTATTTCCAGGTCGGTTCAGCGAAGTGGTTCGCGTTTCCCGCTCCGATCCTGCCGGGCGGTGGAGTCGCGCCAGTCGGCTCGCTCATCTGGTTTGCCGGTATCATCGAGGTCGTTGGGGGCACACTCTTCCTCCTCGGCCTCTTCACTCGACCGGTGGCGTTCATCTTGTCCGGCGAGATGGCGTTCGCGTATTTCATCGGGCATGCGGGCAACGGCTTCTGGCCGGTCCTGAACCAGGGCGCGCCCGCGGTCTTCTACTGCTTCACCTTCCTTTATTACTCCGCGGCTGGCGCCGGGCCCTGGAGCCTCGATGCGCTGCGCGCACGGCGCGGCTCCGCCGTCCCCGCGCTCTAGATGACGGAGGTCATGGCTTCGAAGCCGCGCTACGATCGTTCGATCGTCGAAGGACCGCTGCGTGCCGCGGTTTGGAACATCGCGTGGCCGACGATGCTCACGAACGCGATCGGCGGCCTCCAGGGGATGGTGGACCACGTGCTCGTCGGCAACCTGGTCGGCTACAAGGCGAACGCCGCGATCGGTGTGAGCTGGCAGATTTTTCTCGTCGTCATCGTCTTCGTCTCGTCGCTGTTCACCGGCATGAGCGTGCTGGTGGCGCGTTTCGCCGGCGCGGGGGAGCCGGAGAAGGTCGACCGCGTCGTCTATCAGGCGTTTCTCACCGCGATCGGCCTCGCGGTCGGCATCCTGGCCCCGGTGGGCTATGTCGTCGCGCCTTTGCTGCTCGATCTCGTCAATGCCGCGCCGGCGGTGAAGACCGAGGCGTTGCCGTTTCTACGCATCATGTTCGGCTTCTCGAGCGGCATGATGGTGTTCTTCATGTTGAGCGGCGCGCTGCGCTCGGCGGGAGACGCGCGGACCCCGATGGTGCTGGGCATCGCCATGACGGCCCTGAATCTCGTGCTGAACATCGTGCTGATCCGCGGGCTCGGGCCAATCCCCGCATTCGGAACGCGCGGCTCGGCGATGGGCACGTGCATCACGGCCGGGCTCCTGGCGGTCTACGCGGTCTGGAAGATGTGGACGGGCGGTTGGGTCGTCGCATTCCCACGTGGCCAAGGCTGGGGACCCGACTGGTCCATCATCCGGGAGCTGTTCCGCTTCGGCCTGCCGACCGGCATTCAAGGGATTGCGATGAACATTGGAGGCGTGTTCATGCTCTCGTTCATCGGCTCGCTTGCACAGAGCGCCGCCGCGCAGGCCGCGTTCGCGGTGTCGTATACGGAGCTCTTCTCGCTGATCACGTGGACCTCGGTGGGACTGATGGGCTCGGCGGCGGCCGTGGCGGGGCAAAACCTTGGGGCAGGA
>QHTY01000081.1:24850-27220 GCA_003220985.1 Gemmatimonadota bacterium
CATTCGTTGGTCTGTTTTTCCTGTTTTTCCCGCGGCAGCTGCTGGCGGTGTTTGGAATGCACGACCCCGTCGTGGTCGATGTCGGAGTCCAGCTGCTCCGCGTGCTCAGCGTCTCCGGCCTCTTCGTCACCGTCGCCCTGTCATTCACGGGCGGCTTGCAGGGCACGGGAGACACGAAGAGTCCGCTCTACATCTCGATGATCTCGCAGATCCTCGTGCCGCTCGGCATTTGCTTCATCATCAGGGAGACCGGGACGCTCGATCCCATCGATATCTGGCTGGCGATTCTGGCAGGTCATGCGACGCGGTGTGTGCTGAGTGTGCTGCGCTTCCGGCAGGGACAGTGGCGGCACATCACCGTGACTGTCGGCGGATCAACGCACTAGGCGGTCAAACGGCGACTGCGGCGGTCAACAACAAAAATGCGGCGGTCGTAGCGCGCCGACCGTCGCCGTTGTCGTTTGACCGCCCGACCGCCGCAGTTGCAGCTTGACCCGCCGCTATCCCAGTCGCCCAGTCGTCCCGATGATCGCGCGCGCATTATCCACCTGCCCCCAGGTGTTCCAGAGCAACACGCCTCGAACCTTGTCGTCCTTGAGATAATAGATCACGCCCTCGCGGAAGCGATCTTTCCACACGCTATCCGTTTGCAGTCGCGGATCCAGCTCGCCGACTGCTTCGTAGCCGAGCGCAAAGAGGTCCGAGTAGAAGAAGGGCAAGTGAGTGTAGGGCGTACCCTTGCCGGCCATCGACCGTCCCGCCGCGGCCCCCATCGTGTTGGCATTGTCCTCGTGCTCGACGCGCAAGCGCGTGCCGAGTGCCGGATTGAAGAAGTTGGCGACATCGCCGGCCGCGTAGACATCCGGAGCGCTCGTTCTGAGCAGGTCGTCGACGACGATGCCGTTCTCGACGCGCAAGCCGGCTTGTTCGGCGAGCTCCACGTTGGGCACAATCCCGAGACCAGCGACGATCACGTCGACGGGAATTTCTTTGCCATGCGTCGTCTTCACGATCACCTTGCCGGCGCTTTGCTGCAGATCTGCGAAGCCTTCGCCCGTCCGCACGTCCACACCCTGCTCGCGGTAATAATCGACCAGAAACTTCGAGAGATCGCCGGGGAAGACTCGTGCTCCGATGCCCTCCTCGGGAACGATCATCGTGACGTCTCGCCCCACCAGTTTCAGGGCAGCCGCGATCTCCGAGCCGATGAATCCGCCGCCCAGTACCGCGAAACGCAGCTTCTCGTTCGCGAGCGCGCGGAGGCGGACATAGTCATCGAACGTCCTGTAGTAGATGATCTGGCCGGTCTGCAGCGGGAGGCGGCGCGGGGTGCCACCGGTCGCGAGCAAGAGTTTCTCGTATGAGCTGACGTTGCCGCGATCGTCGGTGACCGTCTTCTGTTTGGTGTTCACCGCCGTCACTCGCCGCCCCAGGCGTAAGTCGACACCGATGGTATCGGTACCGCGCCAAACGGTCTTGGCTGGATCGTCGCCCTTCCACAGTCCTTTCGACAACGGTGGGCGATTGTAGGGGGGATGCGGATCGGAGGAAATGACGCCGATCGTGCCGGCGGGATCGGCCTCGCGAATCGCGCGTGCCGCGGCATCGGCGGTCATGCCGCCGCCGATGATCAGGTAGTTGTAACTGGTCATTCAGTCGCGGTCGCGACGACAAAGCCGCAGCGGGGACGTTCGCCGCGGACACAGCACTCGGTCACCCGGCTTCCGACAACTTCCTCGACCAATGCCTTGCCGAGCTCACACATTTCCGGATGGCCCGACGTGACCGCGGAGAGGGGGCATCCGTAGCCCTGCAACCGCCACCCATCGTCGGTCTTCTCCAGGTCGACATCGGTGCCGAGGTCACGAAAGACTCCCGCGGCAGCCTCGACCCGGTGTTTGGGACTCGTGCCCCGCTGCGCACCGGCCGCCGCTTGCGCGCCGACGGCGCGGAGCAGTTCGACTGCACGCGCCCGGCCTTGGGTGCGGACGATTTCCTCAACGAGCTTGCTGAGCACCAGCGCGTAGGCCTTAGGGAAAAGCTCCTCGCCGGCGCGCGTGAGGCCGTAGAGCCGCGCCGGCTTGCCACCGGTGTCGCGTTGCGTTCCCACCTGCTCGACGATCCCGTCCCGGTGCAGGGCAGCGATGTGCATGCGGACGGCATTGTCGGTCAGACCGAGCGCTTCCGCGAGGCTCGTGATGGTTTGGCGCGAGCGCCGCAGCAGACCGAGCAGCCGTAGCTGGGTCTCGCCGATGAGTCGTTCGAGCCAGTTCGTCATGCCTCACAATATCCCTAATTCATTGATTTGTCTAGTAATCACAGCAAATACTTGACAAAGTATGCTTACTGGGGGCAAGTTGAGAAGAGCTC
>QHTY01000081.1:27250-33741 GCA_003220985.1 Gemmatimonadota bacterium
GGATGTCCCGCTCCAGCTACCCGCTGCTCCTTCCTGCTGTGGCCCTGTTATTCGGCACCGGACTCCTCGCGCAGAATCCTGCAGCTGCATCGGCGCCGGATCTCTCCGACCCTGAAGTTGCACACGTCGCGGTGACCGCCAACAGCATCGACATCGACCTGGCGAAGTTCGCCCAAACCCGCACGCACAACGCCGCCGTGAAGCAATTCGCCGCCACGATGATCACCGATCACTCGGCGGTGAACGCCCAGGCCGCGGCGTTGGCGACCAAGCTCGGCGTCACGCCCGCCGACAACGCGGTCAGCCAGTCATTGCAGACCGGCGCGAAGCAGGCGCGGGCGTCGCTCGAGCCTCTGCGCGGGGCGGCATTCGATCGCGCGTACATCGACCGCGAAGTCGCCTATCATCAGGCCGTCCTCGATGCGATCGACAAGGTCCTGATCCCCACGACGGAAAATGCGGAGCTCCGCAAGCTGCTGACGGATGTTCGCCCGGCGGTCGCGACCCACCTCGAGCATGCCAAGCAGCTCCGGACTCAGTTGGGCGGGACGGCCCGGACCAGCAAGTGATCCTCTGGCTGCTGTTGCTGCTGGGTCTGAGCAAAGCCCCGACGCGGCATACGGTGGAGATCCGCGGGATGGAATTTCATCCCGCGGATCTCACCGTGGCGGTAGGGGATACAGTCGTGTGGATCAATCGCGACATCGTGCCCCACACCGCGACTGGCAGCGGCCGCACGAAATGGGATACGGGCCAGCTCCTACAGGGGCAGGCAGGTCGTTACGTTGCGAGCAGTCGGGGGACCAAGCGGTACGCCTGCACCTTCCATCCCACCATGCACGGCACGCTGATCGTTCGTTGAGATCAGAAGATGGCGAGGAGCTGAGCCTCGAGCTCTACCCCCGTGAACACGCCCGGCTCCGACTTGTGAATCGCGTCGACGAGCAGCCGGATGCTCTCGCCACGGGACAGCAAGTTGAGTCCCGCCGTAGTGTAGGTGAGGGAGGTCGTGGTGGTCGAGGTGCCTGCGGTACGAGTATCACGCAGGCGCTCCCACTTCAGGACCGGCTGCAGCCAGGGGCGCAGCTTGTATGAGGCGAGCACGTAGCCGCCGTGCGCGTCGACGGTCGTCGTGCCGTTGAATGGTCCCCGGCGCGCCAGGAACTCCCCTTCCACGATCGCGCCAAGATCGACCCACCGTGCGTCGTACCCCCAGCGATGGTCGCTACCCTGTCCCAGGTATTTCGCCGCCACCGCAAGCCGCGGGAGCGGGAACACCGTGAGACGGCCGATCGCCATTTCGCGCCCGTCGGGGTTCGTGAGGCGGTTCGATCCCTCGCCGTTCACGAGCGCTCCGGTGAAGGTCAGCACGTGACCGACGGCGAGCTGTCCCAGCATACCGATGTCACGCCGCGTGGTGTGGCGGTCGATCGGTTGCGAGCGGTTGGCCGTCTGGAGCAAGGAGAAGGGCGTGAGGAATTCCAGGGAGAACGGCGTGCGAAATTGCCCGACGATCAACGCGGGGTGCAGCGCGCGCGGGCCGGTCGTCTCCAGTGTGGCGGGCGGGACAAGCTGGATATAGGCATCGGTGAGCAGAATGGCGGGCAACGTGTCCGCGCGGGCGAACCCCGTGGCCGTGAAGTCCACCTGGACCCGCAGGGCCGCAAACGGCGCGGGTCGCACTTGCGCCGTGAGCCGCGCACGGTTGACGACGGCGGTCAGCGTGTCGCGCCGCAACGTCTCCCGCACGCTGACGTATCCGCCCAATCTCAGCTCCTTGGACAGCGTGTGCAGATCGAGCACTGGCGAAGGAGCGAGCGGGTAGGGGCTGGTGGGGCCGGTCGCCACCTGCACAAGAAGCGCGAGGGCGATCACCACTGGTCTGGCTTCCCCGCATCGGGCACGAACAGGCTTTGCCCGAACCGCGCCTTGCCGAATTCGCCGATGAGCCGCTGCGTCGCGGTGTCGACGAGGAAGTCCGCGAATGCGCGGCCACCGGTGACGTTGATGCGGGGCGCGTTCCGCGGGTTGGGCTCGAGCACGTGGTACACGTTATACAGCTCCGGGTCCCCCTCAACGAGCGAGACGAGATCGATCTTGCTCTTCCAGGCGAGGTACGTCCCGATGTCCGTCAACGTGTAGGCTTCCTTCTCGCTCGCCATCTGGAGCGTCGCACCCATGCCCTGGCCCGACTCGATGTACCACGGTTGGCCGTGCGGTTGCGTCAGGCCGGTCTTTCGCCAGAGCATTAGCTCGCGCATTTGGGTACCTGAGTTGTCTCCGCGCGAGACGAACGGGACTCGGGCGTCGGCGATGCGCCGCATGGCGGCGGCGGCGTCCGGCATCCCGCGCAGGCCCGCAGGATCCGCAGCGGGACCGACGATGAGAAACTCGTTGTGCATGACGAGGCGCCGGCGCACGAAGTAACCCGAGTCGACGAGCGTGCGCTCGGCCTCGGGTGCGTGGACGAGCACCACATCGGCATCGCCGCGCCGAGCCAGGGCGAGCGCTTGCCCCGTTCCCACCGCGATGAGCTTCACGCGATATCCGCTGCGCGCTTCGAATCGCGGCAGCAGGGAATCGAGGAGGCCGGTATCGCGGGTGGACGTCGTGCTCGCGAGGACGACCTCCCGCGTCTGGAGACGCAAGCCGGCCACCGAGACGAGAGACAACAGGATCAGTGTTTTCTTGAACGTCAGCATGGAGGCGGGGAAAAAACCTACGGCGGGTGTGTACGATAGGCAATATGGTGCCTATCGTCACCCGAATGCTTTCTGAAACGCCGCGTCACTCGAGCGCAACGCCGTCCGCCGCCAGCTTGCGAACAACCTGGCGAGGCGGCGCGCGTCTGGGGTGAGGCGAGCGCCGCCCCCGCCGCGGCGTCCGCCCCGCGTGGTCATGAGTACTTTGGCGCCGAGGACGCGCTCCATCGCGCGAATGCGGTTGAGGCACGTGCGGTAGCTCCAGCCGACCTCGCGGCCCGCCGCCTGGATGGTGCCGGTCCGCTCCACGGCCTCGAGAAAGCGCTGGTAGCGTGGGCCCATGAGGAACGCGCCGTCCCAGTTGAGCCACAGCTTATGGCGCGGCTTCAGATGGGCGCGGAGCGCGAGTCTCCTCAACTTCCGGGTTTCTTCGCGAGGTCCACCGGCGGATTGTAGATGATGCGATAGGGGCTGTCGTCCCCCTTCAAGACCTTCACCGCGTCGGACGCGGCCAGCTGCCGCCATTCCGCCGCCGTCGTCTGCTTCCCGCCACATCCGGCTGCGAGCACGAGCGCAGCCACGAACAGCACGCTACGCATTGGGTTCTCCCTTCACTCTTCGCGACGTGCGTCGTCGGACGGCGCACCCTGGGCGAGCCACGACCGGAACGATACGGCGTCCCGAGCCAGCTGCCATTCTTCGAAGATCGAAAGCGCCATCGCCCGCACGCCACCCTCCGCGGGCCCGGCCGTGGCGCATTGCTGGATCAGCCATGTCTCGAACGCCTCCGGCTCGGGATCGGCAGCGACGGCGCGCTCGAGCAAATCGCGCTTTACCGCGAGCCCGATCGCGTCGGGCGTCGTGTCGCGTTTGCGGCGCTTGCGCCGCCCTTCCGATGCGTCGAGCGCCGCCAGCAGCTCGCGACAGATGTCGCCCGGACGGTTCACGCCGTCCAGAAGCCACTCCGTCGGCCGACGATCCGCACCTCGAGGGCAAACCCTGGCCGCTCCGGTCGGTGATAGCCGCGATCGAGGGCGGCGACGTCGAGCGCTACGGTCGCGGCGTCGTCGAGGACTACGCCCCACCAGGGGAGCGCGCTGACGGTGGGTTCCGCTTTTAGGTAGCCCTTGCAGGTGTCGCACACTTCAACCTTGCGGGACGTTTCTCCCGCTTCGGGCGCGAGGTACCCGAGGTGCTCATGGTCTGCTTCGCCGCAGAACACGCAGCGCAGCCACGACATCTCCCACGCCGTGGCGCAGCGCCCGCACCGCAGCCAGCGCTTTCGCTCGAGGCCGCGGAATTCGGCCAGGGTGGGCCAAGCGCCGCACACGGGGCAGTAGCCCTCCCACCAGGCGGCCGAGACGGACGCGCCGATCGTCTGCGCCGCGGCGGTGAGCAGTGGAACCGCCGCGATCTGAGCCACGACGCGCAGCGTCGACGCATCACCCCCCGCGAGCGCGTCGATCCGTGTGTCATCCTGGCAAATCGCAGCCTCGACGAGCCCCACGGCGTCAAGGCGGTCCGGTGCTCCGCCGTTCAGCGCTGCAATGCCGGCGAGGCGTCGCACGAACCGACGGACCGCACGGCCGTCCACGGCGATCTCCGCGCCGTGCAACAGCGGCGCGCGCGCCGGCCGTCCCTCGACGGGAGCGGGAATGGCCGCGCGCCAACGGGAAACGTCCGCGGACTCGGCCAGGGCCGCCTCAACCAGCGTCAGCCAAGTTTCCGATTCGGGGCTGTTCTGCCGGGCCAGCGCGAGGCGCTTGGTGACTTCGGGGTCTAGCCGCCGGAGCCGGGCAGTGGGCCAGAGCATTTCACCTTCGGGGTTCGGCAGGGCGTCCTGTAGTACATCTTCGCGCCCGCGTGGACCTGTACGACGGCGCCATGGTTGCCGGGATCCGCTCCCGGCCCGCCGCCGCGCGTGCGACTGGCTTCGGGGCTCGCTGCGCACGCCGAGAGGACTGCGGCCGCGCAGAGCAACAGCCACCAGCGGTCCCTCATTGCCCCGCTCCCGCCGCTACGCGCTGGAACTCGATCGAATTGGACGCGAGCAATACGACGACGCGCAGGAGGAACCCACCAAGGAGGACCATGACTGCGGGATTGCGGAGCGCCCCCCCCCCGCCGCCTCCCCCTCCGGTCGCGCCTGCGGGCTTCAGATGCAGCCACAGCGGCCACAGGATCCCCGCGCCGACGACGCCGACGACGAGCAACAAACCCCAGAAGCTCAGCCATGCCTTGGCCACGGTCCCCAAGGACACGACGAACACGATCAACAGGAGCAGCTCGACAACGAGTGTTCGTGCGTCGAAGGACTCGAGCCAGCGCAGCGAGCTTTGCGTTGCGCCGCGCCCGGGGGCGAACAGGACCAGGGCCGCGGCGCCCGTGGACGCGCCGGAGGCGAGGAACAGCGCGCCCAGCCAGGGGCTGTCCGCCCAGATGGGCCGGTTCGTGACCGACAGCAGGACGCCCGTGTAGCCTGCGAGAATGAAGCCGAACAGGCCCCCGACGGCGGCCATCAGTTTGCCGAACGCCGTGCCGGTCTTGTCGCTGTACCACGAGATGAACGCGCACGCGCCGAACAGCAGCAATGCCCACGCACCGAAGGAGATTGGGGAGAAACTCTTGAACATGAGGTGCGGGAGGTTGTTCGATTGGAACAGCATGTGCCAGAAGCGCAGCGACCGGCCCAGATCGAGCGTCAACAGCGCGCCAGAAACCAGCGCGCCCCAGAATGCGAGCGAGTAGCCGGTGCGGATCACCGGCCGGTCTTCAGGCCGGCCGAACCACTCGAGCAGCGCCGCGAGGAAGTAGGCGCCGCCGGCGATCCCGCCGACGAAGAAGTACGGGATGATGTACCAGCTCCAGTGCGGCGATGCCGTGAAGTAGGTATCAGGCATTCCCGCCTCCGCTTCCCCCGGCCCCAGCCCCCGCGACCTCTTCCACCCGCCGCTTGCGAATCCCTACGAGCGCGACCAGGCCGAGCACCGCGCCGGTCGCCGCTGAAAGCATGCCGCTCTTGGGCAAGTTGCGGCTCGGCAGCTGGGGTTTCTTCGGCAGGCCGTAGACCTCGGGGTTGTCCACGAGCAGATAGAAGGAGTTCAAGCCACCCAGCGGACCGTTCGGATCGTCCCCGTAGAGCTGGGCGCGGGCCTCACCCTGCGCCTTGAGCTGTTCCAAGCGTTTCCCTGCCCGGACGCGCAGCTCGGAGATCGGTCCGAACTGGATCGAATCGGTCGGACAGGCTTTGGAGCAGGCCGGTTCGAGCCCCACCTGCATGCTGTCGTAGCACAGCGTGCACTTCTGCGCCGTGCCGGACACGTGGTTCATGTCAATGACGCCGAACGGGCACGCCGCGATGCACGCGCGGCAGCCGTTACACACGTCCGACTGGATCACGACCGTATCGAACTCGGTGCGGATGATGGCGCCGGTCGGACAGACTTCGAGGCAGCCCGCCTGGACGCAATGCTTGCACACGTCGCTCATCATCAGCCAGCGCCCGTTGTACGGGCCGTCGAACTGCTCGATGAACTTCACATGACGCCAATGGGTGCCATCGAGCTTGCGGGTGTTGTCGTAGCTGTCGCCCGAGAGCTCACGAATACCGCCGGCCTCGGCGGGCAGCTGGTTCCAATTCTTGCAGGCGACCTCGCACGCTTTGCAGCCGATGCAGATCGTCGTGTCGGTGAAGAATCCCATGGCCGCTGGCATATCAGGCCCTCTCCACGTTGCACACGAAGGCCTTGCCTTCGTGGATCGACACATTCGGGTCGCCGACCCAGGCGG
>QHTY01000082.1:0-548 GCA_003220985.1 Gemmatimonadota bacterium
TGGGCAAATCTGCCGCGCAGCCTGAAAATGACGGCGCCCCGGTATCAGGATATCCACTCGCAGGAGATCCCCGAGGTCGTGGACGATGATGGGACCCGCGTGCGCGTTGTCGCCGGCGAGTTCTGGGGCAAGCGCGGACCCGTCGAAGGCGTCGCCGCCGATCCGCGGTATCTCGACATCTGGATTCCGCCGCGGGTGCGCAAGACAATTCCGATCGAGGCGTCGCGGCATGCCTTCGCGTACGTCTTTGAAGGCGGCGGCAGCTTCCGCGATGCCTCCGTAGCGCAAGGCGTTCGCACCGACCGCGTATCGGCCGGTGGGCGCGATGCAGGCAGCGAGAGCCCGCAGGAAACGGGAAACCGCTCCCTCGTCTTGTTCGACTCAGGGGATGAAATCACGGTGCAGGCGGGCGAGCAGGGCATGCGGTTCCTGTTGGTCTCGGGACAGCCGCTCGAGGAGCCGGTCGCCTGGCAGGGTCCGATCGTGATGAACACGCAAGAAGAGCTGCAGCGCGCGTACGACGAGCTCCGGCGGGGGACTTTCATCAA
>QHTY01000082.1:564-1201 GCA_003220985.1 Gemmatimonadota bacterium
AGCGAGTCTCGTTGGGGCGGTTATCGTTACGCCGCCCTATGTGGACCTTTCTGCGCCGCCGTACCCTCACGCAGTGGATCGTGGTCGCCATGTTTGTTGGGGTGGCGTTGGGTGTGTTGTTCCCGGCGTTCTCACTGTCGCTGCTCCCGATCTCCACCGCATTCATCCGCATCATCAAGTCGATCATCGTACCGTTGATCTTCGGTACCCTGGTCGTCGGGATCGCGGGCCATGGCGACGACATGAAACGCGTCGGCCGGCTCGCGCTAAAGTCCATCGTCTATTTCGAAATCGTCACGACACTCGCTCTTTTCATCGGATTACTCGCGGTCAACGTCATCAAACCTGGTGTTGGCGTGACGACGTCTCCGGTTGCGGGGGCCGCGGCACCGGCGCCCGCTGAAGCGGTCACGTTCGCGACGGTACTCGAGCACATCGTGCCGCCAAGCTTCTTCGACGCGGCCGCGCGCAACGAGATGTTGCAGATCGTCTTCTGGTCCGTGCTGTTCGCGATGGGACTCACGCAGGTGCGCGGCCGGCCCAAGGAGACGATGCTCGCGTTTTGCGAGGCTGTGGGCGAAGTGATGTTCAAGTTTACGGGGCTGGTGATGAAGTTCGCGCCATTTGCCGTCGCGGC
>QHTY01000082.1:1236-2922 GCA_003220985.1 Gemmatimonadota bacterium
CTCGCCATGGTCGTCGTGACGCTGTACATCGCGCTCGTGGTCTTTGGACTCGTCGTGCTGTACCCGGTCGCGCGACTCGCGCGCGTGCCGCTGGCCGCGTTCCTGGCCGCGGTGAAGGAGCCCGCGCTGATCGCCTTTTCGACGGCGTCCTCGGAAGCCGCCCTCCCGAAGGCCATGGAGCGGATGGAAGCGATTGGCGTGCCGCGACGCATTGTCGCGTTCGTCATGCCGACCGGCTACTCCTTCAACCTGGACGGCAGCACGCTGTACCTGTCCGTGGCATCGATCTTCGTGGCCCAAGCCGGTGGTGTGTCTCTCACGCTGGGCCAGCAGCTGTTCATGATGCTGACGCTGATGTTGACGAGCAAAGGCGTTGCCGGTGTCCCGCGCGCGGCGCTCGTGATTCTGATGGGAACCGTCGCCGCGTTTCATCTGCCAGGCGAAATGGCGGTGGCGCTGCTGGGCGTCGACGTCTTGATGGATATGGCGCGGACCACCGTGAATCTCATCGGCAACTGCCTGGCCACCGTGGTCATGGCCCGGTGGGAACACGAATTCGACGAGTCGAAAGCTCAGCAACCTGCGGTAATCGCGGCCTAACCCCCGTATATTCTCCGAGCCAATTCGGCCGGTCCTTTCTCACCGCCCGAACCGTCTACCGTCGGTCGACGGGGCGCCGCTTTCGCGAGCTTGCAGCACTCATCGATCGCCTCGCGACGGTCGTCGAAGAACTCGTCGTCGCGCCACACCGGCTTAATCCGTAATTTGCCCCCACGCGGGGGAACTAGAACGCGGCGTGCCACTCGAGCGCGAGCTGACGAGAACTCGGGGCGGTCCGAGGCCAAAGAACCGCCACCGTCCCTCGACGAAATTTGCCGCCGTGACCCCCACGGTCGCCCCGGCCAGGACGTCCGACAGCCAGTGTCGATGATCGTTCAGTCGCGCCCAGGCAGTCCCCGTGGCGCCGGCGTACAGCACCGCACTTGCCCACGGGCGCCGGATTTCGTCGGCCAGCGATGTCGCCAGCGCAAACGCTATCGTGGCGTGGCCCGATGGGAACGAGTCGTGATGAGAGAAGGGCTTGAACGCGTACTGCGTGGTGGACTCGTCGGGGCGGAGCCGTCCGGCGACGACTTTGCCTCCACCCGTGATCACTCCAGCGAGCACGACGGATGCGAGGACGCGCGCGCCGCTGCGCTCGAGACCCTTGCTGCCACTGATGAGTCCAGCGCCCAACATGACGGCGGGAACGCCGAAGACGACTACAGGTTGGCCCCCGTTGCGGAACCCACGCGCGAGCGCATCCGAGTGTGAGGAGCGGTGGTCCTGAACCCACGTGTCCACGCCACGGTCGAGCGCGCTGACGGCGCCGATCGTCCCTGCGGCAATCACGACGTGCCACCAGCGCACGCTCGGAGGGGCGGGGGATCGCTGGGCGGGGGCTGTCGTGGGCAGCACGACGAGCAGAGCGACCCCCAAAGCTCTTGGGCTCAGGGGGTCGCGCGTTCCACGGCTTCGACGTCGATCGTGATGCCCGAGTGTCGGACGCGAAACCCGATCGCGCTGTGCGGAGGATCAGCCGACCAATGGGCGGTCATCCGCGGGGAGGTTGCTTGCGGCGCTTGCTCGGCCAGCGAAAGCGCAGCGGGCACGAGCAGCGCGATAATTGCAGCTGATCGTGTCATG
>QHTY01000082.1:2953-3430 GCA_003220985.1 Gemmatimonadota bacterium
CGAAGAGCGCCGCGCCGACGAACGACCCGAGGAACGCACCGATGACGCTGCCGATGATCGCGACGGGCACGCCGATAATCGCGCCGACGATCCCGCCGATCAGAGCCCCCCAGCCGGAGCGCGTGGATCCCCCGTAACGCTTGGCGTAGTAGAAACCCAGCCAGTTGTCGATGATTTCGCCGAGAAACGCGAGGCCGAGCACGATCGCGATGGTCGCCACGCCGACCGACCGAAAGCCCGTGAGCCAGCCGTAGGCGAGGATCCCGGCCACCATGACCCAGAGTCCGGGTAAACCCAGGGGAATGAGGCACAGCCCGATGAGGGCGGCGGCAGCGAGGATCGCGATCGCGAGCACATCCATGGGGGAAACCTTCTTGACGGTTGCGTCGTTGGCCTGCAGCAATACGCCGTGATAGTCTTCGCGGTTCTACTCCAGATCGCAATTCCGCCTCCCCGCGGGTTTGTCAACGACTTCGC
>QHTY01000082.1:3496-11939 GCA_003220985.1 Gemmatimonadota bacterium
CGTCACCTTGCCCGATATCGACGACCGCGCAGCCAGCGATGTCGCGGTCCAGATCGGCCGCCAATGGGGGGTGGGGGCACAGGGCGAAGCCGGCGATCGCGGCAAGAATCTCGGCGTCGTGGTGCTGCTCGTGCCGCGCAAGAATCATCGATCGGGCACGGGGGACGTCTTCATCGCCACGGGCCGGGGCGCCGAAGGATTCCTCACCGATGCAAGCGCGGGGCGGATTCGTGAGGCCATGCTCCCGGCGCTGGGCACCGAGGAGTATGGGAAGGGACTCGCCCTCGGCGTGGATCTGATCGCTCAGGCGTTTGCGGCTGAGTTCGGCGTCACGCTCACCAATCCCGAATACGTCCGTCCTCCGCCGGTCGACAACCGGCCGCAAATTCCCGTTGGCTGGATCATCGCGGTCGCGATCCTGCTCCTCATCGCCACCCGGGGCCGCGTGCTTTGGATCCCCTTCTGGATCATGAGCCAGGGCCGCGGCGGCGGCTGGAGCGGAGGCGGGGGCGGTGGTTGGGGTGGGCGCGGCGGCGGAGGCTTCGGCGGTTTTGGGGGCGGGGGTGGTTTCTCGGGCGGCGGAGCGGGAGGACGATTCTGACATGGCGCGAATGACGCTGAACGATTTTGCGGCGCGAGTAACCGACGCCCTTGGCCCGCGGCTCGCGACCCTGCTGCTTTACGGCTCCGGGGCGAGGGAGCACAGAGCGGGGACCCGGGAGCCGGACGCGTTGAATACGCTCTTGATTGTCGATAGCGTGGATGCCGATCTGTTCACACGCCTCGCCGAGCCGGTGCGCGAGTGGATGAGCGCGAAACATCCCCCGCCGCTTGTGCTCACGGACCAGGAGTGGCGCGATTCCGCGGACGCGTTTCCCATAGAATACGAAGACATCCGCGCCCAGCATCGCATGCTCGCCGGCCGCGATCCATGGCGCGGCATCACGGTGCAGCGTGCGCACGTGCGCCGGCAGCTCGAGCAGGAGTTGATGGGCAAGCTCATGCATCTGCGGCAAGCGTTCGCGGCGTACTGGAACACGCCCAAGCAGCTGGCGGCGGTCGTTCGTGAGACGCAGTCCAGTTTCTTGACGATGCTCCGTGCGGTGCTGCGGCTGGCCGGTCGCAGCGTTCCCGCCACCCCCGATGCGCTGGTGNNNNGATAGGATTCGCTCCTGATAGATTGCCGGAGCCGGCTGCGTATCTCGACGCGGTGACTCGCACGGCCGAGTACGTAAACCGCATGGAAAGGAACCCATCGTGAAAGCGTATCTTCCCCTTGCACTCGCGTTCCTCACTGGCTGCGGCTACAACACGATTCAAACGATGGACGAGCGGGTGAACGCTGCCGAATCCCAGATCAAGGTGCAGCTGCAGCGTCGCGCCGATCTGATCCCCAATCTCGTCGAGACGGTGAAAGGCTACGCCAAGCAGGAGCAGACGATTTTTATCCAGGTGGCGGAAGCGCGTGCCAAGCTGGCGGGGGCGGTACAAAGCGGTGACCTGCAACAGATGGCCGCCGCCAACGCGGCCCTCACCGCCCCACTCGGCCGGCTGATCGCGATCGCGGAGAACTATCCCCAGCTCAAGTCCAACGAGAATTTCCGCGCGTTGCAAGATCAGCTGGAGGGGACGGAAAATCGGATAGCCGTTGCTCGTCAGGATTACAACGAAAGTGTGAACGCATACAACGCCTATATTCGCCGCTTCCCGCAGGTGCTCACCGCGAAGGTGCTCGGCAAAAAACCTCGAGGTTATTTCGAACTGCAATCGCCCGGGGCGGCGGAAGCTCCCAAGGTCGACTTCTCCCGCTAGCGCCCCCGCGGGTCATGTCAGCAAGAGGATGAGCACGAGCCCCAAGATGATGAGTCCTAAGGTCGAAATCGAGATCACGACCCGATCGGTGGCGGCCGCTGACGTCGCGGCGTTCGGTTGTTGGGACGCTGCTGGTTGGTAGCTCCGGAACTCCGGTGTGAGACGCGGTCCCGACGCCCGTGGTGCGGCACTGGCCGCCGGCCGGGGCGTGGTGGTGGGAGCGGGCTGCTGCTGAGCTGTCACTGGGGCCAGGGGCGCCGCCGCGAGACATACCAGGGCCGCCGCGAGCTTTATCATGAGTCGGTTCCCTCCTAGTGCGTCGTGGGGAGCGGTTGGCCCACCACCCATTTCACGATGCGTCCTGACGCGAGCGGCGTCGTCTCCTCGACCTGATTGATCAGCGCGAGTGTCGCCGTCGACACCGGCCCTGGAGGCGGGCGTTGCTGCGCCAGCTGCGCGATCGTCGTGCGCCGATCGAGTGTGATGAGATCGAGGCGCTGCGGTTGCACGTTGAGCAGCGCCGGATCACTCAGGGGTCCGAAGCTGGCCACGGCGCGTTGCGCCACGCCCCGATTCGTCGCCCAGCTGGCGTCGGGTGCGTACGCCAGGAGCTGGTAGACGTTGCGCCCGTATTCGACGAAGACCGCCTGACCCTGCAGCGTCCCGTTCTGACTGGTTGCCGCAAACGGTGCCTCGGCTGTGCTGAGGCCATTGACGTTGCCGCGCGTCACCGTGCCGGCCCGCAGACCTTGCTGCGATAGGAACGCGCGCGCGGCTTGATCGGCGTTCGCGCCCTGCGCGAGCGTCAGCTCGATGACCGCGTCCTGCCCAGGGCTCTGAGCCGCGACCGCGGACTTGCCATTGACGGTCTGCCAGCCGGTCGGGAACGACATCCGGAACCGGAGGTCGGGATGGTAGAACTCCGTGCCGCGGAAGAATCCCTCGCGGGGATTCAACCCGAAAATCATGCCATCCAGGCGCCGCTCGTACGGCTCGCGATTCACCGTTGTGCCGGTGAAGTCCGTCTTGGTCTGCGCTAAGACCGCGTTGATATGCCCGATGCGGTTGCCGGGGTTCGGATGGGTGGCGAGCCACTCCGGCAGCCGGCCGCCGCTCTGCGACTCGATTCGGTCGAGCATCGCCATCACGCTGTCCATCTGGCGCGAGTCGTAGTTGGTGCGGCTCGAGTACCGCACGCCCAGCTCGTCCGCCTGGTTCTCATTGTCGCGTGAGAATTTCAGAAACAGGACGCCGAGCGCCTGGCTCGCCAGTCCCGCGTACCGAGCGATCCGGGAGCTCGCGATGCTGCCGACGGCGAGTCCCAGGTTGGCGACCTGCTCGCGCGACATCTGGTGGGCCGTGTGCCGCGCCGTGACATGGCCGATTTCGTGACCCATGACGGTCGCGAGCTGCGCTTCATTCGTCATGTGGCTCAGAATGCCGCGCGTTACGTATACGAACCCACCGGGAATCGCAAACGCGTTCACCGCGGGATCGTCCACGACGCGGAATGTCCAGGGCAGGTTGGGACGCTCCGAGGTCGCCGCGAGTTTCTTGCCGAGGTCGGAGACGTACGATTGCAGGGCGGGGTCGGGATACAGACCGATCGACTGTATAACCTCGCTGTCGGCCTGCTGTCCCAGCTGGATTTCTTGGGACTCGCTGACGAGCATCAGCTCGCTCTTGCCAGTCGCGGGATTCCGCACGCAGCCCGCGATCAGCGCGACGGCCAGCAGGAGCGATGCAGCGTTCAGCGAACGAACTTCCTACGGTCGCCCTTGGGGGGCGTCTTCTTATGCGCGTGGGCGGCGATCTGCAGGCGGCTGTGCAGCGCGAGTTTTTCCAGGATGTTGTGCACGTGACTTTTGACCGTGTACGTCGCGATGTTGAGCCGCTGCGCGATTTCCTTGTTGCTCATCCCCTCGCCGATCAGGTCCGTGATCTGCTGCTCGCGCTTGGTCATGCGCACCGACGCCATCATCGGCGTGTTGCGCAGCACGGAGGCCTGCTTGGCGATATGCGAGAGGAGCGTGCCGGTGAGCGCGGACGGCACGACGTCCCCGCCGTTCGCAACCTGTCGGATGGCGTGCACGAAATCTTCGAGCGCCGCGTCCTTCGCGATGAAGCCGTTTGCGCCGCGCTTGATGAAGTCGATGACGTCTTCTTCTTCCGGCTGGACGTCCATCATGATGATGCGCGCGTGCGGCGCCGCTTCCTTGATGCTTTCGACGAGCCGCTGGCTGCGGTTGCGGCCCAACGCGGCGTCGACGAGCACCACGTTCGGCTTGTGTTCCTGGAGTCGCTGCAGCGCGGTCGAGCCGCCCTCGGCGGTGGCGACTACCTTGAACTCGGTTTGCGAGTCGAGCAATCCCGCGAGACCGTCCCGCAGCAGGCGATTGTCTTCAATAACGAGTATTTGAATTCGCTTGGTCATTGTACTGACGGTCGTGGTCTCGGGACGAGAGTACGTGCTGACGGCCATAGGTTGGGCAATTTCCGAGGTATTAGTCAAGGCGGGGCGGAAGGTTCCGACCTCATCCTTTGGGATGAGGCCGCAAAAACGGCGTCTAACCCTCCCGCGCTTGCCTTTTTCGAGGTCCGGAGTGAATGGTAGGGGACGGTCCCCGCGCCCGATGGGAGATGGGCACCATGTCTCAGATCCACTGCCACTTCTGCGGCGGCATCATCCAGGACGCGACCAAGATCGAGTACCGGCCGCCCCGCGCCAGCGCCCAATTTGCCATGCCGCACACCGCACCGTGCACGTGCGCGCCGCCGGTCGTCTATGAGCATCCGCCGGTGCTCGGCGGCCCGGACGACGACCAGACTCCCGACGGTGAAGCGGCGTGAAAACACGACGGCGCCCCAGTTGGGGGGGGCGCCGTGCGACTGCTGGTCCAATGGGTGGTTTACAGCTTCACGACATTCTGCGCTGCGGGGCCTTTCTGGGCCTGCACGATTTCGAACTCCACGCGCTGACCTTCGCTCAGCGACTTGAACCCTTCACCCTGTATCGCGGTGTGATGCACGAAGCAGTCCTTGCCACCGTTCTCGGGCGTGATGAAGCCGAAGCCCTTGGCGTCGTTGAACCACTTCACGGTACCGGTAATGCGTGCCATCTGTTCGTTACTCCCTAGCGTGTACGGTTCCGGCGGCGAGCTGCCTGGCTCTTGCGCCGCCGTTGAACGGCGGGACTCTCGTAGAAACGCTTCTTCTTCATGTCCTGGAAGAGCCCCGCCTTGGTGATCGCGCGGTGGAATTTCTTCAAGACAACTTCCAGCCGGTCGGTCTCGTTGAGCGTGACTTCCATAGATCCCTTCCAGAGTGAGACGCCAGAACCGGAAACGACGCGAGGACCGCAGGCGACAGCCCAGGTCCTCGATCGGTCCACTGGTCCAGCACACGGCACCATGCCGTGGCCCCTTCGCTCGCCCGAAGGATTATTAACGGGCACGGCGAAGTCAAGCGTCGCGGTTGAACGAACCCGGGTCCGCATGCAACTTAGTCGCCCTATGCGCCCCTTCTTTATTCTGCTCGGCCTCGGTGCGGCCGCCGCGGCCTGCCGGCCTCCGCATCCGGCCAATCTGCCCCCGCCCGTCCGCACGACGCGCGATACCGCACGCGTGACGCGCCAACCGGTGCCGGTGCGGGACACGGCACTCGAGCAACGTGCGGCCCGCCTGGAGCTGAAGGTCCTCGAGCAGGCCGCACAGGTCGAGGAGCTGCAGCGACGGCTGGACGATGCCCGGCGCGAAGTGGTGCGGGCGATGGCCAAATTGCAATCCCTCGCGACACGCGCCGAAGCGGCCTCCGGGATGGCGGAAGCGGAGATCGCGTTGCAGGCGCTCCGTTCGGCGGGCGGGGCGGGCAGCAACCCTCAAGCACCCACGCCCCCCGAATACGGACAGGGCACGCAGCTCTTGCAGCTGGCTACGACGGAATTCGACCAGCAGAACTACGCCGGCGCGCTTTATCTGGCGGCGGAAGCGAAGAATGCCGCCTCGGCGGGGCAGGCGCGCGTCGCAACCGATAACCGTGGCGGCGGCGCGGGCGGGGCGCGCAAAGGCGAGACGCCGTTCGCGCTGCCGCTCCGGCTGCAGACTACCGGTCGCGCGAACGTGAGAGAGGGGCCGAGCGCCGGCTTCAAGGTGCTATTCACCCTGGAGACTGCCGCCCCCGTCGTGGCCTATTCGTATGTGGATCAGTGGGTGCGCATCAAGGACGACGGCGACCGGTCCGGCTGGATCCATCAAACACTGATCGGCCGGCGAGGGGGGCCCTAGGTCGCCGAGACTTTGGGGCGCGCGGCGGCGATGACACGATCTCCCCCGGCGCGCTTCGCCAGGTACAGCGCGGCATCCGCCTCCGCGATCAACTGGTCGGGTGAGTCGCCGTGCATCGGGAACGCGGAGACACCTAAGCTCAGCGTGATCCTGCCGGCTGACAGCTTTTCCTTCGCCAGTTTCTTGCGAATGCGCTCGGCGAACTCGGTCGCGCCCTCGAGTTCCGTTTCCGGCAACATTATAAGGAATTCCTCGCCGCCATAGCGCGCCACGAAATCCACGTCACGGCTCGCATCGCGCATGATGGCGGCCACGCGTTTCAGCACCTCGTCCCCCGCGGGATGGCCGTGCTCGTCGTTGTACTTTTTGAACAAGTCCACGTCGGCCATGACGACGGAGAAATGGTGGTGCAAGCGTCGCGAGCGGCGCACCTCGTTCTCGAGCACTTCCATCATCTGCAGTCGATTGAAGAGGCCGGTGAGCGGGTCGGTAACCGACAGCCGTTCCAGCTCCGTGCGACTGTCGCGCAGCCGGGCGACCATGTCGTTGAAGACTTGGGTCAGGTAGCCGACCTCGCTGCCCGTGGTCACAGGCAAGTCGACATCGAGGTCGCCCTTTGCGACTTTCGCGGCCGCCTGGGCGAGGCGGTCGAGCGGCCGCACGATCAACAGACTCAGCAAATAGGCGAGCGCGCCGACCACGGCGAGCAGCAGGAGCACGATGCCCAGGGTGACGTTGCGCAGGCGTGCGACCTGGCGGAACGCCTCGGTCGTCGGGATCTCAGACACGGCGATCCAGTCCAGCGACGGGACGACGCGCACACTGCCCACCACACGGTCGCCGGTGAAACTGGCGAACTGGATGGCGCGGCTCTCGCGGGCGAGCAGGCCGTTCGTGGCGTCGCGCGAGTAGCCTTGGCGCATCAGTTCGCGGGAGCTGCCTTGGGAGCTGACGATGACCCGGCCGGTGCGGGTCATCAGGTAGATCTGCCCCGTCTCACCGGGGGCGAAGCGTCGCAGCGTGTCGGCGACGGCGCGCAGGTTCACGCGCGACGCCAGGGCGCCGACGAGACGGCTGCTGCCGCCACCGCGACCAGCTCGCCCCCCTCCCGATTCGATCGGCACGGAAACGAGTATTTCGGGGTGCGCGCCGGCGGAATCCCAGTATGGCGTGCTCAGCGCCCAGTCGTTGTGGGTCAGCTCCGAGGCCCAGTCGGAGGGGAGCGCCACCGGCCGGGACTGCGACGCGCTCGTCGCCACGACGTGACCGTGATGATCGAGGACCATGAGCTCGCTGTAGTCGGGGAACCGGTCGCGCACCGAGTTGAGGTAATCGGTCAGCCGCTTGAAGTAGATGCCCGAGTGCACGGGCTCGCCGTTCGCGATCGGGATCCGCTCGAGGTTTTCAGTGACCTCATAGGAGCTCGAGAAGACGCGCAGATCGTAGCGGAGCTCCTTGGTCCAGAGGTCGACTTCGCGCAGTGCCTGCGCGCTCACGCCGAGCAGCTCCTCGGAGGCTTTGGCCTGCAGGGCGCGTTTGTTCTCGATGTAGGAAATCCACACCGTCGTCAGCGACGGCAGGAGCGTCGCGAGGACGGCGAACATCAGCATCTTGGTGCGGATGCTCGAGAACCAGGAAAACCGGAGCAGAGTCAGGTCGCTATCCCTCCGTAGGCTGCCACAAAATTCATTATGCGCACATTACCGCAAGGTCTCACACCGCAACCGTGCTTGGAATCACGTGATCTGGCGCACTGGAAATCACGGAATCAGACTACGTGGCCCCTCTCCCGTGGCCTTTATCGGAGGACTCCATGACGGTCGATCTGAGCAGACGTGCTTTCCTTCAATATGGAGTTGCGGCGACGCTGGCTGGAGGCCATCGGCCATCGGCGATCAGCCTGCGGCCTGCCGACGGCAGACAGCCGACGGCTGACAAGCGAGCCGAATTCGAATTGGAAGAAATCACTGTCGCGCAGCTCCAAGATTCTATGCGCACCGGCGCGCGTACGTCGCGCTCCATTTGCGCCGCCTACCTCGCCCGCATCGCTGAGCTCGATCCGAAGCTCCATGCGGTGCTCGAAACGAATCCCGACGCGCTGACGGCCGCCGACCGGCTCGATGCCGAGCGCAAGGCGGGTCATGTGCGGGGGCCGCT
This sequence comes from Gemmatimonadota bacterium, assembly GCA_003220985.1. Classification (GTDB taxonomy): domain Bacteria; phylum Gemmatimonadota; class Gemmatimonadetes; order Gemmatimonadales; family GWC2-71-9; genus 20CM-2-65-7. The sequence continues at coordinate 11,749 of QHTY01000082.1, forward strand.
GCACGGAATTCCGGTGCTCGTAAAGGACAACATCGCGACGGCGGACCGGATGATGACGACCGCGGGGTCCCTCGCGCTCGTCGGCGTCCCGGCGCCGCGTGACGCCGCGCTCGTCGCGCGGCTCAGAGCCGCGGGGGCCGTGATCATCGGGAAGACCAATCTGTCAGAGTGGGCGAATATCCGCTCCAGTC
>QHTY01000273.1 GCA_003220985.1 Gemmatimonadota bacterium
GACGATTTCTCGTGACCGTCACATCATCCACCGGCAGGATTGCTCGACGCCCGGCGGCGCGTGAAGCGAGAATCCGTTCAAGCAACTCCTCAGGAGGCTGCCCGTGGGGCACATCATCGTTCACCGCGCGCAACACGATTACCGTATCGCGGCACTGCGTGCACGATTCCAGATGCTGCGCAACTTGGCGCTCGTCGGGTGAGGACAGCGAGTGGGATGCAAATCCCACGAGCGTGTCGGTGTTGGGGTGTGAGAATGACCAGCTCATGTGCGACCTCTCAACGCTGTTTTCAGGAGCTGGACGGCTCGGGATAACCGCACGCGGGACGCTCCCGGTGTGATGCCGAGCAGCCCCGCGATCTCTCGATGCGTGTACTGTTCTGCTTGTCGAAGAAGGAGGACGGTCCGCAGATCATCGGGCAACGTCGCCATCGCGCGCTGCACGTCCCAACTGACGCCGTCGTCCACTGTCTGGGCCGTGGAAGGTGTGGAAACCTCCTCTTCGAGGACCACTTCTCGCCGCCGGCGCGTGGCGCGGTGATGCATCAGCACAAGACGAACGAGCACGCGCCTGAGCCAGCCGTGGAAACTTCCGCGCTGGTGGTACTTGTGGATCGACTCCGGCAGCCCGACGAAGAGATCGTGCACGACATCCTCTGCATCCTCCACCGAGCTCGTCATTCGTCGGGCTAGATGAAACAGCGAGGCCCCATACAGTCGGTAGAGCGCTGCGAGAGCATCCGACGAGCCCGCCGCAACTTGACCGACCAGTTGTGACTCTTCTGCGGAATCGGGACTGATCGCCGAGCCTCGACGCGGGTAGGTGTGCGTTAGTGCCATTCTCTCATCGGATGCCGGCCGCAGGCTCGATGTTACGGATTAGCCGCCGGTGCCGTTTATGCGGAACCGCCGAATCGTCTCCGATAACGTCACCGCCGCATCGGAGAGATGCTGCGACGTCGATGTCAGCTCGCTGAGCGAGGCGATTTGCTGCGCGGTCGCGGCGGAGGTCTGGCGCGCGCCGCTCGCCGCGTCCTCGGCGATCGCCGCGACCTCTTCCATGCGACGTAGCACCTCCTGCATGCGCTTGGTCTGATTCTCGGTTTCGGTCGCGAACGTCGTGGCGAACTGCACGGTCGAGTTGAGGTCGGCGAAGATCGCGTCCAGCGCGCCGTGCACGGTGGTGGCCACGCTGCCGACACCCTTCGCGGCCTGGCGGCCCTGCTGCATCGCGTCCACGACGCGAGTGATCTGCTCCTGTGTCACCCGCACGCGCCCCCGCACTTCTTCCGCCGAGCGCGCGCTTTGCTCGGCGAGCTTGCGCACCTCACCGGCCACGACCCGGAAGCCGAGCCCGTGCTGGCCGGCGCGCGCCGCTTCGATCGCCGCGTTAAGGGCTAGGAGATCGGTCTGACTGGCGATGCGGGTGATGCCGTCCACGAGCTTGCCGATTTCCCGGGAATCGCGCTCGAGCGCCCCCGCCACGTCGGCGGCGTGGTCCATGTGCACCATCAGGTTCATGAGGAGCGTGCTGGCGCGGGCGACTTCCTCGCCGCGCTTGTGCGCCTGCAGCGCGATCTCGGTGATTTGCCGCTCGGCTTCCTGCGCGCGGGCGTGCAACGACGTCGCGAGGCCGGAGGCGGCCTCGGAATCCTGCCGTCCGTAGCCAATGAGCTGGCGCTGGCGCTCCGTGCCTTCCGACAGGTGCACGGTGGTGGTGGAAATCGATTGCGACGCGGTCTGCAGCTCCCGCGCGGCGGTTGCCAGGCTGCGCGCCATGGCGGCGAGCGCATTCCCCTGGTGCCCGATCTCGCGCAGGATCTCGGCGATCGCCGCGGTCGTCCGGTTCACGCTCACGCTCAGGAAACCGAGCTCGTCGGTGGCGCCAGCGGCACTGCTTGCTCCGCCTTCCATCCGGCGGGTCAGGTCGCCGCGCTCGATCTCACCGAGCACGCCGCGCGCGGTCTGCAGGCGCTCGACGATCTGCACGAGCGTCGGTACGAGCGCGACGCAGGCGAACACCAGCACCAGGCTCTCCTGGATGTAGAGCGACCAGGCCCACCCGTGCCCGCTGACCTGGGACAGCACGGTGACCAGTGTGAAGGCGGCGAGGTTGATGATCAGCGCGCCCCACGCCTGCGGCCTGGAGCGGAGCGATCACGTACGCGCCATAGAGGATGTGACCGTTGGGACCCATCGCCAACAACACGGCCGAAATGAGCAGGCAGCCGACGATGAGATTGAGCTGCGGGTACCACGGCTTGAACTCGGCTCCCTGCACAAGCCGGCGCACGCCCGCGTTGGCGCCCGCGAAGCTCGCCGCGAAAACAAGAATGAACCACCAGGAGATCGTCGCGAGCCCTGCGAGCTTGACGGCCGCGAGCAGCACGATGCCGAACCCCACGAAGCCCCAGCGCGCCCGCGTGTTCGCCAGCACGTAGTGCCGCTGCTTCGCCAGTCGCTCCTGGACGAGCTGATATTCGAGGCTGGTCACAGGCGAAAGAGATAGCTGGCCTTCAGGAACAATCCGTCGCTCGTGCGCGCCAGGCGGCGGAAGCTGAACGGATCGGGCTCGCTGAGCGACGAGCCGTAGCCGAAGAAGAGCACCGTCCCGGGTGTCGGCTTGTAGGAGAATAGAAAGTCGTTGCGGAACTCCGTGTTCGTGCTGCGCCCCTGCGGGGTGCCGTTGACGATCAGCTGATCGCCCGTCCGTGGATCGCGCAGCGTATCACGCACCTGAGCGAAATACTGTCCGACATATCGAAAAAAGATGTCCCTCGTAAGCTGATACTCGACTTTGAGCCGGGGAATGTTCGCCGTCGAGAACCAGCTGCCGTCCGCCGCGCGCGTGATGACCTGATGGGGCCATTGACCCTCGAAGCGCAGGGATGATGTCGGCTTCCAGGCCAGCGCGAGGAAGAGATTGAGCGCCCGGCCTTCGGAGGCTTCAGCAAAGATAGGGCCGGATACGCGCCCGAGACTGAGATCCATTTTGAGCGTGCGGTTGGGCGTACTGAGCGCGGCGAGACCGCCCCACAGATTGTACAGGCCATGCGGCACGGCGAAGGGCACCGGCGTGCCGGCGGCGTCGACTTGGTAACCGGCGTAGTCCGGAGGGTCGAATCGCTGATGTGAGTTGCTCCAGGATGCGGTGACGAACCACCCGCCCCTGACGTTCAGCTGCAGCTGCTGCGTGATGCTGCCTTCGAGCGTGCTCCGCAGATTGACGAAGTCGTCGTATCGCCACGTGGGCTGAATCAGGATGTAGGTGGTGGCGTTCTCGAGGAGCGCCCCCGGCTTTCCATAGCGCGTGAACCGATTGAAGATGCGTCCCTGCACGACGTTCACACGGTTGACGAAACCGCTCTGAGCGGAGAAGTCGCGGCTGAAGCCGACGAACTCACCGTGGTTGCCGTAGGACCGCCCGGTGAAATCGTAGGGCGTGGCGTCCCACAACGCGCCGGTACGCAGTCCCGAGCCCACGGTCTCGTGGGTCCACGATCCGGCGACCTGCAGCGACGTGAACCAGCGCTTCAGCCAGATGATGCGGGCATCCACGCCGAGCACGCGATTCGACGCGTTGCCGTCGACGCGGTCCGTATACGCGAGTCCTATGGTCGAGCTGGTGCCGAGATCGCGCCGCAGCCGGAGCAGGTTGACGATCGGATGGTCGCCCGTGGCGGACAGGTTGTTGTCGTCGACCGCGCCGATGTAGGCGACGCCGGTTCCGCCGACCTTCCCGGTGA
>QHTY01000151.1 GCA_003220985.1 Gemmatimonadota bacterium
AAGATGATTCCGATCCCGAGCAACGCCTGCGTCGGCCGGGACACGAGCGTAGAGACGACGATGCCGCCGGAGGCTGCGATGAAGAGCAATGGCGTGACTGGGTATCCCGGGACTCGGAAGGGCCGGGCCGCCTGCGGCAGGCGGCGGTACACGAAGATGCTGGCAGCCGCGAGCCCGTAGAATGCCCACCCGGTGAACACCACGTACGTCAGTAACTGCTCGAACGTACCCGAACCCGCGAGCACCATCGTCCACGCGCTACCCGCGAGGATCGCAACCGCGGGCGTGCCGAACCGCGGGTGCACCTCGGCCAGCTTGCGGAAGAACAGCCCGTCGCGCGCCATCGCATAGAAGACGCGTGGAGCCGTGAGCGCGATCCCGTTCGCCGCGCCGAAGATCGATACGAGAATGGGAATCGTGACGAGGCGGCCCCACGTGTCCCCAAACCGCATGCTCACGGCGTCCGCCGCCACGCGATTCGATTGCGCCACTTCGGCGGGGCCGAGCGCGGCGAGATAGCCGAGGTTGGCGAGCAGGTAGATCGCCACGATGGCCAACGTGCCGGCGACGATGCCGCGGACAAACACACGTTGGGGCTCGACGATCTCTCCCGCGGAGAAGGTGACATACTGCCACCCTTCATACGCCCACAGCACGGCCACCATGGCGACGGCTATGCCGCGGAGGAGCTCCGTCGTCAGCGGCGTCGTCAAGACGCGCACCTGCGTGCCCGCGAGCCCGCTTCCGGTCGCGAGGAGCAGGGCACTCAGCAGCAGCAACGCGCCGACCTTGATAGCCGTGCTCCAGTTCTGAACGACCGCGCCGTGGCGAGTGCCTCGTACGTTGACGCCGGCGACCACGAGAATGACGGCGAGCGACACCAGCTTCGCGCTGAGAGCACTGAGGACGACGAACTGCTGGATGTAGCGTGCGAATGCGGCCGAGAGGGTGGCGATCGAGCCGCTGCCGATCACGAAGAACAACGCCCATCCGTACAGGAACGCGGGAAGCGGGCCGAATGCGTCGCGCAGGTACACGTACAATCCGCCGGCGCGCGGATTCATGGCGCCCAGCTCGGCGTAGGTCAGCGCCCCGAGCAGTGACAGCACGCCGCCGACGATCCAGACCAGCAGGGCCAGCCCGACGTCGCCGCCCGAATCCCGCAGTACACCGCCGGGGACGAGAAAGATGCCCGAGCCGATCACGGTACCCACGACGATCAGAATCACATCGGGGAGCCGGAGCACGCGGGCGAGCTCGCGCGTCGGAGCGGTGGTTTCCGGCGATGGGGACGTGGCCGCGCTCCCGGTGAAGGTGGTGCTGAAACGTGGCGAAATCGGAGGCATTGCGCACTCCCTGGACGGCGGTCATAATAGTGCGTCCCGAGCATATTGGATGCAATCGAGTATGCAAGTCGGTATCCCCGCCGCGGGCGCACTGCCCTCCTCCTGACGCGGAGTCGCATCATGAAGCTCGCCCGGTTTTTTCTGTTAGGGGCCGGCGTCCTCGCACTCCTCCCCGCCGTGCTTGCCGGACAGCAGGAAGTCGCCGGAACCATCGTCGACGCGGGCTCGAACCGCCCCATCGCGGGCGTCTCGGTCTCGATCCAGGGCACCACCAGCACCGTGCGTACGGACACGCGCGGACAATTCCGCTTCGCCGACCTCCTGGAGTCACAGGTCACCCTGCGCGTCGCCGCCCTGGGCTATCGGCCGGTGACGCAGGCGGTAAGCGTCGGTGACACGAACATTCGCATCGCCCTGCAGCAGCAAGCGATCAACCTCGAGGAGGTCGTCGTCACCGGAACCGCCGGCGATCAGGAGCGGCGCGCCGTGGGAAATTCGGCGGCGACGATCCAGGCCGCGGCGATTCAGAACCTGGCCCCTGCGCCGGACGTCTCCAGCCTGATCAATAGCCGGGCGCCGGGCGTCGTGGTGATACCTGGGACGGGACAAGTCGGCTCCGGTCCTCGCATCAGAATCCGAGGCATGAACAGCTTCTCGCTCAGCGATCAGCCGCTCATTTACATCGACGGTGTCCGCGTCGCCAACGACGTCGCGACGGGCGTCGTCGTCCAGGGGTTCGGGTCGGGCATCGCGTCCCGTCTCAACGACATCGACCCGGACATGATCGAACGAATCGAGATCATCAGAGGTCCCGCTGCAGCGACGCTGTATGGAACCGAAGCGGCGAACGGCGTCATCCAGATCTTCACGAAGCGCGGTAGCGTCGCGGAGCGCCCTCGTATCACGTTCGTGATGCGGCAGGGGACACAGTGGTTCATGAATCCCGAGGGCCGCCTGCGGGAGCCGATCAACCGCGTGTGCGCGCCCGGACAGACGACCAACTGCCCCCTCGTGACCTGGAACCCGGTACGCCAGGAAGACAGCCTGCATGCGCTCGGATTGGTGCAGCGCCCGCTGTTCACCAACGGCTACACGAGTGGCTACGGACTCAACCTCGCCGGGGGCACTCCCACGGTCCGGTACTTCGCCGGCGGGACGTTCGATCGAGATTTGGGTATCGAGCCGACCAATAGGTACACGCGGCTATCGACCACCACGACGCTGAACATCACCCCCGGCGGTCGCTGGGACCTGCAGGGGACCGTTGGATTCCTGAAGAGCAAACTCGACGAGTCCTTCGAGGCCGGTGCCGGCGGCGTCTGGTTCTCTACACTGTTCGGCGACCCGGCGCTCGTGCATGACACGCTCGGCAATCTCACCCCGCGGCGCGGCTTCCTGTTCGGGCCTCCCGAGTTCCAGTGGGGATCGCGGCAGGCGACGCAGCTCATCAACCGCGTGACCACGACCCTCACCGTCAACCACCGTACCCTCGGGTGGTTGACCCAGCGGCTCACCGTGGGCCAGGACCAGACCGACGAGGGCAGCCAGCAGCTCAATCGCTTCCTGCCGCCCGAATGGGTCCAATTCAACCCCGGCACGGCAGCGCTTGGGCTCAAGTTCGACCAGCGGCGCACCATTTCGTACCTGACGCTCGATTACAACACCAGCGCGAAGGCGCGAGTCACCCAGGACTTCGCATCGACATCCACGTTCGGGGCGCAATACTATCGGCGGCGTGTGGACGTCGTCTGGGCTCAAGGCGAGCAGTTCCCCGCTCCCGACCTGGAAACAATCGCCGGTACGGCCGTGCTGCGTGGCTTCGACGACTTTGTCGAAAACACCACGGTGGGCGTGTTCGGCCAGGAGCAGGTCGCCTGGCGGGACAAGCTGTACGTGACCGGAGCTGTTCGGGTGGACAACAACAGCGCCTTCGGGAAAAACTTCGATTGGGTCGCCTACCCGAAGCTCAGTGCCAGCTACGTCGCCGCCGAAGGCCAAAGCGGCGCCCTCAACACGCTCAAACTGCGCGCGGCGTACGGCCAGTCCGGCCAGCAACCAGAGTCGTTTGCGGCTCTCCGCACCTGGCAGCCGGTGACCGGCGGCGACGGTGGGCCCGCGGTGATTCCGTCATCGGTAGGGAATCCCAACCTCGCGCCGGAGCGCGGTACCGAGCTCGAAGTCGGCTTCGAAGCGGGGTTGCTCGATGACCGGCTTTCCGCCGATTTCACCTTCTATCACGCCAAAACGCGTGACGCGATTGTGCAACAGTCCGTGGCTCCATCCACCGGCTTCCCTGGCATCCAGTTCCGCAATCTCGGGGCCATCCGGAACATCGGGTTCGAAGCGCAGCTCGGCGGGACGGCGGTCCGCACGCACGACCTGAATGTGCGAGTGGACTTCAGCCTCTCCCACAACACCAACAAGGTGCTGGACCTCGGCCCCGGCGTCGACTCGACCAGCACCTTCGGATTCAAGAAGGGGTTCCCCGTTGACGCCATCTTCGCGCGCAAGGTGATCAGCGCCGACTACGACGCGGCGACTGGGCGAGCCATTAACGTGCTCTGCGCCAGTGGTCCCGGGGGCAGGACCGGCGTCGCCTGCAACTCGCCGGCGGCGAGCGGCGTGTTCCTCGGCGTGTGGGACCCGACGTGGGAAGGTTCCTTCAGCACCACGCTGACGGTGTGGGGACGGCTGCGCCTGTATGGCCTCGTGGATTTCAAGCTCGGCAACAAGCACTTCGACAACAACCTGCGCGCGCTGTGTCAGGTGTTCAGGCGCTGTGACGCCAACTTCAACCCACAGAATTACGATGTCCTCTACATCGCGGAGCTGCAGAGCAACAACCTGGCGCAGAGCTGGGTGATCAACAAGGCGAGCTTCGCGAAATTACGCGAGGTCTCGCTGAGCTACGCCTTCCCGCCCCAGCTCGCCCGGCGGATCGGCGGTGATGAGGCGACGCTGACGCTCGCGGCCCGCAACCTCCACACGTGGACGAACTGGACGGGCATGGACCCAGAGGCTTTCTTCGTCACTCAGCTCTTCACGCGGCTGGAGCAGGACAATACGCCGCAGCTGGCTTCGGTCCAAGCCCGCCTGAATATCACTTTCTGACGAGCGACGCCATGAGGACGAGCAGATACCTGTATCAAGCGATCGTCGGGCTGCTGCTGCTGGGCAGCGCCGGCTGCGAGCGACTGCTCGAGGTCCAGGCCCCGAGCCAGGTGCAGGACGACAACCTGCACAAGCCTAGCAACGCGAAGTTGCTGGTCGACGGATCACGCGCGGCGTTCGGCTGCGCCTTCCAGGCCTATATCAACGGGGCTGCGCTCCTCACCGACGAGATGGAGGATACCCAACTCGCCGCCGCGGCGTGGCCGTGGGATCGCCGCGACTGGACCAGCGCAGTTGGCAGTGGGTACGCCGAAGCGACCTGCACCGCCTTCCAGACTTTCGGCGTGTACCGGCCGCTGCAGACCGCACGCTTCACGGCGGAGGATGCGATCCAGTCCATCACCGCTTTCCCCGATGCCGAGGTGACCAACAAGCCGCAGCTGCTGGCCGAAGCCAACCTGCTGCTGGGATACGGCCGCATCCTGCTGGGCGAGGGATTCTGCTCCGCAGCCGAGGACCTGGGCCCCGAGCTCTTCCCGCAGGACTTCTTTGCGCGGGCAGAGTCCAGCTTCACCGAGGCGATGGCGCAGGCGCAGGTCGCGGGAGCGACCGCGATCGGCACCGCCGCGCGGCTGGGGCGAGCCCGGGCGCGACTCGATCTGGCGCGGCTACCCGGACAGGCGGTCGACCTTGCGCAATATGGGGCGGCTGAGACCGACGCGGCGCTGATCGCCACCGGCTTTACCTACAATGTTCCCTACAACGCGGCCGCCTTCTATTCCCAGAACAACATCGTGCAGCGCAATCGGCTGAGCCTGCTCTACGGCGTGGCGCCGAGCTACCGCAACCTGGGTGATCCGCGGGTCCAGGTGACGAAAGGTCCCCTCGGCGCCGATGCGGTCGACACGGTGTGGTTCGCCAACAAATATCCTGCGCTGAACACGCCGATACCCCTCGCCACCTGGCGGGAAGCCCGGCTCATCATCGCCGAGGCCGAGCTGGCCGCGGGGAACGTCACGACCGCGATTGCGACATTGGATTCGCTGCGCGGACGGGCGGGCGTAGGGCTACCACCGTACAGTGGTGCGATCGACCCGGACAGCGTGCGGGCCTATCTGATTACGGAGCGCTCGAGAGAGCTGTTCCTCGAGGGCCACCACTTTTGGGACATCAACCGATTCAATCTGCCGCTCAATCCGCCGGCCGGCACGCCCTATCCGGTCAAAGGCGGAACCTACGCCGACTTGCGGTGCCTGCCGCTGCCGGACATCGAGCGGCTCAATAACCCGAACCTCTGATCTCAATAACCCGAACCTCTGATCTAGGGAACACGCCCATGCTTCGATTCCCAATGCGCTGGTTGCCCGTTTTCCTGGCGACGCTTGCGGTGGGTTGCCCCGCCTCGCGGGAGCGCGCGCGCGCTCGCGGGCCTCGATCCATTCGTCGCTTCCGTGATGAAGGAGTGGCACGTCCCCGGGCTCGCGATTGGCATCATTCAGGACGGCCGTCCCGTGCTGCTCAAGGGGTACGGCTTCCGGGATGTGGAGCATCAACTGCCGGTCACGGCGCGGACGCTGATGGCGATCGGGTCCAACAGCAAATCGTTCACAGTGGTGCTGATGGGTATGCTGGTGGATTCGGGCAAGCTCGATTGGGACAAGCCGGTGCGGGATTACCTCCCGGACTTCCAGCTGCACGACGAGCTCGCCAGCCAGGAGATGACGCCACGTGACCTGGTGACGCACCGCTCCGGCTTGCCCCGGCACGACCTGTTCTGGTACGGGGGCAGCTTGGGCCGCGAGGAGATGTACCGGCGGCTCAGATACCTCGAGCCGAACGTCTCATTCCGCAGTCGCTGGCAGTACCAGAACCTGATGTTCATGACCGCCGGTTACCTGGTCGAAAAACGCACCGGCCGATCCTGGGACGACCTGATCCGCGAGCGCCTCTTTGCGCCCTTGGGGATGACGCGGTCGAATACATCGGTCCGTGACCTGCCGTCCTCGGACGACGCCGCCCTCGCCTACGTCTGGCGTACGTGTCCCGCGGAACATGCGGCCGCAAATGGCGTCGCGCCGGNNGGCGGGGGCGAGTGCCGACGCCTGCGGGCTCGTGAAGGTGCCCTACCGGAACATCGATGCGGTCGCGCCCGCCGGCTCCATCAACTCCAGCGTCGAGGAGATGCTGCACTACGTGCAGTTTCACATCGACTCGGGGCGGTACGAGGGCCGAGTCCTTCTGTCGAAAAACAACGACATGCAGATGCAGACGCCCCAAATGCTGGTCGGTGCCCAGCCCATCTGGCCCGACGACTTCGGTCTGGCGACCTACGGTCTCGGCCTCGCCGTGATGCCGTACCGAGGGCACAAACTGGTTCAGCACGGCGGCGGTATCGACGGATTCATTTCGCAGATGTCCTGGCTGCCCAAGGAGCGCATCGGGGTCGTCGTTCTGACGAACATGTCGGGCAACAATCCGGTGCCGAACGTCGTGACGGAGAATGTGCTGGATCGCTTACTCGGCCTGGCACCGTTCGACTGGAATGCGCGCGCCCGCCAGCAGACGCAGGAGGCGGAAGCCGCGTCGAAGAAGCAGCGCGACGAGCGGGCCGCGGCGCGGAAGCCCAACACCACACCGTCCCACGAGCTGGCTGCGTATGCCGGGATCTACGAGCACCCGGCCTATGGTCGCCTCACCGTTCGCACGGCCGGCAACACACTCGAGGTGTCATTCGCCGACTACACGGCTCGTCTCAAGCATTACCACTACGACATGTTCGAGGTCGACGACCCGAGCGAGATCGTGCCGCTGAACGGCATCCTGACGTTCCGGATGGACCAGAAGGGTGACATCGATCGTATCGCGGTCCCGTTCGAGCCGAGCGTCAAGGACATCGAGTTCACGCGGGTGAAGACCCCCTAGACTCTAGGGACGCCTGTACCCCGGGCCGCGCACAATGCGGCCCGGCTTCGCCCCTGTGTGCCGGCCGTTGCTCACCACCGCCACGCCGTTCACGAACACATAGCGCACGCCGGTCGAGAGCTGGTGCGGTTGCTCGAACGTGGCACGGTCAATGATCGTCGCCGGGTCGAACACCACAACATCGGCGTAGTAACCCTGGGCGAGCACGCCACGGTCACGGATCGATAGGCGCGTCGCGACGGCCCCCGACATCTTGCGCACAGCGTCTTCCAGGCCGATGACGCGTTGCTCGCGGACGTAGCGGCCCAGGATGCGTGGGTACGTCCCGTATGAACGCGGATGCGTGAGCCCGTGCGCACTGTCGGGATCGTAGCCGCCGGCGTCGGTGCCGATCTTGATCCAGGGCTGCCGCAGTTGCAGCGCGACGTTGTCTTCGCTCATCAGGAAAAAGATCGTCCCGATGCCCGACTGCTCCGTCAGGATGAGGTCGATCGCGGCGTCGGGCCAGGGCTTGTGCATGACGGCCGCGATCTCGGACAGGCGCTTCCCGGCCCAGAGGCTGTCTTCGGGCTTGCGGAGCCCGAGCACCAACACGCCCTCGGGCGTCGCGAGCGAGCAGAGGTTCTCCCAGTCGGTTCGCTCACTCAGCACCTCGGCCTTGATGCGCGCGCGTGTCGACGAATCGCGGAGATTGTCGAAGAGCTTGCCGTCCGCGGAGACCCACGGCGGCAAGCAGGCCGTGAGGCTCGTCCCGCCGGCGACGTATGGATACATATCGGCCTGCACGTCCAAACCCCTTGCCCGCGCCGAGTCGATCTTGGCGATGGCGGCCGCCGCCTTCGGCCAGTTGCGCCGGCCGGCGGCCTTCAGGTGATAGATCTCGACCGGCACGCCGCCCTCGTGCCCGATGCGAATCGCCTCGTCGATGGCCTCGAGGAACTGATCCGCCTCCGAACGCATGTGCGTGATGTACACGCCGCCGTCCGGCGCCATCACCTTCGCGATCTCGACCAGCTCTTCGGTCGTGGCGAAGTTCCCGGGGGGATAAATCAGGGCGCTCGCGACTCCGAAGGCCCCATCCGCCATGGCGCGCCGGGTCACAGCGCGCATCGTGTCGAGCTCGGCGGCTGTCGGTGCGCCGGCGGCCATGCCCTTCGCGTAGATCCGTATGGTCGCCGCTCCGAGGAATGACCCGGCGTTTACGGACATCCCGTGGCGCTCCATCGCGCGCAGCCACGCGTCGAAGCCATGGTTCCCGCGGAATTCGCCGGCGTGCGCCGTGTCGGACGGATCGCTCGGGTCTGCCGCCTGGAGCACGTGATCATTCACCGGTGCGTTCGTCCAGCCCTCACCCATGATCTCGGTCGTGACGCCTTGCGTGACTTTCCCCACGACGCGCCCGTCGCCGATGAGCAGCGCGTCGCGCGAGTGCGCCTGGATGTCGATGAAGCCGGGGGCGACGACGAGGCCGCGCGCGTCCACGCGCTCGCGTGTGCGCGCTTCGCGCAGCGTCCCTGGGGGAGCGATGCGAGCGATCCGGTCGCCCGTGATCGCGACATCGCCGTAGAACCAGGCGTTGCCGGTGCCGTCCACGATGCGGCCCCCTTCGATCACGACATCGTACGGCGAGCCCGCAGGTACGGGCGCAAAGGCGCCGGGTCCTGCTTTTGGGCCACACGCGAGAACAACACATGCAATCAGCGCGACGCGGGTCATTGAGGTCCTCCTACCAGGTGCCGTGTTCACCCATGTTCGTAATCACGCGTCCGAGCCGGTCGGCGGCATTGCGCCAGTTGGTCTGAACCGCGCGCTGCGCCGCATCCGGGTTTCCCGATTCGATGGCGCGGATAATGACGTTGTGCTCGGCAACCGAGGTCGCGATCTCATCCATCAGCGCGTTGACGTAGACGCGCACGTAGCGCTCGGCCTGCGGCTTGATGCCGTGATGAAGGGCCAGCAGACGGGGCCCGGCGGCGCCGTGCACGTACAGCGCATGGAACTCGCCGTCGAGGCGGGAGATGCGGTTGGGGTCCGGCCGCGGGGCCATCGCAACTTTGAGGAGCTGGCTGTTCAGTCCGCGCAACGCGCGGATGAGTCGGCGCCGCTGTGGCGGCGCGAGGGACGCGGCGCGGCGCGCGGCGAGCCCCTCGATTTCGGCGATGATGTTGAACAACTCCGACGCGTCCTCGCGGGTCAGCGCCGCGACCGCCGGCCGAGCGCGTCGCCCCGCGGCCGGGGAGAGGATGTATCCTTCCTGCGCGAGCCGCAGCAGCGCGGCGCGAACCGGGGTGCGACTCACCCCGAGTCGGCTGGCCAGCTCCGTCTCGATCAGCCGGGCGCCGGCGGCGAGACGCCCTCCCACGATCAACTCCCGCAGCCGCCGGTACGTGGCGGAGACCCGGTCGTCACTGGTGGCGGCTTTCGGCGCTTTCGGCATCGGCCACCATTCATACCGCCGCGCCGGGATACGCGCAAGGCAATATTTGTATCCCTTGCTGGATACCTACCATGGCGGTACAATGACCTCCCGACCATGGAAACCGGCACCATGACGCTGCGCAACCTGGACCGGTGGCGCGACTTCGAAGCCTGCGTGGAGCTACAACGCGATACGTGGGGACGCGATTTCAGCGCCTGCGTCCCCGCCGCCGTGCTCATGGTCGCGCAGCGCGTCGGCGGAGTGACGGCGGGCGCCTTCGACGCCGAGGGACGTTTGCAGGGATTCATATTCGGGCTGACCGGGTACAGCGGCGGCCGCCCCATGCATTGGTCGCACATGCTGGCGGTACGGGAGCGCGCGCGGGACGCCGGACTCGGCATCAGGCTGAAGCTCTACCAGCGCGAGCTGCTGCTGAAGAACGGCGTCGACACGGCGCGCTGGACCTTCGACCCCCTCGTCGCGAAAAACGCCCACATCAACCTCAACCGGCTCGGTGCGGTCGTAGTCGAGCACGTGGAGAACATGTACGGCGAGTCGAACAGCACACTGCACGCCGGTCTGGGCACGGACCGCTTCGTCGTGGAGTGGCGACTGGGCGACGAGGCCGTCCTCCGCGCCATCGCGGGACCCGAGCCTGCCGGGGCCACCGTTTTCGCGACGAGCCCGGTCGTGAACAATACGCTGCGCCCACCACCCGCTTCCGGTTCACGCGTGCGGATCGAGATTCCGGCCGACATCTACGGCGTGCTGGAGAGCGCCCCGGAGCAGGCGGCCGAATGGCGAGCACGCACGCGCGGCGCGTTCCAGCAGTACCTGAGCCAGGGCTATCGGGTGGCGACGTTCTACCGCGATCGCGCGACGGGACGCTGCTTCTACGGGCTCGCGCGGTGACGATCTGCATCCGCGAAATCACGCTGCGCGAGATTCACCTGCCGCTCAAAGAACCGTTCGTGATCTCCTCGGGGGCCGTCACGACGCGCCGCATCCTGCTCACCGAACTGCGGGACCAGGACGGCGCCGTGGCGTGGTCGGAATGCCCTGCAGGCGCCGCCCCCAACTACTCGCCCGAAACGATCGACACCGCGTGGCTCGCCATCACATCCTGGGTCGCCCCGCGACTGCTGGGGCGCGCGCTCGCCCATCCCCGCGACGTCCACCCGATCCTGGAGCGGGATTTCCGCGGCCACTGGATGGCGAAGGCGACGCTGGAGATGGGCGCGTGGGGCCTCGCGGCCGAACGCGACGGCGTCAGCCTGGCGCGATTCATCGGCGGTACGCGCGAGCGCATCGAAGTCGGCATCTCACTCGGCATCGAGGCTACCCCGGCGGCGCTCGTCGCGAAAGCGCGCCAGGCGCTGGGGCACGGGTACCGCAAGGTGAAGATCAAAATCAAGCCGGGCGCGGACGTGGACTATGTCGGCGCGGCGCGGGAAGCGCTCGGTCCCGGCGCGCCGCTGATGGCGGACGCCAACAACGCGTACACGCTCGACGACAGCGACCGGCTCGTGCAGCTCGACCAGTTCGGGCTGCTCATGATCGAACAGCCGCTCGCGTGGGACGATCTGGTCCGGCATGCGGCGCTGCAGCGGCGCCTGGCGACCCCGATCTGCCTCGACGAATCCATTACGAGCCTCGAGCGCGCCGAGGACATAGTGACGCTCGGCGCAGGCCGCATCATCAACATCAAGCCTGGTCGTGTAGGCGGCTTCGCTCCATCGCGGGCGATCCATGCCCTGTGCGCGCGGCACGACGTCCCGGTGTGGTGCGGTGGGATGCTGGAGAGCGGGGTGGGGCGCGCGTATAACGTCGCGCTCGCCTCGCTGCCCGGTTTCACGATTCCGGGTGACCTCAGCCCCAGCGCCCGGTACTGGGAGCGGGACGTCGTGACGCCGGAATGGACGATGGCTCCGGACGGCACCATGACCGTTCCGCGCGATCGTCCCGGCTTGGGTGTTGCCGTCGATATCGACCGGGTGGACGACCTCACCGTCCGCCGCGAAACGCTGACGGCGCCCTAGCGCCGCAGCCATCAACGAGGTCATCGCATGCGAACACTGTCGCTCGTGTCCTGGCTGCTCGTCGTCGCGGCATCGGCCGCGGCTCCACAGGTCCGCGATCCCGGACTGGCGCGCCTGGAACAGGAGGTCGCGCGGCTGGCGCCGCTTGCTGGCGGCACCGTGGGCGTCGCCGCCGTTCACCTGGAGAGCGGCCGCGAGGTGTATTTCAATCGGGTCGAGCCGTTCCCCATGGCGAGCACGTACAAAGTGCCGATCGCAGTGCAGTTGCTCACGCGCGTCGATCAAGGTGAGGTGCGGCTCGACAGCCTGATCGCGCTGACGCCCGCCGACCTCCACCCCGGCAGCGGTACGCTGACCGAGCTGTTCGACGACCCGGGGGTGATATTGTCGCTGCGGAACCTCCTGGAGCTGATGCTCCTGATCTCCGACAACAGTGCGACGGACATCGTATTGCGGACGGCTGGCGGCCCGGCGGCGGTGACCGCGCGCATGCGGGCGCTCGGCTTCGATGGGATCCGCGTCGACCGGCCGACCGCTCAGCTCATCGCCGACTGGGTGGGCCTCAAGGAGATCCCGCTGGTCCAGCCGAACACGCCCCGACAGTTCTCGGACCTATTCGAGCAGGTGCCGGATTCAGAACGGGCGGCCGCCGCGCGCCGCTTCAACGCCGACCCGCGGGACACCGCGACTCCCGAGACGATGGCGCGTCTCCTCACCCGGATCTGGCGCAAAGAGATCCTGCGACCGGCGACGAGCGATCTCCTCCTCGACATCATGCTGCGGAGCACAACGGGCGCGGAACGGATCAAGGGACTGCTTCCGCCTGACACGCCGGTCTCCCACAAGACCGGAACGATCGGCGGGACGACGAACGATGTGGGGATCGTGACACTGCCGGGTGACGCCGGCCACGTCGTGACCGTGGTGTTCGTCAAGGCGTCGGATAAAGAGATTCCCGAGCGCGAGCGCGCGATCGCGCACATCGCTCGGACGATCCACGACTATTTCCTGTTCAATCCGGCTCTCCCCGCCCGCCCCCGCAACCGCTAGGTGCTCGAGCCCGATCGCCTCGTCCCCGCAGACGTACGGCGCCGCTTGGTGGCACTGCGTGAGGCCATCCACCGGCAGCCGGAGCTCGGGTTCGAGGAGCGGGAAACCTCGCGACGCCTGTACGAGGCGCTCGGGGAGCTGCGGCCGGCGGCACTCGAGCGCATCGCCGACACCGGCGTGGTAGCGCGATTCCGCGGTCGCGAGCGGGCGGCGCCGGTGGTCGCAGTGCGGGGCGACATCGACGCGCTCCCCATCACTGAGGAGACGGGGCTCCCGTTCGCGTCGCAGCGGGCCGGCGTGATGCATGCTTGCGGGCACGACGTGCACGCCGCCTGGACGGTCGGCGTCGCGCATCTCGTGGCGCGGGAGCCGGCGACGGGCGATGTGGTGGTAGTACTGCAGCCGGCCGAGGAGACGGGGCGGGGCGCGGCAGCGGTGCTCGCCGCCGGGGCGCTCGCGGGCGTTTCTGCGATCTTCGGCGGGCACGTCGATCGCCGCTTTGCAGTAGGGCAAGTCGTGGCCCAGGCCGGTCCACTGGCCGCCTCCGCAGACACGTTCACCATCACGTTACGCGGGGCCGGTGCGCACGCGGCGCGGCCGCACGAAGGCGTGGATCCCATCGTCGGCGCCGGTGCCCTGGTCGGCGCTTTGCAAACCCTGGTCGCCCGCCGCGTCAACCCAAGCGTTCCCGCCGTGGTGACCGTCGGGACCGTCCACGCCGGCACAGCACCCAATGTCATTCCCGACTGCGCGACGTTGTCGGGGACACTGCGCGCCGTGGATCCCGATACGCGGGCGCTGCTGCAGCGCGAGCTGCGCCGCGTGGCCGAAGGCGTTGCGGCTGCGCACGCGCTGACGGCCGACGTGGCGCTCGACATCGGTCCTCCTCCGCTCGTCAATCCCTCGCAACCGGCTGATTGGGCGCGACGCGCGGCGCAGCGTGTGCTTGGCGAAGGAGCGGCGGTGCCGCTCGGTCCGCTCAACCTCGCGGCGGAAGACTTCGCGTGCTACCTGGAGCAGATGCCGGGGTGCTTCTTGCGGATCGGCGCGCGGGAAGCGGGTGGCCCGGCGATTCCGGCGCACTCGCCGCGCTTTTACGCGGCGCCGGAGAGCATCTTTGTCGGGGCGGCGGTCTTGGCGGAGACCGCTCGTGTTGCCTCGGCCGAGCTGCGCGGCTAGCGCAGCCTACACGCCGTTTTTCTCACGCGTCGGGAAGGGCCAACACGTCGTGCTTCCGTACGTGCGATTCGTAAATGGATTTGTTCCCGTCTTCCACGTGATGTTGTAGCGAAGCAGATCGTTGAGCCGGTGCCCGCCTTCGAAGCTCAGCTCCTTGCGCCGCTCGGCGATGATGGTGTCAATGGCTTCCTGTTGGGTTGTCGCCGACGCCGCCGCGAGTCCTACCTGGGCACGACGCGCGTTGACCAGCGCCATCGCCGCGGGCACCTGGTTCTGTTGCGCCAGTGCTTCGGCGCGGATGAGGTTGGCTTCGATACTACTCGCCAGGCGCATGGGACTCTCCAGGCTCGTGTACTTCGTCGTGATCCACAGGCGAATTGCCGCATTGAAACGTGGGTCGTTCATGGTCCGGTACGCCGGGGCGACCGTGTAGGCGCCCACCTGTTGGGCGAGATACCAGAGCTTGTTCCAGCGGCGGACGCTTTCCACGCCACGGCCCACGTCCTTGCTGTAGCCTGGCGTCACCTGATTCGCGAACTGGTCTGCCTCGCTCCACTTCTTGAGGTCCATCTTGACGCGCGCCGTGCCGACGCGGGCCAGGTCCACCAGATCGGCGTCGTTGACCTGTTGGGCCAGGGTCAAGCCTTCCGAGAAGCGCGTTTCAGCGAGCGCCAGCCCCGCGCTGGGCGGCTGCGCCGGCCCCCCGTCGAACGCGACTTGGCAGAACGACTCACCCATCAGCAGGTACGCATAGGCCCCGTAGATCTTCACCTGCGCGAGGAGTAAGGCTCGATCCGGGACCTGTTGATCGGTCCACGCGTTGAGTTTCTTCGTCACCTCCTCGGCCTGGAACCGCGCCGTCTGCAGCGTCAGGTTCATGCCGAAGCTGAACTGGGCGTCGCAGGTGGTTGCCGAGTAGTCGTCCTCGTCGGCGGTGATGGTGCGCTCACCCCAATTGGCCAGCGGGACATTCGAATTCGCGGTCTCGTACTCGTCCGAATGCACCGAGGACCCCGACATGTAGTTGGAGTACGCGCATTCGAAGTCGCCGATCACACTCCGGACGAGGACCGGCGCGAGCGTGGGATCGTTGATCTGATCGGTGGGGATCTGACCCGGGAATTCGACTTTGAGGACCCTGTCGGTGTTGCAGCCCGCGAAGCAGAGGCACGTCACTGCTACTGCAATCCAACGGGCGGCGCGATCGATCGAGATATGCATAGGGATCTCCGTCTCCGTCGGGGTTAGAAAGTGAACCGCAGCGTTGTGCGCAGGCGGGCGAGCTGGGGCCACGACTCCTGCGTGTAGCCGAAGTTGCCCGTGATGTCATCGCTGCGGTTGGGCAGCAGCTCGGGATCGATCCATTTGGCCCCGTACGACGTCTGCTGCGCGCGCCAGAGGAACATCAGGTTCTCGCCCGCCACCGTAATCGACGCGCGGGTCGCGCCCATGAGCAGCTTCTCTGGCAGGTCGTAGGTAAGCGACACTGTGCGCAGGCGGGCGAAGCCGGCATCAAACAAGCCGGTCGCTCCGGGGCCGGTCCCGTCCGGATCCACAAGCCATGCCTGGAGGATCGGGTTATCGCCGGCGATCGACGAGCGCGAGTTGCGGAAGAACGTGTGTTGCGCACCAACGTCGCCCACCACGGTATGGAGGCCGCCCACGTAGTCGGCGAGCGCCAGCACGCGCACACGGGCGCCGAGTCTGAGGGTGGCGCTGAACGACCCGTTCCACGACGGCGTGGGGCGACCCTGATAGAGTCGCGGCGCACCGGCGCAGGGAACCGTGGTCCCGTCGCCACGGCCCAGGTCGGTTCCGCCTTCACACATGGCGTTGGTGGCTAGGGGGAGTACGAATGTCGGCACGCCGCCGATAAACAGCGTGTCCGGCACGATCGCGGCGCTCACGATCTTCTTATAGAAGAAAGACGACGGGGCAAAGCCGTCGACGTTGAACTGCTGGATGAAGCTGGCGCCGACAAATGTCGGCGGCACACCGCCGAGACTGACGATCCGGCTGTCGTTCGTCGCGATCGTGCCCCGCAGCTCGAGCCCCCAGCGCGCGGTGTTGAGCGGCACGCCCGAGAGCGCCAGTTCGATGCCGCGATTCCGCGTCTTGCCGATGTTCAGGAACTCGACGCCGGGGAAGCCGCGCGACGGTTTCAGCGGCGCGGAGATAATCGCGTCCTTGATGACCTTATTGTAGAAGGTGAACTCGACGCCGAGGCGTTGGTCGAGCAGTCCGGCGTCGAACCCCAGCTCGGTCTCCTCGCCGATCTCAGGCTTCAGATTGGCATTGCCGAAGTTCTGCGGCGTGACCCCGCCGAGGCCCCCGAGCCCGACCGCGGCGCGATAGGTCTGAATGGCCGAGAACACGTCCGGCTGCAGGCCGGCACGACCCCAGGCACCGCGGAGCTTGAGTTGCGAAAAGAGTCGCGAACCGGCGAGGAACGGTTCCTCCGAAACCACCCACGAGGCGCTGAATTTGGGATAATAGACGGCATCGAAGTTGGCGCCGAAGGCGCTGTTCCCGTCCGCCCGCAGCGCCGCCGTGACAAACAGGCGGTTTTTCCAGGCGACCTGCTCCTGGCCATAGACGCCCAGCGTCTTGTTCTCCTGAAAGGCCTCGGCCGCCTCCCGCCGCGCCCCGCTGCCGACATCGCCCGGGCCCGGAATCGGAAACTCGAACCCTTGCGAGAGCTGCTGATCGAACTGCTTGTAATAGTACTGGACGCCGACGGCCGTCGACGCCACGAGGTTGGGGCTGACCGTCCAATCGGCGTTGGCGCCGTAGTCGACGGTGAGGAACGTGCTGCGCAAGTCCAGCGCTTGCTTCTGACCGAGGCTCGCGCTGAAGAATGGCAGGTAGCCGGTTCCATCGCGGAAGACGAGCTGCGACGATTTGTCGTTCGTGATGTCGGGTCCAACCGTGAGGCGGTGCCGCAGCCATGGGAAGGGCCGGTAATTGAGCTGCATGCTGAGCGTCATGCGCTCGATGTTGTCGAAGCCGTCGACCCCCTTGTAGTCCTCGGGCCGGTAGAATTGAAAACCGTGTCCGGTGCTGTTCCAGCCGGTGGTCGCGGTGTCCTCCGTGCCCGTGAGCCCGCCGGGCTGGCACCAGGGATAATCGCACGCCCAGATAATCGACGTCGTGATCGGCTGCGTTCCGGACGCTCCGCGCGTGCGCGAGCGCACGGTCCCCAGGCTCAGGTCGGCCGTGAACTTTCCATCGGTGGTCTGATAGCCGAGGTTCCCCCGGCCTGCAAACTTGTTCTGCCAGTTATAGTCGACCGGCCCTTCTTCGCGATTGTAGGTGGCGCTGAAGAAATAGCGGACTTGATCGGTTCCGCCGCTGATGTTGCCGGAGAGGCCCCGCGGTGCGCCCGTGCGGAAGATGGCGGGGAAGCCACGGGACTCTCGGAACCGCTGCACGTTGAACTCTCTGATGTCGGCCGGATTCCGGTAGTCCCCCCCGCGGCGGAGATAAAAGTTCGTCGGATAGCGCTCCTCGGGATTGCTGAGCCAGGCGGCGCCGGCATCGGATTGGAGCTGGATGGTCGGCCGGCCGGCACGGCCCCGCTTGGTGAAGATCTGGATGACGCCGTTGGACGCTTCGGTGCCGTAAATCGTCGCGGCGGACGGGCCTTTGAGGATCTCGATTGATTCGATCTCCTCGGGAACGAGGTCATTGACGCGGCTCGGTTGCTCCTGGGCCCCGTTGAACGCGAGGCTGAACGCGGCCGCCTGATTGTTCGAGCGGACCCCATCGATGTAGATGAGCGGCTCGTTGGACAGGCTCAGACTCCCGGACCCGCGAATGCGCGTCGTGCCGCCGCTCCCGACGCCGCCACTTGCGCGCATGATGCGTACGCCGGGGACGCTGGCGGAGAGCATGTCCTGGAGCTTGGCCGGATGCCCGCTGAGCTCGAGCGTCTTGGCCACGTCGACATCACCGACGGCGTTGCCAAGCGCGCGGGTCTGCGCGCCGCCCGCGGTACCGGTCACGACAACCGCGTCGAGCTTAACGGCCAGTTCCGTCAGCGGGACGCGCACGGTGTGATCACCGACGCCCGCATCGATGGTCGCTACCTGATAGCCGATACGGGTGATGCGCAAGCGGGCCGTGGTGCCCGGAACATTGTTCAGCAGGAACTCGCCGCGTGTGCCGGAGCGCGCGACCGGCGTGGACCCCTCGACGGTAATGGATGCGTCGGGAATCGGGAGTCCGCTTCTGCCGTCGACGATCGTGCCGCCGATCGTCTGCGTCTGGGCGCGCGCGGGAGCGGCCCACGTCACAATCGTCAGAAAGAGGAGACCGATAGCGCGGGAGCCTGGAGACGAACGGATCTGCGACATACGACCTCCAAGTGCTGAGGACCCAGACGGCCTACCTCGTGATGTTCCGAAACAGGTGAGTCCCATCGCGATCCGAGAATGCCGAATTCTGTATACAGCTTGGTGTACAGGTTGTTCTACGCCCGGTGCCTCTCCCCGCAAGGAGGCCGACGTACGGCCTCGATGGTATTGCGTAACTCCAAGCCATTTATAATGTTCTTTCAAACCAGACCAGGACTGGCATGCCTGCCCAACCTGCCCGATACACACCAGCTGCAGCCACCGATACGGTCGTCCACGACCTGCCCCCGATTCGCTTTGACGGACAACCCATAGACATCCGACTCTCCCTGCGCCGCACCGAAGACGGCTTCTGGCGTGGCCGCATCCTGTTTGGTGCGGAAGGGACGGAAGCGGAGCGCTCCAGCGCGGAGATTTTCTGCGCCGGTACGGAGCAGGACCTGTGGCAATCGGTGCGCGACCTGCGGGATCATCACCTGCGGGACTTGTACCGCTCACTGCTGTAGATGCCTGAGCAGACGTCGCTGTCCAAGCTGCGGCACGACATCTCTAACCCTCTATCGGCGATTCTCGCCGAGACTCAGCTGCTGCTCCTGGCGTCGGAGAAGTACGACGCCGAGACGCTCGCTGGGCTCAAGCAGATCGAGGACCTGGCGCGCAAGATGCGTCAGATACTGCAAAGCGTCGAGTGAGCCGGCGGCATCGGCCACGGTATTGCTCTTCAACGGTGTGGTGGGCTCCCCACACCGTCGCCTTCCTTATTAAGACGGTTCGGCTCTCAGTGCGTGATGAGCGTCATAGCCGTTTCGCTCGCACGGCGGTAAATCACACGCCACCACCCCCGCCCTTGCGGGGGTTTATGCCTCGGGCATTTTAGGACCCCTTCACAGGCGGGAGTCCCCGACGTTGGCTGGTCGCAGGTACCTGCTCGCTGGAATAAGCGGCTTGGTGGTGGCCTGCGCCGGGCGGGGCGGGGGGGGACCACGCGTCGCGCCCGTCACACCTGCTGAAATCCCCGCGCTCAAAGCCCAGGCAGCACAGCAACCCCGCAACGCTGACATCCGCTTCCGCCTTGCGGCCGCCCTCATGGCGGCTGGACGATGCGATACGGCGACCGCCGTCGCGAACTCGGGCGAGTCGCTAGCACCCGGCAACGCGTTGGGTCCGATGGTCATCGGCCGCTGTCAGGAAAAAGGCGGCCGGTACGACCTCGCGTTTGCGACGTACACGGACTTCGCGCGCAAGAACCCGCGCGCGCGCGGTGTCGGGGCCGTGCGAGCGCTGGCCGAGATGGCGCTCCGGACGCAGGCGACCCAGACCGCCAAGCTGGCCCTGGCGCGGGAATCGACATTGACCGCGCTCGCACCGGAGCCCTCGACCATCGCGGTGCTGCCGCTGACGATCGCCGGCGATTCCAGCCTCCAGTCGTTGTCGCGCGGGCTCGCCGAGCTGCTGATGTCCGATCTGGCGTTGGTGCGCAGCCTCCGGCTCCTCGAGCGCGTGCAGATCAGCGCGTTGCTCGACGAGCTGAAGCTCGGGCAGAGTGGGCGGGCCGACGTTCGTACCGCGGCGCGAGTAGGCCGTTTGCTGCGGGCCGAGCGGTTGGTACAGGGCGTCGCTGCGATTACGCCGAACGGGCCCGTCCGCATGTCGGCAACGGTCGTCCGCGGTGACGGCACTGTTCGCTCCGGGGCGGAGGCGAGCGGGACGTTTAGACAACTCCTCGATCTGGAGAAGCAGCTCGTCTTCGGTCTGGCGACGGAGTTGGGCATTCAGCTGACGGAGGCGGAGCGGCAACGCATCCTGCGGCAGGGTCCAAAGAACCTGGCCGCCTTCCTCGCCTACAGTAGGGGACTGGACGCGCTCGACGCCCGAGATTATCGGGCTGCCGCGGCGGCGTTCGGCGCCGCGGCGCGGGCCGATCCGTCCTTCCAGCAGGCGCACCAGCAGCAACAGGGGGCGGAAGCGGCGCCCGTCGTAGCGGCAGCTGGCGGCGACATCATGACCGTCGTTCAAGTGGCCGAGCAGCTCGCGCCCTCAGTAGCCGGCGCGCTGCAGCAGGGTACCCTTGACGTCTCCTCGACAATTGGCGACCTGGCCCAGACGGGCATCGGTAGCGTGGCGAGCAATCCCACGCCCGAGAGCCAGGGGATCTCGAGCATCATCCAGGCGTCAGGCATCATCCGGATCATCTTCCGCCTGCCGTGACGCGCACGCGCTGGTGGTTGGGACTTCTCGTAATCCCCGGAGCGCTGGCTGCACAGGCCGAGACCACAGTCGCGCGCACAGGCGTCATGTTCGAGTCGTACGCATTCGGCTCCGGGCTTCCATTCAATCGCATCAGCGAGCTCACGATTCCGGTCAGCGTCACCCAGCGCATCGGCGGTGGCCGGCTGGTGCTTGACCTCGGCACTGCCTTTGCTCGAGCCTCCGTGAGCGAAGCGGGGGGCGGGAGCGGCAGCATCACGCACTCAGGGTTCGTGGACACCGATCTGCGCGCGAGCTACGGCGTGATTCCTGGGAAACTGCTGTTCAATCTCGTCGGCACGATCCCGACTGGTGCGCGGGCCGTCGCCGACACGACGATCCCGTTGTTCGGCGCGACGGGTACGCATCTCTTCGGGTTCACCACACCGAGCTTCGGCTCGGGTGGCGCCGTGTCCGCCGGTTTCGCGTCAGCCGTCAAAATGGGACAGAACTGGGCAGTGGGGACGGGCGCGAGCTACCGGTATGCCGCGCGCTACGTGCCGGTCCAGGGTGGGGACGAGATGAGTCCCGCGGGCGAGATCCGCGCTCGCTTCGGGATCGAAGGGCCGTTCGGCGGAGGAAAGTACTTCCGCGGCGCGCTCGTCTACACGACGACCGCGGCCAACGACCTCGGCGCGAGTGGAGAGAGCGCGATCGGCGACCGCGTGCTCGGCTACGCCGCCGTGAGCATGCCGCTCGGTAACTCGCATCTCTCGTTGTACGGCTGGAATATGCGCCGCCTGCGCGCCCGCAACTCCACCAACGCAAGCACGGTGGCCGTGCCTCGCGGCAACGTGCTCGCCCTGGGTGCGCGGCTCGATCGCCCCGCGGGACCCAAGACGACGCTGTCGCCGACGCTGGAGCTCCGGCATGAGCTGACCGGGCCCGGTCAGCGGATGGAACTCCTCGGCTACCTCCTGCGAGCGGGCAGCGACCTGCGTTACCGGCTGAGCGATCGCGCGGCCGCGGTGCTGCAGGCGCAGCTCGCGTTCGGAACGCTCCACGATGCGGGAACCAGCGTCTCGATACTGGGTCCCCGCCTCGGCGTCATGCTCGAGTGGTCGCGTCCCTAGTTTCGAGGTACCCGTTGCCGAGGTAGAGCACCAGAAACACCGCCGACGCCGCGCTCACGCCGTACTTCCATGACGCCGCGGCCGGCGAGGTCGACAACAGGCCTTCGATCGTTCCCGCAATTGCGAGCAGCGTGACAACCGCGCCGATCATCCGGGCCGCGATGCGGCCCTCCATCACCAGCGCGTCGCGCCGCGTCCGATCGCCCGGTGCGATCATCGCCTTTGCCAGCCGAAAACCTGCCCCAGCAGAGATGAAGATCGCGGTCAGCTCCAGTACGCCATGTCCCAGGACGAACGTCAGCAGATAGCTCAGCGCCTGGTAGTTGCGAAACAGACCCAGCACCAGCCCGAACATCATTCCATTGGCAAACAGCAGCCAGGTGGTGAGCACGCCGGCCGTGAGACCGCCGACGAACGTCCCGAACGACACCGTGATGTTGTTGGTGATGATGAGCGCCGCTACCTGTGGCCGGTCTTCTTTAGTCGTTTCCGCGTAGCCGCGTCCCTCCGCCAGATTCTCAGCCGCAGCCTCCGCACGGGCCACCATAACGGGGGACAGCAGCTCCTCCGCCAGCGCCGGCCGCTCGCGAATCATGACGTAGCCCACCGCCGCCGGGACCGAGAAGAGCAGAAAGGCGAGCAGCACATACTGCCACGACTGCACGACGGCGGCCGGGAAGTCGCGCAGGATGTAATAGGCCAGGGGGGTACGCGGTTTCCCCCGTGCGCGATACAGGGCATTGTGCCCGGCCGTGACGACCCGCTCCAGGTAGGTGATGACGCGCGGATCGACCTGATAGGTGCGCGCCCGCGCCAGATCGGCGGCCACCTCGCGATACTGTGCAGCGAAAACCGGAATCTCGTCCGCTGCCAACCCTTCGACGCCGGTGCGCTCCATGCGGAGCGCCGTTGTGCGGAACGCTTCCCAGCCATCGCGCTTTTTCTGCACGAATCGTTCGGCCGGCACCGTGATGCGGCCGGCCGCGCTGGCCTGCGCGCGCGGCGCAAACCGGCTGCGTCGCTTGCGTTGCTCCTCGGCGAACACAGTAACGAGATAGCTCTGCAGGTCCGGTGTACGGCGGGGAATGCGCGGCTCGAACCGTCGCACCAGATCGGCGGTGATGCGCGCCTGCACTTCGGGCGCCAGCTCATTGAGGCGTCCCAGGAAGCGGTCCAGCAACCGGAACTCCTCTTCCGACAGCTCGGGCGGGCCGGTCTCGACGGCTTCCGCAGCGGTTTCGTGCGCCGGCGTGCCGGCCGTGAGGCCCAACGTCCAGTCGGTGGGCCGGTCCCGCACGACGATCGTGCCGGCGGCCATGTCCCCCAGGCGCTTATTGCTGGGATGCAGCGCAATCGCCAGGAGGGCGGGAGCAAACGGCAGCGCGGGGAAATAGCAATCGATGAAACGAACCAGGTTCCGGACCACCGCGGCCTGCGCGGTGAGTGACCGGCCGGTATCCATGACGACACGAATCCCGAGCAGCTGTTTCCCCGGCGTCCGGCCGCCGTTCAGCGCCTCGAACAGCGTGAAGTATCCCCAGACGAGGGAGAAGGTGAGCAGTATCAGCGCGGCGGTGACCCAGCCTCGTGCCATGCCGTGCGGCCGGGTGATATCGCTGGCGATCGTCGTGCCGCCCAACCACAGCAGCAGCAATCCGAGCCACAACAGCAGCAGATCGAGGAGCCCGGCCGCCACGCGCGACCCGACGCCCGCCAGCTCGAACCGCACGTCCACGTGCTCCGGCGTCTCGACGCCGTGAAGCTGCCGTAGATCGAGGTCTCGCGCGGACGGCGTCATTTCCTCATCTTAGCGCTGAATCCTCACCCACGCAGGGAGCGATCCATTACCTCGAGCACCGGAAGTTCCAACGTCAGGCCGATGCAGCTCGGCGAGATTCTCGACGGCAGCTTCAGTATCTTCCGCCGCCACTTCGGCCTATTCATGCGCCTGAGTTTCGTGCTGATCTCCGCTCCCGCCGTCGTCGTCGTGTACTTTGCCACACGGGCGCTCTCCAACCCCCTGGGCGCCGCGAACTGGGTACAAACCCACATCGCCGCGACGATTGGGTTCGGGCTCGTCGTGCTCTTCGTCTGGATCATGATCAGCCTGCTGCTCAAGGCCGGAACGATCCGCATCATCTCGGATTCGTATCTCGGCAATGAGCCGTCGCTCGGCGCGGCGCTGCAGTTCGCGGCGGGGCGGATCATGCCACTGCTCCTTGTGGCCATCGCCAAAACCCTACTCATCTTCGTCCTGTACATCGCCGTGGTGATCGGCATTGTGGTGAGTATGGCGGTGGGGCGGCTGCTCGGCATGGGTGGGCTGTTTCTGTTCCTCGCGTGCATCGGCGGGATCTGGCTGTTTGCGTACGTGCTGTGCGGCTACGGCCTGACAAGTATGGTGATCGTGCTCGAGGATCTGCTCAGCGCCTTCGATGCGTTCGGCCGCTCGGCCGAGCTCACGAGAGATTGGCGCTTGAAGGTCTTCTTCGCGTGGTTGGTGATCGCCATCTTCACCAATATTCTGCCGTCAATCCTCGTATTCGGGATCGGTCAGGCGGTCGGTCCTGATTCACCGGTGCAGCCGTTCCTCAGCGTGGTGACCATCGTGCTAGGTGTGGTCCTGGCGCCGATTCTGCCGTGCGCTCTCACGCTCCTGTATTACGATCTCCGCGTCCGGCGGGAGGCGTTCGACCTGCAGATTCTGAGCGAGCAATTGGGGACCCGCTGACCACGAGCTGGCTCGCTCTCCTGCAAGCACCCACCTTGCCGCCGCCCGCCGTCGCCGACTCGCTGCGGCGCGTGCTCGGCCGGGTGTTCGCCGGTGCCGAGTATCAGTGGGTCGAGCAGCAACGCCTGCTGTCGTGGATCGCGCGGCAGTGGCAGCATCTGAAGGACTGGCTCGACCAACTCGCCCAGAATCATCCCGTCGGGTTCAACATTTTCCTCACGCTGCTCGTTGTCGCGCTCGTCGCGGTGCTGGTGCACATCGGCTACGTCATGTGGCGCATCGTGCAGCCGGTGGCGCGAACCGGAGCGCGCCCCTCCGCCACGACCGGCGTCGTGATGAACGCCCGGGCGCACCTGGCGCGGGCCGAGGAGCTCGCCGCGCTTGGGCGGTACGCCGAAGCGCTGGCGCACCGCTTCGTGGCCGCGGTCCTGGAGCTCGACGACAGGAAGGCGCTGCGTTTTCACGTCTCCAAAACGCCCGCCGAGTACGTGGCCGAGGCGCGTCTCGACGCGACGGGTCGCGCCGCGCTGGCAACGCTGGTCGCTCAGCTGTATCGCCACCTGTTCGGCGCCGTCCCCTGCGACGAAGCGGAGTACCGCTCCTTCGGCGCTGCCGCGGAGGACTTGGCGCGAGGCCCCCATGTCGTACCGGCTTGAGATCGGGCTGGCCCTGCTGTTCACGCTGGCCCTGGGCGTCGTCGTATGGGCGGGCAGCCGCCATTCGCGCACGGCGGAATTGGATTTTCGCTCTTCGACCTTCCTGACGGGCCCGCGGGGCAGCAAGGCGTTGTACGACGTTCTCTCCCAGTTGGGTCGCCGCACCGAACGACGCCGCACGAAACTCGACAATCTTGCGACGACGCGCGCCCACCGGCCGGCAATTCTCGCCGTGCTGAACCCGGTGATTCCCCTGACCGACGCCGAGCTCGAGCAGGTGGTGCGCTTCGTTCGTGGTGGCGGCGCGGTCGTCGCGAGTGGCTGGGGCGGCGACATCACGGAGTGTCTGGGATGGCGTATCCAGCCCGAGTTCCGCCCGGACAGTATTGCCGTGCGGTCGCCCCACCCCGGGGGCGTGCGGCTGCCGCGGGCGGCGCGCGTGCTGGCGCCGGTGCAGCGCGACACGAGCGATCGCAGCGAGCTCCAGAGTCTGGTGAAGGGCGGGGATGCAGCGGGGCCTCCGGGGATTTGCCGAACCCTGGCACCGTTTGCCACCGACACCCTCGTCGCGGCGGTGAACAACCGGCCGGTGATCCTGCGCCTCCGCTACCGCGGGGGTGGAAGCGTCACGCTCGCGGCTGATCCCGGATGGCTCACCAATCGCGTGTGGCGTGATACGGACGTGCCCCTCGTCGCGCTCGCGCTCTTCACCCCGCCGCCTGAGCACCCAGGACGCGTCGTCTGGGATGAGTACCACCAGGGATTCGGCGAGGACACGGGACCATCGCTGACGGGCCAAACGTGGAGCTGGTTGCGACACTCGCCGGCGGGGTGGGCAATCCTGCAGCTCCTCGCCGTCGGGCTCGTGTGGCTCGCGACGACGGCCGTCCGCTTCGGTCCCGCGCTGTCCGTGATCGAGCGGCGACGCCGCTCGCCGCTCGAGCATCTCGAAGCGCTCGGCGCCGGACTCGAAAACGCGGCCGCGGCCGATACTGCGGTGCAACGACTCGCGCTCGGTCTGCGCCGCCGTCTCAGCCGTACCGGCGGAGGCGGGGCCGCCTTCAAAACGAACGGTGATGTGCTCGCATGGGTCGAGAGTCTGGAGCTCGCGGTGCGCGGGCCCCAGGGCCGCGCCGCCGTGCGGCGGCTGCACAACTTACTTAGCGCACGCGATCGCAACCCGCAGCGCGTGCTTGACACCGCCCAAGCCGTGGAGGATGTGTGGGAGGAACTGCGCCCGCGCAGGACGCACAACGCATCGTAGCAGCATTACGCACAGTGGTGTTGGGACAGGAGGCGGCGACGCTCGAGGTGCTCGTCTGCCTGCTCGCGCGCGGCCACATCCTGCTCGAGGGCGTGCCGGGCACCGCCAAGACGTTGCTCGTCCGGACGCTGGCGCTCGCGCTCGACGTGCGGTTCGGCCGCATCCAGTTCACCCCGGACCTGATGCCGGCCGACATCACCGGCATCACGCTGCTCACCGGAACCCATGAATTCTCATTTCGACCCGGTCCGATCTTCGCGGATCTCGTCCTGGCGGATGAAATCAATCGCGCCCCGGCGAAGACCCAGGCCGCGTTGCTCGAGGCGATGCAGGAACGGACCGTCACCGTGGACGGAAAGAGTCATCGCCTCTCGCCGACGTTTACGGTGTTCGCGACGCAGAACCCGATTGAATTCGAAGGCACGTATCCGCTGCCCGAGGCCGAGCTGGACCGGTTCATGGCGAAAGTGCTGGTCGGGTACCCACCCGCTGAGATAGAGCAGGGGATCCTCACACGCTACGTCGAAGGGTTCGAAGCGGATCGCACCGACACCTATGGCGTGCGTGCCGTCGTCAACGCGGAGGGGCTCGAGCTGTTGCGCCGGCAAGTCGACGCGGTGCGCGTCGAGCCACGGATCACGGGATACATCACGGCGATTGTCCGTGCCACGCGCGAAGCCGCGTCGCTCACCCTGGGCGCCAGCCCGCGCGCCGGGGTGGCCCTCTTCAAGGCGGCACGGGCCGCCGCGCTGCTGGAGGCCCGAGACTACGTCATCCCAGACGACGTGAAGCGGCTGGCGCCGGCGATCCTGCGGCATCGTATCAACGTCGCGCCCGAGCTCGAGCTGGAGGGGGTCACCGCGGATCAGGCGCTGAAAGCGATTCTGGATCGCACCGAGGCTCCGACCGCGTGAATCTGCAACCCTTGCTCCTGCCCAGCGCCGTCATCGCCGCGTTCGTTGGGCTGTGGTACGTGCTCGGCAGCACGGCGGGGATTCTGTGGACTCCCCGTGCCCTCCTGATCGCCGGTCTGCTCGCGCTCGCCGGCGTCGCTGGATTCTGGACCCCATGGGGCTTCGATGTCATGCTCGTCGCCGACCTCGTGTTGGTGCTGTTGATCTGGCTTGACGCGACGCTCGCCCAGCGCGTCGCCGTGACGCGCGAGCCGCTCCCCGCGCTGTCCGTAGGGCATAGGGGCGAGGTCACGTATCGATGGACGAATCCGGCGCGGCGCCCGGCGCGGCTGCATGTGCGGGAGGTGCGGCCCGACATCCTCGGTGGCCCGCAGCCGCCGCGCGCGGTGCGGATTCCCCCGCTGTCGACCACACGAGAGCGCGTGGCGGTGATTCCACGACGCCGCGGCCGGGAAACCGGGGGAGGCGAGGGCAGCGCGGGCGGCGGGGGCGGCGCCGGAGGGTTCGTGCTCGACAGCATCGGCCCGCTCGGTCTCGGACGGCATCGCGTGCGGATGGCGTTGCCGTGGGACGTGGTGGTCTATCCGCCGCTCGTGTCGGTGCGGCTCCGCGCATCCGTGGCCGAAGCGTTGCGGCGCCGCGATGCCGGCAGCAAGCCGATCCGACGCATCGGTGAGGGACGCCTGTTCGAGTCGTTGCGCGAGTGGGTGCCTGGAGATGATCTGCGGCACATCGATTGGAAGGCGACCGCACGGCGCGCCAAAGTCATCACGCGCCAGTACGAAGCCGAGCGGCGCCAACAGGTGCTGCTGGTCCTCGATACGGGGCGGTTGATGACGGCGGAAGTCGGCGGCGTGTCGCGCCTCGAATTCGTGGTGCAGGCCGCGCTCGAGCTGGCCTATGCCGCGGCCCAGCACGATGACAACGTCGGCATCATGACGTTCGCCGACGGCGTGCAACACTTCGTCGCGCCCGAGCGCGGCCGCAGCGGCGTGCGGCGCGTCGTAGACGTGCTGGCGGAGGTTCAGCCGAAGCTCGTCGAGCCCGATTACCCCGGCGCGTTTCGCTACCTCGCGGCGCGCAACCGCAAGCGCGCGCTGACCGTGCTGTTCACCGACGTCATCGACCGGTTCGCGTCCGATGCTCTCGTTGCGAATGTGGCGACGTTACGCCCCCGCCACCTGCCGCTTGCCGTGACGCTGCGCAATCCGGAGCTCGATGCTGCCGCCGCCCGACGACCGGCCTCGGCGCGCGACGCGTTCCGCAAGGCGGCCGCCGAGGAGCTGCTGCATGCGCGCGATGAGGCGCTGGGGCATATGCGGCGGGCGGGAGTGATCGTGATTGATGTCACACCGGAACGCGCCGCTCAGGCGGTGGTGACGAAGTATCTCGACTTGAAGCGCCGAGGCTCGCTCTAAGAAGCCTCGTATTGTATGTTCGGTCCTCACGCACACGGATTGACCTGGATGCGCGGTCTCACGCGAGCTACCCCCGTCGTGATGCTGGCAGTGGCGCTCGGCGGCGTCACCTGCGCCTTCCCAACCGACAAAAGCGACAAAGTCTTCGTCACCCTCGATGGGCCTTCCCGCGTCGTGCTCCGCGGCCAGGAGATGTCGGTCTACGCTCGCGCCTGGCGCCTGAGTGGCACCGATTCTCAGCCGATTACGAATGTGGCTTTCGCATTTGGGACGGGGAGCAGCACGACCGCCACTGTCCAGAATGATGGCGGTGGCTATGCCACGGTAACCGGTGTGAACAGCGGCAACGTTCACATCACCGCGCGCGCGATTTCATTCGAGCAGGCGCCGGAGGGCGACCTGTTGCTGCGCGTGTCGAATCCGCTCGAAGTGGACAGCGTGCGGCCGTCGCTCGTGCGTTTCGGGGACACGATCACGGTGTACGGCGTGGGGGTCGATTCGATCTTCATCGCGTTCCTGGACAACGCGACCCAGTTCGATTACCCGCTCCCGGGCGTCGTCCCAACCCGGACGCGCGATTCTCTGGGTTTTTCCACGGCGACGTTCTGGGTCACACCGCCGGCGCACTCCGACAAGCTCTCCTTCATAGGTCCGGGCGTGTTTGGGAATGCGCCCGACACGACCAAGGTCATCCCGTTGGATGTACTCGAGCCGAATGAAGCGGCGCCGCGCACAATCAGCCTTGAGGCGCCGCCACTGATTCCAGCGATCCCGCAGATCAAGTTCTTGAATCCGGCGCTGGCATTTGAACCGACCAAACGCGACTCGCTCGGCGTCGATTGGTATCGCTTCACGCAGACCACGGCGCGAGACCTTACGATCATTCTCAGCGCCCCTGACGTTCGCGGCACATTCTCCACATTCCTCTCGGACTCGCTGGCGTTCGTGCCGGCGAGCCCGCCGAATCCGCCGACCTATAAGATCGGACCGAATAGCTGGACGCTCGGCCCGGGGTCGCATGCCTGTAAGGGCTTCGCATTTGAGCCCCCCGAGCTGCAGCCCGAATCCACGATTGTGGCGTTACGGGGCATGCCGGCCGGTCGGCTGCACGCGCTGGCGCTGTATACACAGCCGGGGCGGTACGGGCTTGCCGTGTTCGAGGGATACGTCACCAGCGATCCCACCGTGCCCCGCGACGCGCACGAAGAAGACGATTTCTGCGACGCGGCCGACGCGCGCGGCCTGGCGGTGACGATGCCGAGCAGCACCCTCCGCGACACGCTGACGATCGATAACGCGCACGACATCGACTGGATTCGGTTTCGCGTCACGAGCTTGTCGAGCGTGACCATCAAGAGCGCGTCCCTGACGGGCGCGACAGCCGTCGACTCGAGCGATATCGACTTGTTCCTCCTGACGGTTCCGGGCGGCGGTGCGAGCTCGACGTTGGACAGCGTCGGTGCGTCGACTGCCGACGGCTCGTCGGAGACGATTACGACGCTGCTGACCTCGGGCGATTATTACCTCGTGATCGTGGACTATCGGGGCGCCCCGGTCGCCTACGACCTCTGCATCTCTTCCGGGGGGTGCCTGGCGTTCCCCTCGGCGCCAGCCCGGACCAGCGTCCGCCAGGGCCTGGCGGCTCCGATGCTGCACCGGATCCGGGCCCCATGACGGGCGCGGCAGGCTCGATGATGCAGTGTCTCAAGTGCCACACGCCGCTGCCGAGCGGGAGCAAGTTCTGCTACGCCTGCGGGGCGGACGTGACTGGTGGCGGCACGATGGGTACGAGTGCCGGCGCGACCGAAGGCTTGATGCAGCGGCTGCAGCGGCTCGTGGAGGGAAAGTACAAAGTCGAGCGCATGGTCGGCAAAGGCGGGATGGGGGCAGTCTTTCTCGCCCATGACCTGACGCTCGAGCGCGAAGTCGCGATCAAAGTGCTGCCGCCCGACATCTCGATGGACGAGCACATCGTGAAGCGCTTCCAGCAGGAAGCAAAGACGGCGGCCAGGCTCGACCACACCAACATCATCCCGATCTACCGCGTCGAGAGTGAAGGCGGCCTCAACTATTTCGTGATGAAGTACGTCGCGGGAACGTCCCTGGAGGACGTACTCGATCAGAAGCCGTCCTCTCCCCTGACCATCGACTACATCCAGCGCGTGCTGTGGGAAGCGGCGTGCGCGCTGGGCCATGCCCATCAGCGCGGCGTCGTACACCGCGACGTGAAGCCGGCCAATATCATGTTCGATCACGATGGCCGCGTGATGCTGACCGACTTCGGCATCTCGAAGGCGCTGCAGGCGGCCAGCGGCTTCACGGGCACCGGCATGATCATCGGCACGCCGCATTACATGGCGCCCGAGCAGGCGAAGGGCGGCACCGTGGACGGTCGCGCCGACCAGTACTCGCTCGCGGTGGTCGGGTACCGCATGATCACCGGCGAGCTGCCGTACACGGGCGACTCCGTTCACACGATCCTCTATAAACACATTTTCGAGGAAGTGCCGAGCGCCGGCGCGAAGCGCAGTGACACGCCGCCGTTCCTGACGGCGGCGATCACCCGCGCGCTGTCCAAGGAGCCCGACCAGCGCTTCCCGACGATGGAAGAGTTTGCGACTGCGGTGTGGCCCGAGCAGCCCGTCGCTGTGCCCAAGGCGGGTGCCGCCAAGAGCCACCGCCGGCCGCCACCGCCGGCGCGGAAGGCGTCCGCGGACGCGCCGACGGAAGTGACCAGCGCACCGACGACGCCGATCCCGCGCGCCGGCATGACGATCCCGGCGGAGAAGAAGAAGCGGTCGAATGTTGGGATGGTGGTCGGCGCGCTCGTGCTCGTCGCCGCCGGCGTGAGTGGGTATCTCGCGTTCGGGAGGAAGAGTGCAGCGGGGCCTCCGCCGGTTGCCACGCCCGTCGAGACCGTGCGCGTCGCCAATCCGCCTCCGCCGCCCCCGGCGCCCCCGGCGGCGCGACGGGGGAATGACAACCGGCGCCAGGCTCCACCACCGCCCGCGCCGCAGGCCGCGGCTGAAGGCCTGATCACCGTTGCCGCTGACCCGTACGGCGAAGTGTTCATCGATGGCACCGACGTCGGGCAGACGCCGGTCGTGGAATACGCCGTGCCGGTGGGAAGACATACGATTCGCGTCGAGCGGGCCGGTTACAAGACGATAAACGAAACGGTGCAGGTGTCGGCCAACAATCCTGTACGCAAGCGGTACTCGCTGCTTCCGGAGTGACATCATGAAGGCTCAGGCCCTGGTAACGGCAGCGATTTTGAGCGGCACGACCCTGGCCGCGCAAACGATTCAGAATCCGACTTTGCGTCGCGCGCAACAGGCGTTTGACAATCTCGATTACCGTCAGGCGCTGAGTGGGGGCCGTGCCGCGTTGCGCGAGCGGCTCAGCGGATTCGAACGCTCGCGCGCCTACGAGCTGCTGGGCTTCACGTACAGCGGCATGGATTCCATTCTGAAGGCGGTCGATGCGTTCAAACAGGTGGTCCTCCTCGAGCCCGAGCGCACGCTGGACCCGAACCGGACGTCACCCAAGGCGCTGAGCGCCTTCCAGGTGGCGTTGACCCAGGTCCTCGTCGTGCGGCAGTTGGTGGTGGACAGCGTCACGTTCGTGGGCGGTCAGGGCGTCGTGCCGGTGCGCTACACCGTGACGCAGCCGGCGCGCGTCGTGACGCGCGTTGTCGGGGGAACGGGAGCGGCATCCACCTCGCTGCGGATCGACTCGACGGTCGCCAACGGGCAGGTCAACCTTCGCTGGCCGGCGCGGCTGCCCAACGGCGACCCGGTTCCAGCCGGCAATTACACCGTCATTGTCGAAGCGGCGGTGGGCCAAAACAGCTTCTCGACCTCGCAACCGATCCGGGTCTCGCACGGAACCGTGGATACCGTGGCGCATCTCACCAGCCTGCCGGGCTACGCCGAGCTCCCGGAGACCGAGGTGCCACCGAAGAGCTGGCGTCCGCTGGGGTTGGCGCTCGTGTATACCGGCGTCGCGCTCGCCGGCACGTCGGCGCTCTCGAACGGCGACCTCGGCTCGCCGTCGCTGCGTGAAGGCGGCGCGATCGGCGCCGGCATCGTACTGGCAGGGTTCATCATGACGCTCAAGAAGCCGGCGCCGCAGGCGGCACGCGGCAACATTCTGTACAACCAGCTGCTGCGTGAGCAGATCGCGCGGCGCAACGCCGAGATCGCGCAGGAGAACACGCGGCGCCGCCAGCAGGTCGCGCTGACTGTCGCGCCGGTCGCGCGCCCAGGAGGCGGACGATGAGGACGGAACGACGGAAGGACGGAAGGGCGTTACGAGCCGCGGTCGCCGGCATGGTCGTGCTTTCCGTCATTCCGTCATTCCGTCTTTCCGCGCAGCACATCAGCATCGGCCCGCAGGTCGTCTTCGGCGATTATCGCGAAGTCTCGTCCGACCTGCAGTATCGCGGCAGCGGCATCGGGGCGAAGGCGACCCTCGAGTGGAAGAAATTCTCGGCCGACATCGTGCTCTCCAAGGTGAAGTACAGGCCCACGAGTAACGGAACCGCGACCACGGAATTCGACGCGTCGGAGGTAGACGTCAGGCTGCGCTACTACATCACCGGACCTGTCTCCGGCGAGCTGGGCTTTATCAACCGTAAGGCCGACCCGGAATTCGAGGCGCAATCGGTCGGCGCGGTTACGGCCGGTGCGCAGATGGCGTATCTGCTGGGACCCGGCGTGCGGATGGCGTTGCACGGCGGCCTGATGTTTGGCGCCAAGTACTCGGGCGGCGGGACGACGTCAGGGCTCGGTGCACTGCAGTTGGGACTCGGCCTCACGGTCGACGCGTTACATCGCCGGGTGCGAGTGACGGGCGATTATGGATTCCAGCGCTTTTCGCGGAAGACGGATGATGGAAGGGGAGTGTTGCCGGCGCCGATCCAGCAGTCGCTCGGCCGAGTGGGGTTCGCGATCGCCTTCTAGTGCGCCGCCGGTCGGTTCACTTCTCCGGCAGTCGGCTGGTAATGAACTGGGAGATGCGGCTGGCCGCGGGCGGGTCCAGATTCGCCAGCACGGCCACAACGTACCCGGCTGTGGGGCAGATCTCGAGTTCGCCATTCATCCCGGGAGCGCCCCCGCCATGACCAAAACAGCGGATGCCGTTGGTCGTGCGATCATCGAAACCGAACGCATAGCGGCCGCCCCCCGGCGTATCAACTTTGCCCGTGGTAAGCGTTTCCGCATACTGCGCATTGAGCAGCTTGTGGGCTTCCAGGGCGTTCGCAAACCTCAATAGATCTTCCACCGTGGAGTATCCGCCGCCGGCAGAAGTGCCTCGGTACGGTAGCGTCTCTGTGTTCGGATGCTCTGACCCTCCACCCATTCTTGTGTATCCGACACTGCGATCGCTTACCGCCTGATCTTCCGGCTCCGAGCCGCTTATGGTCATGCCTGCGGGTTTGTAGATGTGGTCCCGCACATAATCGTAGTAGCTCTGGCCGCTGACTCGTTCGATCACGACGCCGAGCAGAATGAAGCCGTAATTGCTGTACTCCCACTTGCTGCCCGGCTCGAACGCAAGCGGGCGGCTGCCGTATAGCTTCACATAATCGTCGAGTGTGCGCAGCTCCAGACGGTGTGCCTGAAACTCCGGTCCGAAGATATCTCCCGTACCACCGGTGTGCGTCAACAGCTGATAGATCGTCACCTTCGCGGCGAGGTCCTTGTTGGGGTAATCGGGGAGGTATTTTCCCAGCGGATCGTTGAGCGCCAGCTTGCCTGCCTGCACAAGTTGTAGCGTCGCGGTTGCGGTGAACATCTTGTTCATGGAGCCGATACGAAAGCGCGTGTTTAGCTTGTTCGGCGTCCGGTGTTCGCGATCGCTCAGCCCGTAAGCCTCAGCCAGGACCGGCTGGCCGTTCCTGGCTATGAGCACGGTGCCGGCAAATCGGCCCGCGGCAGCATCCTGATCCAGCTTCTTTCGCACGGTCGCAATCAGTTCGCTCCCGCTCACATGCGGGAGAGGGAACTCCGGCGGACGTGGAATCGCCATGAGACCAAGACTGACGATCTTGTGCGGCTCGGCCTTGTCGACTTCCAGGGTGAGTCGAGCGAATTGATCGGAATTCCGTTCCTGCAGCAAAGCGAGCTGCGTGTCCGGCGTGGATGGCTCCAGTTTCTTGAGGTCGAAGCCGCCCGTCATCTCGCGAAAAGCCATCGCTTGGTCGGCGTGCTGAGCTTCTGAGGGATAGTTCTTTGAAAACCTCCAGCCAGGCTGCAAACTTCTGTCCGGCAGGCGTCTCCGGTACCTTCACTTGGCCGGAACACGGCGCAGAAAGACATAGCAGCCACAGAACAAGCACGGCTTTGACCCGCATAACCATCAGACCCATGAGATATTCCTTTCTAACGGTCAATTTACCTCTCCGCACAGCTCTGACCACTGCTTTTGATGGGACACAGCGCAGCGGTGGCATGTCGCGAAAGACGGCTAGCGCGATCCGTTAGCAGCACGTTCGCCGGTCCAGCAGTCGCGGTAGGATCGGAATGGCGTTTGCGTTTTAAGC
>QHTY01000083.1 GCA_003220985.1 Gemmatimonadota bacterium
AGGCGGCGCCACTGCGCCCCGCGAGCATCGACGCGGTGCTCGTGGACGCGCCGTGCACCGCGACGGGTACCATGCGGCGCCATCCCGATGCCCGCTGGCGTTTGAAGCCGTCCGTCTTTGCGCGCGCTGCGGCACGCCAGCGACAGCTGCTGGCGGCGGCTGCGCCGCTCGTGCGACCGGAGGGGGCGGGAAGGGGCGGATTGCTCATTTATGCCACCTGCTCGCTCGAACCGGAGGAGAATGAACAAGTCGTGGAGTCTTTCCTGAACGAACATCCGGAGTTCACGCGGTCGGCGCGCAACGACGCGGTGCCCGCGGAGCTGCTGACACCGGCGGGCGATTTTCAATCGCTGCCGCAGCGCCACGGGATCGACGGCGCGTACGCGGCCCGTCTGGTGCGAGCGAGCTGATGCGCATTCGGCGGCGTTTCGAGCCGTTTCAGGATATGAAGATCGACCGCCGCACCTGGCGCTGGATTGGCATCGGCGTCGGCATGGTGCTCGCCGGCTACCTCACGGCGTACCTGGTGCTCTTTCCCGCGCCGTTTCTCCCCGGACACCAAGCGGTGCCCCGCGTGCTCGGCCTGACGCTCGCCGACGCGCAGGGGGAGATCCAAAAAGCGAAGCTGCAGGTCGCCGACGGCGGCGCTGAGCCGCACCCGACCGCGCCCCAGGGCGTGGTGATCTGGCAGGATCCACCGCCGGACGTCATCGCCGCCGAGGGCACCAAAGTCACTCTGGTGTCGAGCGCGGGGCCGCCCAAGATTCCGGTGCCGGACGTCGGGGGGCTCGACGCGACGCTCGCGCAATCGATGGTCGCGGCCGCTGGGCTGGTCGTGAGCCAGGTCGAATCGGTGCAGGCCGCCGCGCCGACCGGGCTGGCGATGATGACACGGCCACCTGCGGGAACCGCGCTGGCACCGGGTGCCGGGCTGACCATCGTCGTCAGCCGGGGCGCGCCGACGATCCCCGTGCCGGACCTGCTCGGCATGGCATCGGCGGACGCGCGAACCAGACTCGAAACCGAAGGACTGCAGCTCGGCACAGTCACGCGGCGCCGGACAACCGAGGGCTCGCCGGGAACGGTGGTCGCACAGAGCCCCGCGGCGGGAACATTGGCAGCGCCCGGCACCGTCGTAGATATCGTGGTAGCCCGGAGTCCACAATGACGAACGGGCGGGGCGGGGGGGGCATACGCATCGCGCCGAGCGTCCTCTCCGCCGACCTCGCGCGCCTGCAAGATCAGGTGGCACAGGTCCTCGAGGCGGGAGCCGATTGGCTGCATGTCGACGTGATGGACGGGCGGTTTGTTCCGAACATCACGTTCGGCGCCAATGTGATCGAGACACTGCGGAAGCTGACCGACAAGCCGATCGACGCGCATCTGATGGTCGTGGAGCCGGAGCGCTACATCGAATCGTTCGCGGCCGCGGGCGCGTCGGTGTTCACGTTCCATCCTGAGGCCACGATTCACGTGCAACGTCAGCTCGACGCCGTGAAGCAGCAGGGGATGATGGCGGGGCTCGCGCTCAACCCGGCGACGCCGCTGGCGCATGCCGAAGAGGTGGTGCGCGATCTCGATTTGTTGCTGATTATGACGGTGAACCCGGGCTTTGGGGGACAGAGCTACCTTCCGGGGTCAAATGACAAGATTCAACGCGCCCACGCACTACGCACCACGCACCACGCACGCTTTTTCTTGGAAGTGGATGGCGGAATCAGTAAACAGACCATCGCCGCCGCGCATCAGGCGGGCGCCGACACGTTCGTCGCCGGGAATGCGATCTTCGCGAGCGCCGACCCCGGGCGCGAAGTGCAGGAGCTGCGCCGCCGCTGCATGGTGACGGCATGACGAACCGGCAACAGTGGACGCTGATCACCGGGCTGGTGACGACAGCCGTGTTCGGGGTTGCGCTGGCGATCAAGCTGCGGCCCCAGATCAACCCGGTGGAAATCGGTTCGGGCGCGCCGGCGTTTCGCGCCACGAATCTGCGCACTAATCAGCCGGCGACGCTCGCGGACTATCGTGGCAAGGTGGTGCTGGTGAACATTTGGGCGACCTGGTGCCCGCCGTGCCGGGCCGAAATGCCGTCCATGGAGCGTCTGCATCAAAAGCTCGCCGGGACCGATTTCCGCATTGCGGCGGTGAGCGTGGACGGCGACGCCTTCTACAACCAGGAACAGGCGGGCCCCAGGGAAATCATGGCGTTTGCGAATAACCTCGGCCTGACGTTCGACATCCTGCACGATCCCAGCGGGGCGATCCGGCAGTCGTACGATATTTTCGGCGTGCCGGAGAGTTATGTCATCGATCGCGAGGGCGTGATCGTGAAGCGCGTCATCGGCGCGGCAAACTGGGAAGACCCGGTCAACGAGATGCTGATCCGACGTCTGCTGGGCGAGCCCTAGCGTGTTCCAGGGGATCACGCGCAACTGGCCGATCAAGGGGGCGGCGCTGTTCCTCGCGCTGATGCTCTACGTCGCCGTGCAGCTGCAGCAGCCGGTCACCACGAGCTTCGACGTCACGCTCATCGTACAACTGCCGCGAGGACGCGCGCTCGTTCAGAAGCCGCCCAAGGTCCGTGTTCAGATCTCCGGCAAGGGCAGTCAGATCCTAAAGCTGCGTTCGCTTGCCGGGGACATCACGCGCCGCGTCCCCGACACGCTCACGTCCTCGACGTATTCGATTCAACTCGATCCCAGTGAAGTGGAGCTCGCCCTCCCGAAGGGTGCCGACGTCCGGGTGATGGAAGTACGGCCGAGCGAAATCACGCTGGCACTCGACAGTGTGAGCCGAAAGGAAGTCCGAATCGTGTCGCTCGTGAGCGTGACGCCTGATTCCGCGCAGGTGTTGCACGGTGGTCTTTCCATGACGCCGACGACCGTCCGCCTCGTCGGCCCGGACAAAGCCCTGGCGGCGATCGATTCGGTGACGACCGTCCCGATGGAAATCACCAACGTCAGCGGCGAGTTTTCGCGGCAGGTGCCGATCGACACGGCGCCGCTTGGCA
Organism: Gemmatimonadota bacterium; assembly: GCA_003220985.1. Lineage (GTDB taxonomy): Bacteria > Gemmatimonadota > Gemmatimonadetes > Gemmatimonadales > GWC2-71-9 > 20CM-2-65-7. The sequence goes on from QHTY01000083.1 coordinate 3,011, forward strand.
TCGTGCGTCTGGCGCCGAAGCAGGTGACGATCACGGGGGAGATGGGCCGAATCGCCGAGCGCTCGTTCGGCGGGATTCCGGTCGAGACGGGCGCCGGCGCGGTCACGAGCCTAATTGTCACGCCGGCGCGCGTGTCGGTCGCGGTGAGCGGTCCCGAGGAGCGCGTGCAGGCGCTGACGCGCGACTCGCTGCGCGTGGTCGCGCATATCAGTGGAACCACCGGCGGGTCTGCCCGGATCACGGTCATCGCGCCACGGGGCATTACCGCCCGCGCCATTCCCGATTCGGTCACGGTGAAGCGGCGCGCGCCCGCGCCGCCCCCGCCCGCCCCGCCCACCCGACCCAATCGCCGCCGCCCCAGCAGTGGCTGACGCCGTCCTCGGCATCGAAACGTCGTGTGATGAAACCTCGGCCGCCGTGTTGGTCGGCGGCGAGCTCGAGAGTCTCGTCATTCTGTCGCAGGACATCCACAAGGTGTTCGGCGGCGTCGTCCCCGAGCTGGCGAGTCGGGCGCATCTGACCGCGCTGCCGGCGGTCGTCGATCGGGCGCTCGCCGAAGCCGGGATCGCGCCATCCGCGATCGACGCCGTTGCGGTCACCGCGGGGCCCGGGCTGGCAGGCGCCTTGCTCGTCGGGGTGGTCTACGCCAAGTCCTTCGCCTATGCCGGCGACCGCGCGCTCATCGGCGTACACCATATGGAGGGTCATCTCTTCGCGCCGGCGATCGAGGACCGCGACCTGTCGCCGCCGTTCGTGGCACTGCTCGTGTCCGGTGGACACACGCTGCTGCTCGATGTGCCGGCCTGGGGTCGCTACCGCCTGTTTGGCGAAACTCGCGACGACGCGGCCGGCGAGGCCTTCGACAAAGTCGCCACGCTGCTCGGCCTGGGATATCCCGGCGGTCCCGCGATCGAGAAGTTCGCGAACAACGGCGATCCGGAACGCTTTACCTTCCCGCGTCCCATGCTCAACGAGGGATTCGAGTTTTCGTTCTCAGGTCTGAAGACCGCAGTCCTGCACGCCGTGCGCGCGTCGTCAGACTTGGATCGCGACCGCCCGCACCTGGCGCGCGGGTTCCAGGATGCGGTGCTCGACGTGCTCGTCACCAAACTGGAGCGCGCCGTGCGCGCGACCGGCTATAGGGCCGCCGTGCTCGGCGGCGGTGTCGCGTGCAGTAAGGCACTGGCGGCGCGTGCCGCCGATCGGCTCAAGGGACTCGCGCGCGTCGCGGTCGCCAGCCCGCGGCTCAACGCCGACAACGCCGCCATGATCGCGCGTGCCGGCTGGCACCGCCTGCGCCTCGGCGAGCGCAGCGATTGGACGCTGGACGCTCGCGCCGATCTCCCCCTCCCGGGACTCGAAATGACCGACACCACGCACCACGTACCACGCACCACGTCCTTATGACGGTATATCCGTTCACGATTCACCTCGGGCCCCTAGAGCTCACGGGTTACGGGCTGATGATGATGGTCGCATTCCTCATGGCGGGCTGGGCGATACAGCTCGATCTCCGGGAGCGCGGGCTCGACGAGGATTACGCGGCCGACATCATCATCGCGGGCGTGATCGGCGGACTGGTCGGGGCCAAACTCTGGTACGTGTTCCTCACCGGTGAATCCGAAGCACTCTTCCGCCGCGGGGGATTCGTCTGGTACGGCGGCTTTCTCGGCGCGACCGCCGGCATCCTGCTGAACGGGTGGCGCCGCCGCGTGCCGGGGCGCTTCACCGCCGAGATCTGCGCCGCACCGCTGGCCCTCGGGTACGCGCTGGGGCGCGTCGGCTGTTTCCTGGTCAATGACGACTACGGCATCCCCACCAGCCTGCCGTGGGGAATGAAGTTCCCCAACGGCTTGCCGCCGACGACCGTTCAGAATCTGGAGATGATGCACGTCCACTTCCCGGCGGGCACCAACCCGGCCGAAGTGGTGGCGGTGCATCCGACGCAAGTTTACGAGACGGTGCTGATGCTGCTCGTGTTCTGGTGGCTGTGGCGGCGGCGCGATCATGGGCACGCTATCGGCTGGCTGTTCGCGTGGTATCTCGTGCTCGGGGGCGCCGAGCGGTTTCTGGTCGAGATGTTCCGCGCCAAAGACGACAGGTTGCTCGGGTCCGTCACCCTGGCCCAGGCGACCAGCGTGCTGTTGATGGTGGTGGGTGGCGCGCTGCTCTACACGTGGCGGCAGCCCGCTGGGCCGCAGCCGTTGCCCGAATCACTGCGACCGAAGCAGGTCCCCCTCCGCACCTGAGGCTTTGACTTTCGGGCGCATTGCCCAGACGGCAGCCGCCAGCGCCAGCGCCAGCAACAGGCCCTGCACGAGCAACGATTCGAGCGTCGGATAGATTCCGAGCACCGGGACGCGCGGCGCGCCTTCGATGACGGTCAGGGGGATGAGCTGCGCGCCCTGCAGCTCCGCGATTCCCTTCCCCGCGAACACGAACGCCATGTAGTAGAGCATCGCGCCCGTCACCGCGAAGAACGGCTTCATGGCCACGCGGAGTCCGAGCTGATTGATCAGGAAGTAGATGGCGACGAGTCCCACCACGCCCGCGGCGATGCCGGCCACCACGGACACGCCGCTCGCCCCGGCCGACGTGAACAGCGCTTTATAGAACAGAATCGTTTCGAACCCTTCGCGATAGACGGCCAGGAACGCGACGGCGCTCAGCGCGGCGCCGGAGCCGGACGACAGCGCGCTCCGCATCTTGCCGTGCACGAACGCCGTCCATTTCGCCGCTTCGATCTTGGACAGCAGCCAGTAGCTGACATAGAACAGCACGGCAGCCGCCAGCAGCATCGTGACGCCCTCCATCGTTTCGCGCTGTCCCGGCGTCACTTGAAGCAACAGCTCCACGAGCACCCAGGTGAGCAGACTCGCCGCAACGGCGAGCCACGCCCCGCGCGCGACGTCGCGGCGCCGTTCCGGCGCGCCGGCTTTCGCGAGGAAGGTCATGAGCGCGGCGACGATGAGGATTGCCTCGAACCCCTCACGAATCAGCAGGAAGAACGAATTGACGAACAGGCTCGCCGCCGACGGGCGATCGGCGACCACCCGCTCCGCGCGCTCCAGTCCCGCGAGCAGGCGCTCGCGGATCGTATTGCGCTCCTCCTGATCCGCCTTCACGGCGCGCGTGCGCAGCCAGGCGAAGTTGCCTTCGAGCTCGCTTGCGAGCCCGGCGTTTTTGGCCCGAATCGAGGTTTCGACCTGCTCGAACGTCATGTACGCGTCGACGGCGATTTGATCCGAGCGTTTGGACAATGCGGAATCGATCTGCCGGCGGACCGCTGCAAAGACGGCCGCCGTCGCCGATCCGCCGTATTGCATCGCCTGGACGTAGGCCGCGACCGCCCAGCGGTCTTCGGCGGTGAGGTCCTCAGCGAACTCCGGCATCGCCGTGCCGGGGGTGCCGATCGCAATCCGGCGGAAGATGTCAAGCAACGACATGTCGCCCATGAGCGTGCGATCGGCAAGATTCGCGGGAGGTGGTCCCTTCAGGGTTTTGGCTTTGGGCCCGTCGCCACGCCCAGACTCCCCGTGACACGCGGCGCAGCGCTCGCGAAAGACGACCGCGCCCCGCTTGAGTGACGGTGGCCTGGCAGGGAGCGGCTCGATGACCCTCGGGCCACCGGCCGCGGCCGTGATGCTGGCGACCAAGCTGTCGGTTACACGA
>QHTY01000084.1:0-311 GCA_003220985.1 Gemmatimonadota bacterium
CTCACGTCGCAACGTTTCGACAGTCTGATGGGCACGCTACGCGCGAGCGCGCTGCGTGCGGAACAGCGGGCCGCGTTGGCGGGTGCTACGCCTGCCGATCTCAGCGGAGGCCACACCGCGTTCGCGAGCGCCGAGTCGCTGGCAGCGGCACGGCGGGTATCGGAAGCGATGATGCAATTCGCCACCGCGGCCTCGCTGTGGGCGGACGCTGAGCGCGCGTCGCGGTCCCGCGGCGCGCGCGACACCGAGCCGCGCCGTGTCGCGGAAGCTCCCCCACCGCCGCCGGTGCCGGTCGCGCCCGTCGCCGTTGA
>QHTY01000084.1:344-13070 GCA_003220985.1 Gemmatimonadota bacterium
AAAGGTGATCGCGAGCTACGCCGCGGCGCTTGAATCGCGGGACATCGAGCAAGTCCGACGCGTCTACCCCGGCCTCACCGCGGCGCAACAGGGGAGTTGGCAGACATTTTTCGATCGCGTCCGCAATCTCAAAGCCAGTCTCAGCGTGGCAAGCCTGAGCGTGACCGGAGGAGGCGCGTCAGCCGATGCGACCGTCAGCGGCGTTTACGAGTACGACAACGCCAGCACCGGTCGCGGCGAGCGCCGGCCGGTGACGTTCCGGGCGACGCTTCAGCGGGATGCGAGCGGCTGGCGGATCACCGTGATCCGGTAACCCTTCTCAAAAATTGTATTCGAGGCCGGCGGTCCACAGCAGGTTCGGCCGCAGCCCGCCTCGGTTCAACGGCCAGAGCGTGTTGGCCACGAGTATGATCCCGCTGTGCGTTACGAATTTGAAGCCGAATGATCCGTTGACGATATCATCCCGTTCGCGGGGAATGTTGGTCGGCTCGACGGTGCGATGGAACGGAACGTCGTAGGTGACCGTGCCCGGCAGCCGCAGCTTACTCTCGCCAACCTGAAGCTCCGACACGAGGTCGACCGCGATCGCCGCCCACGGGGCCATCACGTGATCGAACCCGACCGTCGTCAGCACCGCGCTGGTTTGCGAGCGGCCGGCGGCGAGAAGGCTCCGAATCGTGCCGAGAGGATGCCGAGGCCGCGCGCCGCGACGTGGCCCGCCCCGAGGAGATCGTCGGCGCTGCCGGTGGGGAAGCGTACGTCGGCCAGCACGGAGAAGTTGGTCCGGTCCGAGCGGGTGAGATTGACCTTGAGCCGGGTCGCGATGTCGCCCACGCCCGTAGCGGATCCTTCCACGAAGCGAGAAGTGGAGAGCTCGGGATTCGCCGCGGTGCCGCCGAAGAAGTGCTGGGCCGTCGTGCCGCCGAACGGCACGATTTGCGCGTTGCTCGTGCCGAGCAGCGAGGTAGAGACGATGGGGAGGGACACACCGATGTCCACGCGGTCGAGCAGACCGAAGGTGACGAAAAACGACGTGACGGTCATGTCGATGTCGAACGCCAGGCGGAGGTCGATCACGTCGTTCTCGTGCGTCGGCACGCCGTACGGCGTGCACGACGTCCCCACGATGCTGTCGCACGCGGGGCCGGTCACGTTCTCGTGCGTGAAGGTCATCTCGATGTCGTTCAGGCTTACGCCGCGCAGCGTCTCAAAATGCAGGCGGTTCACGTTGACGCCGACGAACACGCGGCCGCGGCCGAGGGTCGGGGCTCGCTCGCCGAACACGGCACCGGGCGACCCGGACGTGGGAACTGGGACCCCCGCTTCGAACCGGAAGGTCGAGCCGCCACTCGTCGCACTGACGGGGAGGTTGCCGACGTTCTGACTGACCGCCGAGCTGATGAAGGCAATCAGTGAGCCGTTATCGGCATTGGCCGCGGGCACGAAGTGATCTGCATGCAGCGCGGTCGCGGAATCGGAGCCCGCCGTCCCGCCGAGGAACAACGGGTCCTTGCCTTCCGTGAAAATGAAGAGCTGCGAGATCTTGTCGCGGAGCCCCCCGCTTCCCTGGGCCGGCAGCGGCGTAACTGCCAGCGCGAGCGACACAAGAGCCCACAAGGTGTGCCGCATCCAATCCTCCGAGCGACGTGTGAGTGGTTTTGACCGGAGTCGAAGAGACGGGACACTTGGGTGCGCGTCAACCCCTCAGAGTGTAGAATCGGGCATGCGGCCCTACATCCTCGACGAGCTGACTTGGAAAACCGTCCGCGACACACGGTATGAAGTCGCGATCCTGCCTTGGGGCGCAACCGAGGCGCACAATTTCCATCTCCCGTACACGACCGACAATATCCAAAGTGAGGAGATCGCCGCCCGCGCCGCCGACCGCGCGTGGCAACGCGGGGCGAAGGTGGTCGTGCTGCCGGTCGTGCCGTTCGGCGTGAACACCGGCCAGCTCGACATCCCGCTGTGCATCAACATGAATCCGAGCACGCAGGCGCTCGTGCTGCGGGACGTGGCGCAGTCACTCGCGGGGCAGGGGATCGGGAAGCTCGTGATTTTCAACGGGCACGGCGCGAATGATTTTCGCCAGATGATCCGTGAGCTCCAGCCGCACGTGTCGTTGTTTCTCTGCGTCGTGAACTGGTACAAGGTCCTCGATCTCAAAGGGTTCTTCTCCGACCTCGGCGATCACGCGGGGGAGATGGAAACGAGCGTCATGCAGCACGTTGCCGCGGAGCGCGTGCTGCCGCTCTCCGAAGCCGGCCCTGGCGCGGCGCGGAAGTTCAAGATTGCGGCGTTTCGCGAGGGTTGGGCCTGGGCGCCTCGCCAGTGGCGCCAGGTGACGGATGACACGGGATCCGGAGACCCGGCGGCGTCAACCGCGGAAAAGGGGAAGCGCTACGTGGAAGCCGTCACCGAGAAGGTGGCGGGTTTCTTCGTGCAGCTGGCAAAGGCGGACACGAACTCAATGTACGAATAACGGGTGGCGCGGAATGTGGGGTAGGGGCGCAGCATGCTGCGCCCCTACTACCTGGGTCCGATCCCTCCGCTACTGCCCCGTTGCCGCCGGGGCGCCGAGCCAGCGCGCGAACCACGCCGCCACTTCCTTATAGAAGAACCGGCTGTCCTCGCCCTTCAGAATCCAGTGGTTTTCCTCCGGCCAGATGATGAGCCGGGAGGGAATCTGCTGGCGTTGGAGCGCGGTCCAGAATTCGAGCGCGTTGTTCATCGGCACGCGAAAATCGCGCTCACCCACCGACACGAGCACGGGCGTGTGCAGGTTCGCGGCGCGGCGCATCGGGCTTTGTGTCCGCCAGATCGGATGGTCCTCCCACGGCGGCCCGCCGACGTTGCGCTCGCGATCGTAGTTGAAGTCGCTCGTTGCCCATTGGCTCTCGAGGTCCCACTCGCCCGCATGGCTCACCAGGGCGCGATAGCGCGTGGTCGTCACCGCGAGCCAGTTGGTGAGGTGTCCGCCGTAGCTGGCGCCCCCCGCCACCTGGCGTGACGCGTCGATGAACTTGAAGCGCTGGAGCGCCGTGTCGGCCGCCTCGTTGATATCGTTGGCCGGCCCTTCGAGCGGATCGAACTGAATGTCCTGCGAGAACTTTTCCCCGTATCCCGTCGAACCGGTGTAGTCGGTCATGAGGACGACGAATCCGGGGGCGGTGGCGCCGAGCAGATGAGGATTCCAACGCAGGCCAAAATTATCAGTCCACATGTTCGCGGCGCCGCCGTGAATCAGCACGAACAGTGGGTAGGTGCGCGTCGAGTCGAACCCGGGAGGCAGTGCGTAGAAGCTGTGGATCCGCTTGCCGCGCTTGGAGGTGAACCAAAACTCGCGCAGGGGCTGCCAGTCGATCTGGGCGGCGCGCGCGGTGTTGACCCTGGTGAGCGGCGTCCACTTCCCGGTGGTGGGATCGACCCGCACCACCTCCGGCGGGTTCGTCGCGCTCTCCCAGACTGCCGCCATGCGCACCGGGCCAGTGGTGGTTCCCGTGGCCACCTGAAGGCTACCGAACGTGCCGCTCGTCATCGTGCCGACTTCCTGCTCCTTGCCACCTGCGACCGGCGCGCGGAACAGCCGCTGGCGTCCGGCGTCTTCAGCAAGGAAGAAGACCGCGCGGTTGTCTGGGCTGATCGTATACGTGCCAACGGAATGGTCTGCGCCGCCCGTGATGCCGCGTGGAGCGGCGTCACCGCTCCTCGGCCATGTCCAGGCCACGAGCCGGCGGTTGTTGAACGTATGCTCGTTCGTCGGGGTCATCACCCCGTAGAGCGTCTTGCCGTCCGGACTGAACTGCGGCGCGTCGTAATCGTCCTTGCCCCTCGTCAGCGGCTGCGCTTCACCGCCCGACGCCCCCACAAGCCACAGCATCTGCACGACGTCGCCGTGCGCCCAGTCGGTGCGGTTCGTCGTCGCGGCGAATACCACGCCGCTGCCGTCGGGCGTCCACGTCGCTGCCAGATCCTCGCCACCGGTGCCCAGCTGCCCGCCAAATCCGGCGCCCTGGACGAGCCGTGAACCGGCCAAAAGATCCTTGGCCTGTGCACTCGGTTCGAGAGACTGCACAAACAGGTGCGGCCGTCGGTCATCGAGCCAGTGATCCCAGAGCCGAATCGGTGACGCGTCGTACACGCGCGCATTGTACTTCCGGGCTTTGCGCTCGGCGGCCACGGCGCGATTGGCGGAATCCGTCATCGCGCCCGGATAGACCATGCTCGTGAACAGGATCGCCTTGCCGTCCGGTCGCCACAGGGGGCTCGATGCGCCGGTGGACAGGTTCGTCACGCGCTGCGCTTCACCGCCGCCGCTCAGGTCGAGCACATAGATCTGTGGGACATCGTCGCCCTCACGCCGCGCACCGAACGCGATGCGACGGCTGTCGGGACTCCAGTCCACGCCGCTCTCACCACCTTTGGTGTTCGTCAGGCGCCGCGGCTCGGCGCTGCCGTCGGTCGGGACGAGCCAGAGATCGCCGACTTGCTCGCCCTCCGTGTAGGAGGGCTCGGTAACCGCGAACACGACCCAACGCCCATCGGGGCTGATCGCGGGAGATGAAATCCGCTTCATCAGGAAGACGTCTTCGTGTGTGATCGTGTGGCGGCCTGACTGCTGCGCCGCGAGGGGCGTCGCGAGCACGATGGAGAGAACGAAGGAGAATCGCCGCATGACTAGCCTTCTCAGGTGATGGGGTTGGGAGCGCGAACATCTTTTCGCCGGACGTGGACCAGCCATTCGATTTCCGCGTGCACGACATTCTCGCGATCCACGAGCGCGACACGATGCACGCGCTCGACTGGCTCGCCCCGGGCAGTGGCCGCGCGAATGTCGTCGATGTCCTTCGGCGCGAGCACGAAGCGGCCGTACAACGTGGTGCGCGCCGGCTTCCGGCTCGCGCCCGAGGTTCTTGATCAGCATGACCATGTACACACCGTCTCCGGCGGCATACATGCTGCCGCCGAACATCGTGCCGACATAATTCTTGGTGCGCCAGCCCAGCGGGAGCTTGATGCGGATCTCACGATAGTCGTCCGCGATGTAAGTAATCCAGGCGCCCGTGCTTCGGTAGGTCGGAAAGAAGTTGAACCCCCAGCGCTGCATTCTGCTGCGCCACGACTCCGGCATGTTTCCGCCCCCGTCCCACTCATCTCATGTAAGGAGCGACGTTAGTCGCGATCGTCCGAAACTCGGCCTCGGTCAGGGGCACCTTGTGAAACTCGGCCCATGCCTCGCGTGGCGCCAGGTTGCCGCCGGCCGCCGCATCCGATCCGAAGAGTACGCGGTTGATCCCCAGCTGGCGAATCCGTACGGCGATCAACTTCAGGTCGTCGGGCGTGCCACTCCGGTCGACCGTGGTCACGTCGAACCAGAGGTGCTTGGCCCGTGGATCTCGGCGCGCGATGAGGTCCACAAACGCCGACACCGCGCTGTCCGTCGTGGTGTCGTACCCACCGGCGCCAGCCAGATGCGCGATCTGTACCGGCACGTCAGGTGCCGACGGCAGAATCGAGTCGATGAAGATCTGCGCCTCCCACCGGCCGTAGGGGAGCTTCCGCGAAATCGACGCGCGCATGTGAATCACGACTGCCATGTGTTTGTCGTTTGCGGCCCGAAATACGCGGCGCAGCTTCTCGACATCCTGCGGGCTGTGATAATCCACGGCGGAGTTGCCAATGTGCAGCTTGAGCCCCGTGCGGAGCAGGGGATTCTTGCTGCAGCGGTCCAGCTCCGCCAGCGCGTAGTCGCGGAGCGGGTTGATGCCGCAGAACGCCCGCAGCCGCTCCGGATAGCGCGCCACTTGTGCTGCTGTCCAGTCGTTGTCGGCTTTCACATGCTCGTAATCGTTTTCAACGTTCCGGCTCGGGTTGCTCCAGCTGTAGGCGGTCGACAGCACAAGGGCGCGGCGAATACCTGCCGCATCAAGCAGCCGGATGAGCTTGTCGGCATCGATCGTATCGACCCCGACCAGCTTCGCTAAGTCAGGGCTGAAGAAATGCTGATGGTAATCAACCAGCGGCGGTGGGACCTGGGCGTTCACTACTCCGGCCCACAGCGCCAGCGCGGCGCAGCGAACGCGCAGTCTCATACCATGTTATTCACGCGAGCATCAGAGGTTGGGCGCGGATCAGGCCGCCCGTGATCTGAAGAATGCCGGCACCACGGCCGTGCGCAAGGTCGTGTAACTTGAGACCCAACCTCGAAGGATGGTGCCATGCGTCGCTTGACAGTTACGGGCCTCATGCTGTGTGCACTCGCGACCGGTGCTCAATCGCAGCGCCGAGCAGCGCGTCCCTGGGTCGATCGGTGGTTCATCACCAGCGACAGTGTGCGGCTGCACTATTTGAGCGGGGGCAGCGGACCCGGTCCGACGGTCGTATTCGTGCCGGGCTGGACGATGCCCGCCGATATCTGGGAGCCGCAGCTGCGCTACTTCGCGGGCTCGAGACGCGTCATCGCGCTGGATCCCCGCTCACAAGGCGCGTCGCAGCGGACGAGCGATGGGAACTACACCGATCGTCGGGCACGGGATATCCACGAGCTCATTGCCCACCTCCAGGCCGCGCCGGTTGTCGTGGTGGGCTGGTCGATGGGAGTTCCCGAAGCGCTCGAGCTGGTGGAGCAGTTCGGCACCCAAGACATCGCCGGGCTCGTCCTGGTCGACAATTTCGTGTGGGTTCCGCAGGGCTCTCCCCTTGCGGGGTTCATGGACACCTTGCTCTTTCACCTGCTCCGCGATCGTCCGGTGTTGACCGCGACGTTCGTGCGCGGGATGTACCGCACGCCCCAGGATTCCACCTACCTCGCGCGCATCACTCGCACATCTCTTTCGACGCCCACGACAACGGCCTATACGCTGCTCGCCAGTACATTCGCCACCGGTCGCCGCGACTGGCGCCCGGCGTTGGATAAGCTGGACCGTCCACTCCTGTTCGTCGGCTCGGCGTTGATGCGCGAAACCGCCGACACGGTGCGCAATCATGTGCACGATGCGCAGGTGGAGATCTTCGAGAACGCCGGTCACGCGCTGTTCGTAGATGAGCCCGATCACTTCAATCGCGTGTTGGAGGACTTCCTGAAGCGGCTGCGCTGACTCCTACAATCGGAACAGGTAGCTCAACTTCACGAACACCGCATCGCCGGTGCGCGTGAGGCCGCGGAACCGGAACGCGTCTTCGTCCAGCATGTCGCTGCCGTATCCCGCGAACACCACGGTGCCCGGCACCGGCTGATAGCTGATCAGCGCGTCGACGTGGAACAGATTGGTGGCGCTTGCGCTCGTCCGCGTCACGCCACTCGGCCCGGCGATTAGAATCGGCGCGTTCGTGCGCGAATCATCGCGCAGCGAGTCGGTCTGATCCTGGATGTACTGGCCGACCAGCCGGAGGAACAGCGGCCGGGAGACCTGGTACTCGATCTTGGCGCGCGCCACCCGGCCAACGTTGACCAGGCTGCCGTCGGTGCGCCGATTCACCTGCTGCCAGAAATAGCTGAACGAGTTGCGGAGACGGTCCGTCGGCCGGTACGAGATGTTGAGACTCAGCAGCAGCAAATCGGCCGATGCCCACTCGAAGAAATTTTCGTCGTGTCCCTGGAGGAAGAAACCGCCGCCACTGAAGTGCTTCCACTGCGGCGTCCCGATCTGGACGATGTACTCGCCATTCCCGATCGTCGGCTGGCCGACGAACGGAATCGTGTCCAAGCGGCCGCCGGATTTCGGGACCTCGAGACGATAATTCGCGTACAGGGCCGAGTCGTAGCCGAACGACTCCACGAAGTAGCCGGCCCCGACATTCCAGCCGCCGCGCAAGGTCGTGTTGACGTTGAAGTGCAGCTTCTGGTCCTGGATGTTTCGCCCGTGGATGAAGTTCTGATACTGCCAGATGCCATCCACCACGATGTCGCCTGTCAGCCGTTGGAGTAGGGAGCCCGCCTTCCCGTACGTCGTATAGCTCGGATCGACGTAGGCGTGCACGATGCCGTTGCGACCGAGGAAGCCGCTCGCCGTGTGGAAATCGTCCGAGATTCCTGCGAACAGGCTCCGCAGTCCCCAGACACGATGTTGAATCGTGAACTGCGTGAGCCACAACGGTGCGGTCGTCGCGACACCACCCGCGCGGGTACGACTGCCGGCGAGTTGAAAACTCAGCCCGTAGATGTCCTTGAACACGAGCCGGCCGTCCATTTCAGCGACCCGATTGTAATCGCCGCCTTCGATGCGATCGGTATAGGCGAGACCGATGCGGGACCCGTGGCCGAGGCTGTGCTGCGCGCGCACGATGTTGAAGATCGAACTGCGTGAGCCACAACGGTGCGGTCGTCGCGACACCACCCGCGCGGGTACGACTGCCGGCGAGTTGAAAACTCAGCCCGTAGATGTCCTTGAACACGAGCCGGCCGTCCATTTCAGCGACCCGATTGTAATCGCCGCCTTCGATGCGATCGGTATAGGCGAGACCGATGCGGGACCCGTGGCCGAGGCTGTGCTGCGCGCGCACGATGTTGAAGATCGGATTATCGTCGCCGCTCGCGGACGCGAACCTCTGATCCACGGCCGACAGGACGCCGATGTCGGTGCCGTGTGTGTTTCCGGTGAGCTTCACCGCCGTCACCGGCTGCACGATCCGTCGCGTGTAGATGAGGTTCTGGGGGACCTGAAACAGCTCGCTGCCTTCGAGAAAGAACGGCCGCTTCTCAGGGAAAAAGAGCGCCTGGCGCGGATCGAAGGCGAGCTGGCCGGCGTCGGACTCGACCTGTGAGAAATCGGGCTTGATCGTGCCGTTCAGCGTGAGATTATCGGTGAGACCCCAGCGCACGTTCCCGCCGACCTGCGGGTTGCCCACGTCGTACTCGTACCCGGCCGTCCCGGGCGCCGCGGGCGCCCCCGTGGCTCTCGAGGTGGCCTCGGGATTCAGGTCCATGACCAGCCCCCGATGCATCCCCGCCAGCCCGATCAGATTGCCGGACTGTCCGATGAATGTGGCGTTGGCGCGCTTCGCCGGAAACCAGGTGTCCTCGAATCCTGAGTGCTTGACTTGGCGGATGATGTTGAGACTCCAGTCCTGGGGCTGTGTCGGCTGATAGCGCAAGCTCTTGAAGGGAATGCGGACCTCGACCTCGTAGCCCCAATCCGTCACACGCCCGCGCGATTGGAAGACGTAATCCGGGCTGAGGTCCGGCTGCTCCCTTCCGATGACCCCACCGCCGATGAACCCACTCGCCGAGATGTTCGCACCCTCGATGAGCGCGCCGTCGCCCTGCACACCTAACGGGTTGACGGCAAACATCAACGCCTTCTTGCCGTCGTGGAACGTGCCGAGCAGGATCTGGATGTTGTCGTCGCCAAAGATCTGGTCGCGGTCGGCGAGGGTGGCGGTCGGCCGGCCATGCAGCTCGTAGGCGCGAATCCCAAAGTAGATCGCGTTGCCGGAATACCACACGAGCACCTGCGTCGAGTCCGCCGCGGGGACGCCGTCGTTGGGCGCGTACTGCGAGAAGCCGGTCAGCAGGGCAGCGTGCGCCCAGACCGAATCCGCAAGGTCGCCGTCGATCACTACGTCGGCGTCGAACCGAGGAATCCGCACGTCCAACTGGCGCTGGCGACCCGAGTAGATGACCATGGAATCGGGCACCGCCGCGCCACAGTGCAGCAGCAGGCACAGTGTCAGCAGCATGTCCGATAATAATGGTGGCGCGGGCGGCCGCGGCTACACGCCGCGAGTTAGGAATGTGTTAGCCAGCTCCAGAACTGTGCCGAAGGCCGGGGGACACCGTTCGAGCCCGAATCCCGTCGCTGATTTCGTAGATGCTTCCGTCCGCCGACAGTGATATCATGAGGGATGATCCTTTCCTTCATTGTACTACTCCAGGTTCCCGCGCAGCCGCAGCCGCTTGCTCCCCGTCGTGAGATCACCGACCCCGGCACCATCGCGACCAATCAACGCGTCACGCCCGCCGGCGTGCAGAGCGTGTTCACCGACCGCGTGTTCGGCGTGCGATTCGGCCGGCCCGGCGAGGTCTGGGTGTCCATCCACGGCGCCGCCTACCGGCTCGGCTGGCGTGACAACGCGATGCTGGGAAGCGCGGCCTTCGACGGCCGTGCCGGCGTGCAGGGCATTGCGATCGATCCCGTGACCGGTCGGACACTCGTCACGAGCGTCGGCCTCCTGCCGGCGGATCTCGCGTTGAGCCGCACCCCGGGATCGCAACAGCTGGCGCAGACGAAAGTAGTCGCCCAACTGACCGCCTACGACGGCCACGCCGTCGTACCACGGTGGACCTCACCGGCGCTGGGCGACTACATCGTCGGCTCTCCGGCCGTGGCTGCTCGCGCGAACGCGTCGGGGCACCGCGTCGTGGTCGTGCCGCTGTCGGCCAACGATGCGCTGGCGATCCTCGACGCCGACAGCGGCTCGCTTCTGAAGACCGTTCCGCTGGGTGTGCTGCCGGTGGCTGCCGTCGTGAATACGGACGGATCGGTCGCCTATGTCACCAATCTCGGTGGCCCGAAGCCCGGCCCGCGCGATCGCGCGGCGAGACAATGCTGCGACCCCTTCGCGGAGCTCGTGCGTGTCGATCCCCGTGGCATCGCGCAGCCCGGAAGCGTGACGCGCGTCGATCTGGTGACGGGTACGGTGACCAAAGTCATTCCCGTCGGGCGCCATCCGACGGGCATCGCCTGGGACGAGCAGGGCGCGCGACTGTATGTGGCCAACGGCAATTCGGATACCGTGAGCATCATCGACACACGCCGCGATTTCGTCAGCGGGACGATTGCCGTCGCGCCGTTCCGCGAGCGGAGCATTGGTCTCGCGCCGACGGCGGTCGCGTTGTCGCCGGAGGCAAGCACGCTGTTCGTGACACTGGGCGGCGCGAACGCCGTCGCGATCTACGGGTTGCCCGGCGGCCGGCTGAAGGGCCTCGTTCCGACGGGATGGTATCCGACCACAGTCGATGTGAGTGCCGATGGTCACACCATCGCCGTCGGGTCGCTGTTCGGCGTGGGATCGGGGGTTGGACGCCCGTTGGCGCTGACGGGCCGATATGTCCACTCGTATCGCGGATCGGTCAACGTGATCGCCGAGCCGTCGGAGGCGGAGCTCGCGGCCTATACGACATCCGTCGCCCAGAACAATCGGCTCACGCTCCGGACCGACAGCGCAGGGCCGACGCTGCCGGCGCGAGCCAACGCCGCCCCTCGCGCTGTTCCCGAGCGGCCTGGTGAGCCCTCATTGATCGACCACGTCGTCTACATCGTGCGCGAAAACCGAACGTACGATCAGGTCTTCGGCGATATGGGCAAGGGCGCGAGCGACAGCTCGCTCCTGCAATACGGCCGCGACGTGACGCCGAACGCCCACGCGCTCGCCGATCGGTACGTGCTGCTCGATCACTTTTTCGCCTCGGGGGGCAATTCGGCGGACGGCCACAACTGGCTCACACAGGGGACCGAGACCGAGTATCCGATGTGGCCCCTGTACACGGGGCGCAGCTATCCATCAGAGGGCGTCGATCCGCTCGCGTATTCGGCGGGCGGATTCCTTTGGGAGGCGGCGCAGGCGAAGGGCAAAACCGTCACCGTCTTTGGTGAATACGCGCCGTCGCCGCAGTGGTATAGCGACACCATCCGCATGAACATGCTGACCCAGTATCGCGATTCGCAGCCGCACAATCGCGCATTCTTCCGCAGCCGCGTGGCGAAGCTCTACAACACCCGGTCCGCCATTCCTTCCCTGGACCGCGTGCTGGTGCGCGAGTACCCGGGCTGGACGATGACCGTGCCCGATATCGTCAAAGCCGACATCATCATCGAGCAGCTGCGGGAGTGGGAAGCGAAGCGGGCGATGCCGAACCTCGTGTTGATCATTCTGCCGAGCGATCACACGGAGGGTACGAACCCCGGCTGGTGCACGCCCCAGGCCTGCGTCGCGGACAACGATCTCGCGCTCGGTCAGATCGTGGAGGCGTTCTCGCACAGCTCGTTCTGGAAGTCGATGGCGATCTTCGCCGTCGAAGACGACGCGCAGAACGGCGTGGACCACATCGACGGGCATCGCACCGTGGCGCTCATGGCCAGTCCGTACGCTCGGCGGGGCACCGTGGACGCGACCTTCTACAGCCAACCGAGCATGGTGAAGACGATCGAGCGACCGATATGCGAGCGAGCTTCATCGGCCCGGACGAAGCGCCCGACTTCGCACCTTACAGCACCCTCGAGCCGAGGCAGTCGATCTACGAGGTGAATCAGCAGGTCGGCGCCATCACGGGTCCGCATGCCGCCGAGCGCCGTCGCGCGGCACTCGCGTCGGCGCGTATGAATTTCCACGACCCCGACGCCGCGCCCTCGGAACGGCTGAATCGCATCCTCTGGCACGATGCGCGCGGCTGGGACGTGTCCTATCCTACGGTGAAGCGCTCGCTGTTCTTCCCGATGTCTGTGGACCTCAGCGACGAAGAGCGGGAGGAGCGAGACCCGGATCGCTAGGGGCTCGGGCGTCAGAAGCTCGCGCGGCCCGGCGTCAGGACGCGCAGCACGGACTCCTGGCGGAACCGGCGTTTGTACTCGGCGATGACCGCCACGATCGCGGAATCAGCCGGCGCCGAGCCTCTCGGATGCACCACCTCGAGCACAAAACTCGGCTCACGGGTCGGGCGACCGCTCGAGCCTAGCCAGTCTCCTTCCGCCGCCCAGAAGGTGAACCCTTTGGGAAGTCGCGGGCTGA
>QHTY01000084.1:13088-21028 GCA_003220985.1 Gemmatimonadota bacterium
GGAATCCGTGACGCCAAGAGCGTTGCCAACGTTTCGCCCAAAGTACACACGCTCGGTCACCACGTCCTGCATTCCCGTCGTGCGGATTGCCGGCGCGCAGGACAACAGCGCGATTGCAAGGAAGACGGCGGCACGCCGTATCACCCTAGATGACGGGCGCCGTCAGCTTCCGGCGCATTTTAGGCAGCCAAGGCCACGGCGCGGCCAGCCACGAGCAGATGAGTGCCGCCATCGACGTAACCCGGTTGGGCCGTAGCCTTGCACTCCAGCTCAAGCAAAGCTTGCCAACGGTCCGGCTGCTGCCGCAGCTCAAGGAGCAAGGGCTCAAGATTCGTCGAAAGTGCATTCGAGGCCGCCAAGGCTTCGACAGAGAATCCGTGCCCTCGTAGCAGTTCGACCAATTCGGAGGAATGGAACATGTGACACTTGTGCCGTGACGTAGGATCGTTGTCGGGAGTGAGATCCCCCGTCGCGACGATGTCCACCATGCTCGACACCGGGAGATCGCGGAGCGCTGCCAGGTGCCGGTGCAGGGTGCCCCAGAGAGACATCACGCTTGCCAAAAGGATGCCACCCGGCCGGAGTACTCTGCGGCACGACGCCGCAGCCTCGTCGCGGCGCTCGAATACATAACTCAGCGGACCGCCGTACGCGACGACGACGTCGAAACTGGCAGCTGGGAGGGAGCTGAGATCGCAAATGTCCAGTTTCAAGTACCCTTCGATACTGGCACCGAATCCCTTTTCGACACCGTAACGTCGATTCAGCTCGAGTTGAACCTCAGAGATGTCCGCGACCACGATCCGGCAGCCCAGGCGGTCCAGAGTTTGTGTGAAGCGCCCGGGGCCGGCGCCGATATCCAAGACGCGAGAGCCTGGTTGTACGAATCGTTGGAGGAAATGGTTGTGGATGTGCTCGTGAACGGCGCCGAGAGCGAAGCGATCGAACCGATGCCATTCGCTCTCGCCGTACTCATCGAAATAGGCTTCCACAGCTCGGGGCTCGTAGGGCAAGACGCGTCGGCTGCCTAACGGATCGCGCTTAAGCTGCGGCGCGCTGAAGAAAGATTCATTCCCTAATCTACGCGCGCCGCCAGCTTCAAGCGCTTGTTAGGCCGTGTTGGCAGTGGATCGCCGGCTCCCTTCTTGATTGCATCGAAATAGTGACAGTTGGCACACACAAACGCCATCGCGGTACGACACCTCTCACACCGGGTGCAGTCGTAGGCGCTGATGAACGCCGGTCCCGCCGAGGCCAGTCCCGTACCACACGTCTCGCAGCTCGTCCGCATCTCTAGTGCCATGTCGTCGTTCGTTCGTACTGTAGTAGCGAAGCTCGCCGCGAGCTTCCAGCAGATGTTAATTGACGTTCAGGGTGTAACGTCCAAAGCCGCCGTGCGGAGCTGTTGTACGCCATCGCGCGTTTCTGGCCAAAGAAGGCGAAAGCTACCGCCCGGAACGGCTGTGATGCCGAAGTAATCTCCACCGCGAGCACAGGACGCAACGAGAACTCGGCTGGAAAACGTGGTACCGCCGTCCGTGGATACGGACGCATAGAGGTTCGTGCCGCAATGGTCGTCCGAGTTTCCTGAAGGCCCCATCCAGGCGACCAATACCGTACCCTGATCATTCACTGCAAGCCCTGGGATCGGATTGACAATGGTGTCGCGCGCGGTCGCCTGCATGCGCGTCACAGGCGACCACGTCTCACCGCGATCGCGTGAGTGCGTGACCACAATGGGACCGCCGCCAGCCGCCCGGCATGCGAAGTAGAGACGTCCGTCGTAGGGGCCTCGCGACACGTCCGCCGCCAATGCGGACAGCCGGTAGCCGGGTGGTGGCCCGCACGCATCCGTTACAAAGAACGGCGCCGAAAAGGTGAAGCCGCCGTCCGAGGACCGCGTCACCCACGCTCGCCGTCGATCGAAGAGCACTTCACGAGCGTGCGTGCCGCCGCTGTCAGGAGTGTACGTCGCATCGACAAACGATTCGAAGAGCATGCCGTCGGTGAGCACCACAGGCATCTCGGCGAGATTGTGCAAGTTATTAGGAATCACGTACACGGGGTCGTCGAAGCTCTTACCGCCATTGCGAGACCGGGCGATGTACACGCCATACCGTCGGCCCTCCGCCCACAGATGCGATGACAGATAGATCCATCCGCGATGCGGACCGGCGGAGAGATCGACCGCCATCGTCGGGTGATCATGACTCCGCCCGAGACCAATGGGCAGGCTATCCCACGTCCGGCCGTTATCGATCGAGTGAAACGCGACGAGGCCACTTGAACCCTGCTGTTCGAGTGCTGCGTGCTTGCCTACCATCGTTACAAGCGTCTGCCCATCGGGAGTCATCGCGACCCAGGGGTCAGCACACCAGCTGACGTTGAAGTCATGGCGCGTCCAACTCGCGCCTGAATCGAGCGACAGAAACGCCGCGCAGATCTGGTTGTCCTGGCCCTCGGGGAACTTCAAGCCGCGATTGGCACTGACGAAGGCCGCCGCAAGGAGGCGGTCAGGGTGCATCGGGTCGACGGCCAGATGCGGCTCAACGATCGGATGCTCGGCCGACCCAGTGGCCACGAGCGTTGATGGCGCAACTGTGATCGACTGCGCACTGAGCGACGCGGCGCCGATGAGGACAAGGATGAGAAGACGACGCATCTGTTCAGGTCTGAGCGCCAGCAGGGCGTTCCGTTCGCGTTGGATGCAGGGGTATTCGGCCGAACTGTATATACTATTTCGCACGTCATAGCACGCTGCCTAATCCGAGCTTCCAAGATGCCCCAAATGAAATAGGCTGGTCAGCCTAAACGCAATATTACAGCGACGGGAGCCTTCACTTCTCCGTCGCCTGAGTCATGAGCGCCCGCTCTGGTTGCGGGACGCGGCGCGCGATGGCCACACCCAGGAGACACAGCGCTCCGCCCAGCACCGCGATCGCACCCGGCACTTCGCCCAGGATCGCCCAGCTCATCACGATCGTGATCGGCGGAATGAGGTAGGCCGTCGCCGCCACACGACCGGCCGAGCCGCGCGCGAGTGCGTACGCCCAGGTCGTAAACGCGATGGACGTGGGGAACACGCCGAGGAACAGCATCCAGCCGATGCCGCCGGCGGGGGCAAGGCGGATCTCGCGGACGAGCAGCGGCGCGTAGGGCAGGCAAAACAGCACTCCCACCACGCAACAGGTCCAGGTTGCCTGGAGTGCCGAGATCCTGTTGAGCACCGGCTTCTCGGCGACCAGACCGATCGAGGACGAGAGGGCGGCCAGCAGACAGAGGATGATGCCGACGAGTGACGCCTTGCCCGTCGACGTCGCCAACCCGATCACGACCACCCCCGCGAACGCCAGCCCGCCGCCGAGCAGCAGGTTCGGCGTGGTGCGCTCCTGCAGGAATGCGGCCGCGAGGGCGATGATGAAAATCGGAGCAATCAGCACCAGCATCGCCGCGGTGCCCGCATCCACGCGTCGCTCGGCGTCGTTGAGAACGAGATTGTAGACGCCGAACCACAGCAGCCCCGCGAGGACCAACAGGCCGAGCTCGCGTTTGGTGGGACGGAGGATTGGACGCGACAGCACCAGACCGCCCAGGAGCACGCTCCCGATCGTCAGCCGGCCGAGCGCGAGTGCGCCGGGTGAGAAGGAACGGCCCGCGGCCCTGATGCCGACGAACGCCGCTGCCCACAGGACAACAGAAACCAGCGCCGCCAGGAGCGGCAGGTGGTTACTCGGGCGAGAATCCATGCGCAGTATGATAACTGCGCATGCCGGTCAGCGGCTCAGCGTCCTGTGGCGGTGGCGCCGATCGAAATGAGCGCTCCGTCTCGCCCGACCGATTGCACGCCGAGCACCGTGATGATCGGGGCGTTTGCGGTGAGATACGCCCCCGCCGCGTCGCGAATCGTCTCGAGGTCGGCGGGACGATAGTTGACCACATAGATCGTCAACGCCGTCACATCGCGAGGTGAGGCGCCGGCCGCCTGCAACACGGCGGCGAGATTGGCGAAGGCGCGAGCCGCTTGCGCACGCAGATCCGATCCCGCGAGTGTGTTGGTGCTATCCACACCGAGCTGGCCCGCGATGTACAACGTCCGGCCCACGCGAACGCTCTGAGCGCCGAGCGGTGGCGCGACGACCCCGGTCGCGGCGGGGAGGGCGGTTTTGATTTCCGGAGCGGTGGCGCCCACGCGCGGACCGCCGAACTCACCCCGAATCCCGGCTTCCTGCCAACGCAGTTCGTCTTCACGCCGCTTCCGTTCGGCCGTCTGCTCCTCGCCTTCCTTCCACTTCTTGTACGCCTTCATCTGGTCGCCAGTCAGTACGCGGCGCAGGTCGCTTTCGAAGCGGTCCTGGCGATCGCGCAGATACTTGCCCAGATCCTGCAGGCGCTCGGCGTAAAACATCGCCGCCGCGCGGTCGCCGTCATCGAGTTTCTCGTTCATCTTCGCGATCGCGCCGACGGCGCTGTCGCGTTGGGGCCGCGTCGCCACCATGAAGGAGTCGTACGCCTGAGCGTAGCGACGAGCCTGGTCATCATTGAGTCTCAGGAGCGTGCGTGCGAGCGCCGTATCGAGTGGCCCGGCGAGCTCCACACTGGGAAGCTTGGGGGCGCTTGGTCCATAGCGGCCCGCGGGACCCAGGGTCCCCCCCCGGTATCCGCCTTGTGCTCCAGCGGCATGTGGGACGAGGAGAAGTGTTGCGCCAAGGAACGAGTACACCAGCGTGGTTTTCATGAACGCCTTTTCCGGAGCGCGTCGCACGGTTAACGCCCCTTTGCCAGAATTCGCTGCCGCTCGCCCGCTGTGACCATGTCCCGTGCGACGACGTCACGCACGATCCGCGCCACGAACGTGTAGCCGCGCGATTCGGCCACCAGCCAGCGGCGCCATTCCAACTCGTCGAGCGCGGCGTGCAAGGTGTCGCCGTTCAGGTCGGTCGCGCAGCTGATCCGCTTTGTCGCGACGCGGTCGCCGAGCAGCGCGACGGCGACGAGAGCCTGCTGCGCCGGCCGCGTGAGACACCGGAAGCCGACACGAATCGACGCCACAATCGTGTCGGGGAGATCTCCGGGGAACGTGGAATCGAGCGTCCGCAGGGGGTGTGGCCACGCGCCGTTCGTCGCTTCGAGATTGAGGCCCTGAGCCATCGCGTGGCAGATTTCGACCGCGAGCAGCGGCAGCCCGGCGGAATCGGCAGCGATCCGTCTCGCCAAGCGATTCGCGGCGTCGCCGCTATACGATGGCAACGCCCACTGCACCAACCGGCCCAATGCCTCATGGTCCAACTTCCCCAGCGAAATCGTGGCGCCAGGGATATCGCGTCCAATCCGCGCGCGCAGCTCCGCGAGCTTCGGCGGCGCAGGCTCCGGAGTCGTCGCGAGCACGATGAGTACCCGCGCACGAGCGAGATCGCGGGCAAGCCTTTCGATCATCTGAAATGACGTCGCGTCGACCCATTGCGCGTCGTCGAGGATCAACACGTGCGGCTGCTCGGCGCTGGTGACGCGCACCACTTCGGCGATAGCGTCATCCAGATTGCCGGTCGGTGGTGGATCCCGTTGCGGAAAACGCTCCGCCCATTCGCTCGCATTGGCGGCGAGCACGGCGAGCGCCGACGGATCGGCACCCGCCACTCCCGGCACGTCCACCAATCCACTTCGTGCGAGCCCCAGCATCGCGCTCCCCGGATGCTCGAGGTCCTCCACCACGGCGCGCGTGCCGACTACCACCCCACCATCGAGCGTGGCGCGCGTCGTGAGCTCCTCGAGAAACCGTGTCTTGCCGCCGCCAGCTTCGGCTTCGATGACGAGCAACGTCAGCCGACCCGCTTTCGCGTTGCGCCACTGCGCCAGCGCCGTGGCGAGCTCACCGTCCCTCCCCAGGAGGGGCGCGCGGCGCCATGCCACGCTACGGTCGGGAGAGAGCGCTTCCTTCGGAAGGTGCCATGCGCGGCCGCTGCGCAGGCGCTCCACCATCGCTTTCGTCTCGGGTTCTATCGTGCGGTCCTTCGTGAACTGCTCGAAGGCCTGGAGTGCAGCCGACCGATCGCCGGTGCCGGCGAGCCGCCGCATGTACGCTCGGAGTGCGCGTTGTGAGAAGGGATCCATCTTGCGGGCTTGCACCAGCGGCGCGTCGGCGCCCAGCTCGTCGCCGGCATCGAGTCGCTCCTCCGCATGGCGCAGCAGCGCGTCGATGGACAGACTATGCCAATGCGAGCGCTCCACCGTGAGCCAGTCTTCGAACCCGGACGCGCCCGCGATCTTGAAGCCGTCGAGGAAGTCGCCGTGGATGAGGGGCGTGCTCTGGGCCCAGTCGCGTTGTTTCACGAGCCTCTCGAGCTGATCGGTATCGAGCTCCACTGCGCCATCCGCCAGCTCGACTACATCCCCCGTTGTCGTGAGCTGATCTTCGCCGACGTAGTGTCGCAAGACACGGATGGCTTCGCGCACCGATTGTCGCGCGGCGGCGTCGTCTTTCTCTGCCCAGAGCAGCCCGATCAGCTGCTCGCGGGTGGAGCGACGTTTTGGTGCGCGCGCCAGGTAGAGCAATAACGCGATGTTTTTCTTCCAGAGCAGTTCGGACGGCGCCTCTGCGCCGTCCAGCGTGACTTCGAGCGTTCCCAAGGTCCGGACGCCGATCATCGGGAGACCCGCGCGGCCGCGCAGTGGAGCTCGCGGGCGCGAGTCCGAGCCATCTCGGCCCGCGCTCCATAGGGGGCCGGTGCGCCGGACCAGTGCCGTACCACCGCCGCGTAGCCGTCACACGCCTGGCCACGTTCAGCCTGCCTGCCGGCATCGAGCAGGCGCGCCAGGCGCCAGCGAGCCAGCGTGCCGAACGCCCAATCGACTTCCGCTGCCTGCGGCAGACCCGTCGGCGGGCCGACGACATCGGTATGCTCGTGCCATACCAATTCGGCTCTCGCGCCTTCCACGTCTCCGATGCGGGCACGCCAAGCGGCCCGCCGCAAATGCACGACGGTGCGGAAGAAAGGATCGAGCCCACGCGCGACGGCGTCCACGTCGATGGGATCGAGCAGCACGAGGGCGGCACGCGGCCGACCGGCAGCGGCGAGTGAATCAGCGGCCACCAGGAGCTCCAGCGGTCCAGGCAGCGCGCCCTCTGGATGTCCCCCGAGCAGCTCGCTCATCCACCGGGCGCGGCCGCGCAACGCCGGTTGGACCTCCTCGCTCGTGGCCCAAGGACGCAAGCCCTCGAGTGCATCCGTCACGGGGACGCTGCCCGGATCCAGGAGTGCGAGTGCCGCCGGCAGCTCCGCCGTGAACAGACCAAAGTCCGCCTCCGGCGCCACTTCAGTGAGCCGGCGTGCGAAGTTTCGCGAATCGTCGAGACGCCCGAGCGCAAGCGCGGCGAGCGTCTGCGCGATCAACCCGGAGCGGCTGAGATCCCTCGTAGGGCTTGTTGCCAACACCTGACCCAACGCCATGGCTCCCCGCGGCACGTCGAACGTCGGCAACAATCGAGGTCCGGCGCCGAGATCGGCGCTGCTTTGGGTCGCCGGCTGGCTCGTTGCCCATTGCGTGATTCGGACTGCGGCGCTCTCGGGAAGAAAGCGCCAGGCGAACCCCACCTTGAGCAAGGCGCGGAGCCCGAGGGAGAAGGGGTCCAGCGCGCTGCTATGCCTCTCCAACGAATCGAGCGCATTGGCGGCATCCGCCGAGTCACCTTCCGCGGTCGCAACCCATGCGAGGTGCTCCCAGGCGGGGCCAAAGTCGGGACGCAGCCGCGCCGCCCGTTCCAGCGGAGCGATCGCTTCTGCCCGGCGATGCCCGACCAGCGGGCCGCGGTGGAACAATTCGTCCCCAAGTTGAAACCAACCCAGGAAGACGTCGCGCGCATTTTCCGCGGCGGCGCGCAGCGTGTCCAGCCGCGGTTGCTCGGGGAGCTGCGCGGCGAGAATAAGGCTCCGGAACAGGGGCGG
>QHTY01000084.1:21040-29213 GCA_003220985.1 Gemmatimonadota bacterium
GCAGCCGCACGCGGCGCACGCGAGCCGGATCCGGCGCGCGGCTCAGCCAGCGTCCGATTTCATTGATCCGCCAGGAGCAGATCCAGCACGTCGGATCCGTTTTCTCGGCGTCCAAGTAAGCTTGAGATGCAAGCTCCCATTTCGCCTCGGCGACGAGCTGCTCGGCCTTGAGGAACCGCACCAACCCCTCGTAGGTGTGCGGGAGAGCTGGCACCGGCAGGGACGCGGCGAGCGGACTGCGCTCTGCCCAGAGGCCGAGGACGATCTGATACGCGAGAGAATCGCTCAGCGTCTGCCAGGACTCGAGCGGCGCGTGGAATTCGGACGCCGGAACGCCACCGGTCAGCCGGAGCCTGACATCCTGGCCGGCGACTGTGATCCCCGCCTGGATGACGAGCGACGGAGGAGTCGAGTCGGCGAAATTGACGTGCGCGCGGAGGTCCCGGTGCACCATGCACAACAGCGAATCCGCGACAGGCCCATACTGACTGGGGCCGACGTAGTCGATTCTGGAGAACGTCACCTTCGCCGCGCCGGGATTTGCAATCGTGCACGGCTGCGGCCGATGGATGATGAACCAGATCGCCAGAGCGACGACGAGCCCTCCACTCGCGACCAGGGCAACGGGTCGTACGATGCTCGGCGCAGTCGTCTGCTCGAGCGCCGTGCGGAACGCGGCGGCGTCGGGCCAGCGGTCCTCCGGCTCTTTGGCGACGGCGCGCTGCAACACTCGCGCGAGACCGGCGGAAATCCCGCTCCAGTCAACGTGGTCACCCTGCGCATGGAATCGCCGCGCGCCCCCCGACACCGCCTCGTAAAGCACCACGCCCAACGCGTAGATGTCGGTCCGTAGCGTGATCGGCCTTCCCTCCACTTGCTCAGGCGCCATGTAGTCCGGCGTGCCCTCGCGGCGCTCGTCGTTCGCTTCTCCTTCTGACGGCGGACGCGCGATCCCGAAGTCGGCCAGCAATGCGCGACCGGGCAGGACGAAGATGTTGGTGGGCTTGATGTCGCGGTGTACCACTCCCAGCCGGTGCACCGCCTCGAGGCCATCAAGCACATCGATGCCGATCCGGACGACTTCTCCCGCGGGGATCGGGCCGGTCTCCAGCCGCTGCTCCAACGTCGGTCCCTTGACTAGCTCCATGATGTAGTACTGCAGGCCCTCGCCCTCTCCCACCTTATGAATGACGACGACGTTGGGGTGTTGGATGCCGGCGAGGATTTGTGCTTCGCGCAGGAATGCCGCC
The DNA here is from genome assembly GCA_003220985.1 of Gemmatimonadota bacterium. Lineage (GTDB taxonomy): Bacteria > Gemmatimonadota > Gemmatimonadetes > Gemmatimonadales > GWC2-71-9 > 20CM-2-65-7. Next base: position 22,291 of record QHTY01000084.1, read on the forward strand.
GCGCCGTCCGCGGTGGCGAGCTCAGGTCGCAGGACCTTTATCGCGACGGATCGGTTGAGCAAGACCTCATGGGCGAGATAGACGCGACCCATTCCCCCGCTGCCAAGCTCGCGCTCTACGCGGTAGTCCGGCGATACTGCGTGCTGCAATCGCTCCAGTAGCGCATCGGCCGGCAAGGGCTCCCTCCCGGCTTGAACCTAGCTCAGTCGGGGAAGCTTGGGAGGCTTAGGCCCGTGGCGCACAGCTCCGCGCACAGGTACGTAGTCGAGCGGCGCCGCCGTGCGCGCGCACCGCAACAGCAGCCCGCCGCGGCTCATATCCCCGCGGCCCGCGAAAGTCGCGGGAAACAGCAGGCGATCGCCGAAGACCTCGAGCAGCGGGCCGACGTACTTCTCCGTCGCCACGCTGCCGAGCAGCACGATCTGGTCGTCCGGGCCGATGCCGCGTCCGAGTGAAATCGCATCGCGAACAAGCGGCTCCCGGAAAGCCGGCTCCTCCTCATCAACCGGGACCTCGGCCATCCGTCGCAAATCTTCGACGCGAATGAGGATATCAGTGGGCAGAAGCCCACGCCCCGGCGTAATCACGTAGCCGCGCCCGAATCGGTTGGCGTAGGCCAGCTTGCCGCGAAAGTAGAGGCTGCTCATGAACGTGAACACTTCACCCAGCGGCGCGCCGCCATTCGCCAACCGCTCGCGGAGCGGGCTCGTCGTGCTGTTCAGCAGCATCTGGGCGCGCTTTCCCGAACAGCTCGCAGGGGAAAGCAGGAAGACTGTCAGCACTACCGCTCCATGTAGCGGCGCAGGAAGAACATTGCCGCGCCAAAGATCACAATTATCAGGATGATCCAGATAATGCGGGGCATGCGGCCCTCCTCCGGAAGAGTCCTTGCAGAATAATATTGCACGCCCAAACCGGGTTTCACATATTAACGCGTGCTCGGCATTGGTGGCGGCCTCTTCACGTTTGCGGCGCTCTTCTATTTCGCCGCGGACTATGAGCACCTCAGCGGGTGGAAGTGGGCCCTCGCCAGCTGCGCCGTAACGATCACGATCAACCAGCTCTTCCCAGCCTCCTTCATTTTCGTGCTGCCAGCCCAGTTTGGGCTGTTCCTGGTGATGTGGTGGGCGCACACGAAGAACAAGGTGCAGCGCGAGGGCGAGCGCGAACAGCGCCAGAAGGACGCCATGCGGGAGCGCCAACAGCGCGTCAGCCAGGCCAGGGAAGACGCCGCGGCCAACACCGATTGGGACGCGCAGGAGCGTGAACGGCAGGCCGCTGCTGAGGCGGCGGCGAAGGAACGGCAGGAGCGGGTGCGACTGGCCCGCGAAGCGCGCGAACGTGAAGAGCGCGGGCGGGGACCGGGAAGCTAGGTCAGATCCGGCCTTGTCCTAAGGTCCACGCGGTCGATATGCCCAGCCCTATCCACAGCAGATCCAGCACTTGAAAAGTCTTCCAGAGCAGGACCCAGAATCCCAGCTGGTCCAAGAATTTGTCGTAATACACGTGGATGAGGCGCTTGCGTTCTTGGAACGTCGACGCCTTCGCCGCAACTGCGGCCTCGTGGATCATCTGTTCCCGCAGGTCATGCCCCGGGCCGAAAAACGTCGTATCGGCGGCGAGGTCGGGACGCGCGTTGATGGTCGCCTGCAATTCGGGCGAGAAGGACTTGTGCTCGGTTTTCTCGAGCAGGAAAACCATGATCAATGAGGCGGGACTGTTCGCGAGCTCTTGCCGGATGATGGGCTGCAGGGCCACCGTCACGACAACCACCTTGGCGAGGAGGACCGTGACGAGCGTCAGCACCGCAGCGAGCACGCCCGACGCCTTCGTCGGTGGTTTGGCCGCCTTCGCCACGACGACTCCGAGCAGTCCTCCAACACCCCATGCCGCGACGCCAACAGGGTGGTGGGTTACATACACGAGGCCCACCCAGGCGACGATAATCCCGATGGCCGCAAGCAGGCCGGTAAGCAGCGGCGACCCGTCGGCGCGCTTCGTCGCCGCCTTGCCGTAGACTCGGACCGTGGTCACGGACCACACAATAGTGATCCGTGTTCCGGTTTGCACTATCGATTATGACTTTTGGCGCGCTCCTGCAGCACACGAGTTTCAACCCGTCGTCATCACGACTGGGGCATGATCGCTTGTGCCGACGTCCGCCAGTACCGCACAGCTCGTCGCCTGCGCGGCGATTGCGGGCGAGGTGAGGAGGTAGTCGAGGCGCCAGCCGATGTTACGGGCGCGCAGATTCCGCCACGGCGCCCACCACGTGAAGAGATTGGGGTTCTCGGGATCGAACTGGCGGCCCAGATCCACGAGCTGCGAGCCGAGGAGAGTCTCGAACAGCGCGCGCTCCTCGGGTCGCTGGCCCACGGCGTTCGGCTTGCGCTCTTTGGGATGCACGTCGATTTCCGCGCGCGCGATGTTCATGTCGCCGCAGAGAATCAGGTGTCTCCCCTCCGCCGTCAGCCGTGCCGCCCAATCGCTGAGACTCGTGACGAAGGCAAGCTTGGCGGGGTAGTCCTTGCCGCCGTTCGGGACGTAGACGGAGGCAATCACGAGATCGCCGTGCTCGACGTGCACGATGCGGGATTCCATATCGAAGGGCGGGTGACCAAACACCGGATCGACGGCAAAGAGATCCTTGCGGACGTGCAGGGAAACGCCGGAGTAGCCCTTGAGGGTGTGCCAGTACGCATGGTACTGGTTGAGCCGGCACTCGGCCGGGATCTGGGCGGTGGTTGCCTTGAGCTCCTGGAGGCAGACCACGTCCGGCCGATCGCGCTGCAACCACTCGCACAGCTGTGCGGCGCGGGCCCGAATGCCGTTGACGTTCCAGGTCGCGATTTTCACGCGGGAATGATAAGCCCTTGACGACGCGTCGTGGTCCTGCCATCAAGAAGGGAGCCTAAAACCATTTTCCCTAACGGGAGGCACCGATGGCTGGCCAGAAGATCACGCCATTCCTGTGGTTCGACAAACGGGCCGAGGAGGCCGCGCAGTTCTACGTGTCGATCTTTAAGAACTCCAAGATCCTGCACGTCAGCCGGTATGGCGATGCCGGCCCCGGGCCCAAAGGCTCGGTGATGGTCGTCAACTTTCAACTGGCTGGGCAGGAATTCACAGCGTTGAACGGCGGCCCGCTGTTCAAGTTCAGCGAGGCGTTCTCCTTCGTCGTGAACTGCGAGAATCAACAGGAGGTCGACGAGTACTGGAGCAAGTTGACGTCAGGCGGCGGCCAGGAAAGCCAGTGCGGCTGGCTCAAGGACAAGTTCGGGTTTTCGTGGCAAATCGTCCCGACCGCGCTCGGCAAGCTGATGAGCGACACGGACCCGCAGAAAGCCAACCGAGTCATGGAGGCGCTCTTGAAGATGAAAAAGCTCGATATCGCCACTCTCGAGGCGGCAGCCAGAGGAGAGGCCGCGGCGATCAGCCGTTGACGGTCCGCATCCCTCCCTCGGGATACCGCGCGCCCGCGGCGAGTCCGACATCTTCGAGTTGCATCACGTCGGCGTCCGACAACTGTACGTTGAGGGCGCCGACGTTTTCTTCGACATACTTGCGATGCTTGGTTCCGGGGATGGGGACGATGTCGTCGCCCTTGTGCAGCAGCCAGGCGAGCGCCAGCTGTCCCGGCGTGCACCGTTTCTCGCGCGCAAGCGCCTCGACCCGGCGCACCAGATCGAGATTCCTCTCAAAGTTTTCGCCCTGGAAGCGTGGGTGGTTCTTGCGCCAGTCGCCCTCGGCAATGTCTTCCGGCCGCTTGATCTGGCCCGTGAGAAAGCCCCGACCCAGCGGGCTGTAAGCGACGAAGCCGATCCCCAGTGCGCGCGCGGTGGGCAGAATCTCCCCCTCTACGTCACGGCTCCAGAGGGAGTACTCCGTCTGCAGCGCGGTGATCGGATGAACGACATGCGCCCGGCGCAGCGTCTGCGCGGACGCTTCGGAGAGCCCGAGGTAACGAACCTTGCCTTGACGGACGAGGTCGGCCATCGCGCCAACCGTTTCTTCGATCGGCACCGACCGGTCCACGCGATGCTGGTAATACAGATCGATATGATCGACGCCGAGGCGGCCGAGCGAGGCGTCACATGCCGCTGTGACGTACTCCGGCCGGCCGTTTTGTCCGGCCCACTTCCCGTCAGGCGTGCGCACGTTGCCGAACTTCGTCGCAAGAATTACCTCATTGCGACGGCCCTTGATCGCCTTTCCCACGAGCACTTCGTTCGTGTACGGCCCGTATACGTCGGCCGTATCGAGAAAGTTGATCCCGAGCTCGACGGCGCGGTGAATCGTCGCGATCGACTCGCCATCGTTCCGTGATCCATAAAAGTCCGACATGCCCATGCAACCGAGCCCGAGGGCAGAGACCCGGAGTCCTTGCGATCCAAGACGACGCTGTTCCATTGACCTCTCCATTGTTGCGGCGGCGCGACACTCCCCCTGTTTCTACCCGGTGACGCCACGCCTGGCCGGCTGGGTATCCAGGGCGAGACTCAACTCCTAGGTGGCCCATGAAAATGTTCGGCCTTCGGGCTGTCTGTAGTATCGCTCTCCTCGTCGTTGTGGTTCCCGCGGGCGCGCAGGTCATCCCGATCAAGACAATCCCGATCGCCCAGGGCGATCAGTTCCAGATCTTTCCGTCCAACAATCTGGGTCTGGGTGGCGTCTCGATCGCGTTGGCGGATTCGGTAGGAGACCCCTTCATCAACCCGGCGACAACCGCGCGCCTGCGGGGTTCGCGACTCTTCAGCGCACCGACCGTCTACAGCGTGTCACGCAGGGCGGGAGGCGGCCGTTCCCTCCCGCTGGCGATGCTGGCACGCCGGGCGACCTGGTACGGCGGCCTTGCGCTCGTGTTGCAACAGGTCGATCCGAGTCGCCCGCCACAACAAGGCGGGTTCATCGCAGTTGCGAACGCGGTGCCACCCAGCACAGCAGAGATCCCTGGTCCCGACCTGCGGGCGCATGGCAACGAATACGCGTTTGGAATGATCGGACGGACGCTGCCCGGCAACCTCTCCATTGGTGCCAGCGCGCTCTGGACCGGACTCCACGCGCTCGACGGAGTCGACTTGCTCTACAGTGGAAGCCTGCGCGTCAAGCAAACCGGCCATGCCGTCGATCTCCGGATGGGCGCAGTGAAAGAATGGCCGGGCGAGCGCGGCGCGAGGTCGCTCGAGGCGATCGTCCTGCACAACCGCTTCGCGGCCACGCACAGCGTTCTCTTTGCGGATCGGGTCTGGGATCCCGGTTTGCAGCAGATCGTCTCACAACTGCGCACCGACCACAACTTCGATCACACCAACACCTGGGGCGGGCAGCTCAAGTACCAAGTCCCGCTTGCCCCACCCGGTTGGCGCATCGGCTGGATGCTAACCGTCAATCGCGCGACGCATCCCAAGCTGCCGAACTATGAGATCACGAACGTGGCCGTGATTCCCTGGGATCCGGGCCGCTCCTACGCCTTCGACCTCGGCGTGGGGCTCTCCAAGGTGCTGGGCCCCGCAACGTTCGGCGTCGATGCGATCTATGAGCCGATTAGCAGCTACACGTGGGCAGACGCCATGGCACCGACTACGACGCTCGGCGGTGACACAATCGCCACCGGCGGCAAGACCGTCGAAAACCGGTTCCGGTTTTCCAACGCCGTGTTCCGCATCGGCGCGGGTCGCGACATCAATCTCGAAGGCTCGCCCAAGATGGTCGGCCTGCAGGTCGGTTTGACGATGCGCTCAATCAGTTATCGACTGCTGCAGACGAACCATGTCGAGCTCACACAGCGCACGCTACGCACGGGATGGTTCGAGTGGACGCCGACCTGGGGCCTGACGCTGCGGTTTCCAGAGCTCGAGCTCCGCTATCGGGGCCGTGTCACGAAAGGCGCCGGCCGTCCCGGTGCGCAGTTCGTCAGCAACTTTCGTGAATTCGCACTTGCGGCGCTGAATCTGATCGACGTGAATACGTCCACGCATCAAATCTCGCTGTCGCTGCCGCTGCATTGAGCCGGCGAGGAGGTGCCAGATGACTGTTTCCGTCCGACCGCTGTGTGTCGCCGCACTTGTGCTGGCCGCGGCGTGCGACGAGACGCCGCCGACGAGTTTTTCGGAATCGCTCGATGCGCAACTGCGGCGCAGCATCGGTCCGTGGGGGGTGGTGCCGATTGCCGCGCCGCCGCAGCAGAATCCGGCGCTCGTGGCGCTTGGCCGGGCGCTGATGTTCGACAAGATCCTGAGCGGTAACCGCGACATCGCGTGCGCGACGTGTCACCAGCCGGCGATGCACATGACCGACGGTCTGCCGCTCGCGATCGGCACCGGTGGTAGCGGGAGCGGGCCCGCCCGCACCCTGGGTCCGGGACGCAGCTTCGTGCCCCGGAACGCACCATCCCTGCTCAACAGCACGATCGGCTTGTTCTACGTCTTCTGGGACGGCCGGCTCAGCCGCGGTGGTCCGCCGCTGCCCGAAGTCACCCTGCCGGCCGGGCTGCCGAACGTGATTGCCGCACAGGCCATGATGCCGGTCCTGAATCGGCGCGAAATGCGCGGTGGTTCGGGCGACGTCGACGTGTTCGGCAATCCCAACGAGTTGGCGCAATTCCCAGATAGCCAGGCGACTCAAATCTGGCGCGCGGTGATGCAGCGCCTGCTCGCCATCCCGGAATACGTCACCCTCTTCAGCGCCGCCTATCCGGGCGTGCCGCCGTCGAGTCTGACGTTTGTCCACGCCGCGACGGCGATCGCGGCGTTTCAGATGGCCGCGTTGATGAAGGCGGATTCGCCATTCGATCGATACCTGCGTCACGACGACAACGCCCTGAGCGTCGAGGAAAAACGTGGCGGGATCCTGTTCTTCACGCGGGCGCGGTGCGTGAGCTGCCACGGCGGCCCCTTCCTGGGCGGGCAAAACTTCTCCAACAG
>QHTY01000084.1:29433-31620 GCA_003220985.1 Gemmatimonadota bacterium
TTGCGCGAGTTCAACCCCGCCACGCTCCCGGCGGCGGTGCAAAGCAGCTACCACGGCGACCAGGCGACGATCGACGACATCCTCCGCACGCTCGACTTCCAGCTTCGGACTCCGCTCCAGTTGACGGAGACCGAGCAGCGAGAGCTAGTGGCGTTCCTCAAGGCCCTCACCGACCCGGCGGCCCGCGACCTCACGGCGCTGACGCCTGCGTCTGTTCCGAGCGGCTTACCCGTGCCGTAGGACACCTGTCCGCGTCGGGAGACCGACGCCGGTCGTGCAGCGAATACATCTGTGCCCGGGATGTCGCAGCGTGTGACGTCGTTACCGGGCACGCTTTTTGACTGGCCTCCCGTTGTTGAGACCCATCCGACAACGGAGGAACCATGCTGCTCGCCCTGGCCCCCCTGGTGTTTTCCGTACTGGCGCCGCCCGCGCTCCGCGACCCACCAATCAGAATCAAACTCTCCGACGACGTCTACCTTCGCTATCTGCTCGTCGTGCGCGCCGATGCGCAGGGGCGTATTCGCGTGCTGTTCCCCCAAGAGCCGGGCGATGCTGCGGCCATCCGCGGCGGACGCGAAGTAGAGATCCGTGGTCGCGGCAACCGCGAGGCGTTCACGGTCGATGACGCGGACGGCTCGGGCAAGATCCTCGCTGCGGTTTCGAGCCGGCCATTTCGAACGGACTCTTTCGCGCGTGCCGGGCACTGGGACTATCGCGCCCTCGCGGGCGATGACAGCGCGGCCGATCCGGAGGCGACACTGCTCGCGGTGGTGGATCGGATGGCGGCCGGCCACTTCGACTACGACGTCGTCACCTACACCGTGACCGCACATCCGGCGCTGCGCCGCTCACCGTGGGGATGGGGCGCCCCAGGCTGGGGGAGGGGCTGGGGTTGGGGTTGGGGCGATCCGTGGTTCGGCTGCCTGCGGTGTCGCGGGGTTTGGCGGTGACGAATCCGACCCAGAAACGCCGTAGAGGCGCAGCTGCTGGCTGCGCCCCTACGCGGTTTCCGGAGTCTGGCTAGAACCCTTCCGTAATACTGAACCGCACCATCCAGTCTTTTTGCGGCCGGTCGAATGGATGGACGATATCCATCTGGCCGATCGCATAGCCGAGCAGATTCAGGCGGAACGTGACACCAGTGCTGCGGACGAGTCTGCGCGTCCCGCCGAAGAGCTGCGCCTTGGCGCTGTCCGTCCACGCGACGCCGGCGTCATAGAAGATGCCTGCCTCGACCGGCAGCGCGCCGTAATAGCCCCCACCGATGTGGAGCAGACCGAACGGCGGGAAGCGCAGCTCGACATTTCCGACCAGCATCTTGCTGCCCCAGAGTTGATCGAAGACCGGGCAGGTCGAGCCGCTGGTGTTGCCGCACTCGTTGATGTTGAAGCTGCCGAAATCGTAGCCGCGTACCAGGCTCGAGTATCCGATGAAGAGCGGATAGATGCGAGCGTCTTCCCCATCCCGGCCATAGCGGCCCACGTGCAGCACACGCGCCGCGATCGTGAACGGCCGCGCCGGCATGATGTACTTCCGGTAATCCACCAAGGCGGTGATGAATTGCAGCCCGCCAAATGTCGGGTCCGCTTCGATCCGCCAGCGGTCACCCAGGATGGGGCTCGTGGCGCCGTAGAACGAGTTGTCATGCACAAGCGCCATACTCGTCGCCTCGAACGTCGCTGCCGGCGGAACGGGGAGGTGGATGGTCGAATCGAACGCGACCGAGCCGTCGAGGTTGAACCCGTGCTTCTTGAGCTCGTAGTCGTATGAGATCTGTTGCAATCCCGCTGACACTTCGACGCGGTCCGAGCGGTTGAACGGGTACGCCACGACACCGCTCAACTGTCGATTGGTCTGCTTGAAGCGTTGAATCTCCTCCACGAAGACTCCGGTATTCGGATCCTGGTACACACCGAAACCGCCCAGGATGTACGGGATTTGCTGCGCGCCGACGCTCCAGTTCAGCCGCGACTTCCGGTTGCCGTAGGCGACCAGTGCAGCGAAATCCGAGATGCGACCCTGGACCTGGGCCATCGTGACGAGGTTGTGGTCGCCCAGCATGTCGCTCCAAAACAGCGTGATGCCGCCCCCGACGTACGTCCCGAACCGGTCCGCCGCGATCGCAAGACTGGGCTGCGCGATGAAATCGAGCGAGAGCTTGGGATGATACGCTTTCACGGCGGT
>QHTY01000085.1 GCA_003220985.1 Gemmatimonadota bacterium
GAGGTTCGCGAGATACGCGGGGCGGTCGGTGACGTACACGACCATACGGCCGATATTCTCGGGCTTCCCGCCCGCAGAGCGCACCACTTCGATCACGCGGCCAAGCGCGCCGTCCCACTGCCTCACGAAATCGCCGACGGGAACGATCTGGCCGGCGACGAACAGAATGCGGCCGCCCTTCTCGCTCAGCATGCCGTGATTCCACCCGCTCGGCCGCGCTCCAAACGCGTCAGGATTGATGATCTCGAACGCCATGGTCCTCCTAGCCTGCGATCGTGATGGCCTTGCCGTTCGGCCGCTGGCCGTGCGGGTCACACAGCCTCAGGACCGCCTGCGCGACCTCGTCCGGCGTGATGAGCCGTTGCTGGCCCGCCGAGCCGAGCATAGCGGTGAGCGTTTCCGCTGGCGTCTTGCCAGTTTTTGCGACGACCCGCGCAACAGACTCTTTCGTCATCTCCGTGTCCACAAATCCTGGGCAGACGGCGTTGCAGGTCACCTTGGTGCCCTCGAGCTCCGCGGCGACGCTCCGCGTCAAACCAATCACGGCGTGCTTCGCCGCCGCGTAGGCGGCGATGTAACGAGCGCCCGCCAATCCAGCAACTGACGCGACATTCACGACCGATCCCTGCTTGCGCATCACCATCGCCGGAATGAACGCCTGCGTACAGAGAAACGTACCAGTCGCGTTCACGGCGAGCACCCGATTCCAATCTTCCAGCGTGATCTTGCCGAGCGGTGCGCTGTGCGCGGTGCCGGCGTTGTTGACGAGAATATCGACCACGCCGGCGCGCCGTGCCGCCGCCTGGGCGAGACTATGGACGCTCGCGGCATCGGTGACGTCGCATTGCACGGCCCACGCCTTGCCACCTCCACCACGAATTTCAGCGGCTACCTTCTCGATGCGGTCGGCGGTCCGGGCCGCGACGACAATCGCGGCTCCCTCGGCGGCGAGGGCGTGCGCGATTGCCGCGCCGATCCCCTGGCCACCGCCCGTCACGACTGCGACCGAGCCGTCAAATCTCTGCACTGACGGCCTCTTCGAGAATCGCGCCCAGCGCGTCGATCAGGCGTGCGCCTTCATCCGCGGTGGCCGCCGCGGGATCACCGAAATAGGCGCGCGGCCCTCCAGCTGCTTCGAAGGTGCGCTTACCCGCTTTGATCGCCTGTGAGAGGGACTGGGGGTTGGGGGCTAGGGACTGGCGAACTTCATCGCGGACGGCATCGGCCTGTTCGCGCAGGACAATCGACGTTTCGAACCGTCCGGCGTGACAGGCGCCGCTCTTGAACTCTTCGCCCAGTCGCGTGCCCCAGGGTTTGCGGGTGAGATCGGGAAAGATGATCGGCAACAGCCGGTCGGCCTGCGCAACCTTTACGGCCTCGTTTAGCGCGGTGACATGCTCGGGGTCGAGGTGCACATTCGCGAGCGCCAGCAGTCGGAAGCCCTGATGAGACAGGCTGCGCGCCACCTCGACAATGAGCGCCGTGACCGTGATGGCGGAAATCGACAGCGTGCCGTGGAACGCCGCGCCGAAGCTGGCGGCCGTATAGGCGAGTGCCGGGAGGATCACCACGACCCGCCCGCGCGCCGCGAGCTTGCGCGCGCCGGCGCGCGCCATTGCCGTGGCGATGACGACGTCGGTATCGAGCGGCAAGTGTGGCCCGTGGGCCTCGATCGCGCCGACCGGGAGCACGACGAGCGTGCGTTCCCGATCCAAATCGCGGACTTCTTCCCACGTCAGTTGCGCCAGCTCATGTACCGGCATCAGTTACAGGGGCCGAGAGGCTGAGAGGCCGAGGGGCTGTGAGGACACGAGACTAGAGGTCGAATCGTGGCGAGCACGTTGCCTGAACAATTAAACATCGCGGATTGGCTCCTCGACGCGCGCGTGCGCGAGGGAAGGGGAGATCGGCCGGCGCTGCTCACGGACCAGGGCACGTTCACCTACCGTGAGGTGCAGACGCTCGCGAACCGATTCGGTCATCTGCTCAAGAGCGCCGGCGTCGAGCCCGAGCAACGGGTCATCATCGCCCTGCCCGACGGCCCGGAGTTCGTGGCGGCGCTGTTCGGCACACTCAAAGTTGGCGCGGTGGTGGTGATGGTCAACCCACAGCTCGCCGTCGACGCAATCGAGTACTTCTACTCTTATACCCGCGCGACCGTCGCGCTCGTCCATCGTTACACCGCGCCGGCATTTCAGGCGGCCCAGCGAGGGGCTGGACATCTCAAGCAGATCATCATCGTCGGCGAGCCGGTAACGACTCGGGCTGTCGAGGGGGCGTCGCCGGAGCTCGAGACTTTCCCCAGTCACCGCGACGATGCCGCGATCTGGCTGTTCTCCGGCGGCACGACCGGAAAGCCGAAAGCGGTGGTGCAGAGTCATGGGTCGTTCGCCAATACGACGGTGTGCTATGGACAGAAGGTTTTGGGTCTCACCGAGCGCGATATCACGCTGGGTGTGCCGAAGCTGTTCTTTGGGTACGCGACCGGCTCGAATCTCTTTTTCCCGTTTTCGGTCGGTGGAGCGGCCGTCCTGTTTCCCGAGAAGAGCACCGCCGAAACCCTGTTCGCCAAGATTCGCAGATTCCGCCCGACAATCCTGGTGAACGTGCCGACGATGGTGAATCAGATGGTCGCGCATCCCGATGCGCAGCAGCAGGATCTCTCGTCGCTCCGGCTCGCGACCTCCGCTGGTGAAGCACTGCCCGTCGAGCTGTACGAGCGCTGGAAGCAGACGTTCGGCGTGGAGCTGCTCGATGGACTCGGTACGGCGGAGATGTGGCACATCTTCATTTCGAATCCGCCCGGCGCCGTCAAGCCTGGAACGATTGGGACCGTCGTACCCGGCTTCGATGTCCGCGTACGCGACGACCTGGGGCACGATCTGCCGGACGGTGAAGTCGGCATGCTGTGGGTGCGCGGCGGATCGCGCGCGATTGGGTACTGGCAGCAGAGCGAGAAGACGCACGCCGCATTCCGCGGCGAGTGGTACGTCTCGGGCGATCTGATTCGGCGCGATGCTGACGGTTACTTCACGTACTGCGGCCGTGCCGACGAATTGCTCAAGGTCGCCGGGAAATGGTTGGCACCGCAGGAAGTGGAAGGATGTCTGTTGCAGCATCCGTTGGTGAAAGAGGTCGCCGTCGTCGGGGTCGAAGATGCGAGTGGTCTCACAAAGCCGCAGGCCTTCGTCGTCGCGACAGAACAGCGGCCGGGTCTTGCTGAGGAGTTGCAGGCATTCGCGCGTGAACGGCTCGAACCGTACAAGGCGCCACGATCGGTGACGTTCTTGGACGTGCTTCCTCGGACGCACCTCGGAAAGGTTGACCGTGGTAAGCTGCGCAGTGCCTGATTAGCTTTTCCTCGGCGTCTAATAATTCGGACGGGTGGCCGAGTGGCTGAAGGCGCACGCTTGGAAAGCGTGTTAACGGGCAACCGTTACGTGGGTTCGAATCCCACCCTGTCCGTTACAATAACAAAGACGCCGAGACGCCGAGACGCCGAGGGGCTCGGGGACAACGCGTCGCTGCTGGACAGGTGGGTGAGCGGTTGAAACCACCGGTCTCGAAAACCGGTATGCCCGCAAGGGCATCGAGGGTTCGAATCCCTCCCTGTCCGTCCCCATGGGAATCTGGAACAGCACGCTGGTGTACGTCGGCGCGCGCACGCTGCTCGCGGGAGCGATGATCGCCCTGCTGCTGCGGCGCCAGGTGGGCCCGTGGTATGCCGGTGGCCAAGTCGTCTCCGATCTCTCGTGCGCTGCCTTTCTCCTGGGGTATGTCAATCCGGATATTCGTGACGACATCGGCCTGCTCGTCGTGCCGCTGCTCCTGTTCGTCCTCTACTGGGAAGCGACGCGCTTTCTCGACAACCGGCGCGCGGCAGCCGTGCGCGACGATGAGGAAAGCACGCTCGATACAGTCCTGCGCGTGTACGGTTCACTGTGGGCATTCGGGTTCGTGATGCCTGCCGTGCTGGCCGGTGGGTTTCTCATGTTTGAGCTGCTGGCACCCGGAGAGTGGCCATTTCCCAATCCCCGGCCCGGATTGGTGTGTGGCCCCGTGCAGCTCGAGCCCGGGACCGCCGTGACGATGCGCATGAGCGTCCCCCACGGCGCGGAGCTGAGCGTATTCACGCCAGCCGGTCGCTCGCTGGTCGTCGTCCCATTTGTGAGAAAGGGGACGCAGCCGCTGGGCGCAGGGTTCGACTATATGGCTCGGCTGACGCTCGGGACGGATACGGTTACGGGATTTGCCGCGCCGGGCTCGCGCGCGGAACGCGTCTTCACAGATTCCGGCGTCTACGTGCTGCGGGTTAGCTCGGAAGCGGAGTTCAACGCTTCGCAGGTCTGCCGGGTACGCTACAACGCGGGGAAATCATGAACACACTGCTCAGTCTGCTCATACCGCTGTGCCTCCTGCAGTCGGTCGAGTACCGCTCTCCAGCTGGTGTCGACTACCGTGCGCAGCGCGACACCGGTGCCATTGTACGCGCCGAGAGCGCGTTGGCCGCCGATCCGCGCAACATCGACCGGATCATCGCGCTGGGCGTCGCGCAATCGGGCGTGCGCCAGTATCGGGAAGCGATCGAGACGTTCACGCGCGGCCTCAAGATCGCGCCGAACAATGCGCTGCTGTATCGGTGGCGCGGGCATCGCTATCTCTCGACGCGTCAGTTCGATCGCGCGATGGATGACCTGACGCGCGGTGCGCGGCTCGACAGCACGATCTACGGGATCTGGTATCACCTCGGCATCGTACGCTTCGCACGCCGAGACTTCGCCGGCGCAGTGGACGCATTCACGCGCGCGTTGCCCATCGCGCCTGATTCCGGCGAGCGGTCCGGTTCGACCGATTGGCTGTGGATGTCGCTCGCGCGGGCCGGTCGCACGGCCGACGCAAAGGCCTTGCTCGATCGACATCCGGATGTCCCGCCCGCGGGCAACGCGTACACGCAGCGGCTCCGGCTCTATCGCGGGGAGGTGTCGCCCGATTCGGTGTTCACACCTGCCGACACCAGCGATATCCAGATTGCAACGCTGAGCTATGGCATCGGTAACTGGTATCTGGTGCGCGGCGATGCGGCGCAAGCGCGCAAGTGGTTCGAGCGGTCGATCGCCTCGGGGGGATGGCCGGCGTTCGGGTTCATCATGTCGGAAGTGGAGCTGCGGAGGTGAGGCGGCGGCGAGGTAAAGCGGCGGCGAGGTAAAGCGGCGGCGCAGGGGGGCCAAGGGAGACGATGGCACCGATGACCGCGAATGAGTTTCGGCGTATGGCACGCACTCTTCCTGACGCGACGGAAGCGTCCCACATGGGTCACCCGGACTTCCGGGTCGGCGACAAGATCTTCGCCACCCTCGGCTATCCCAACAACTCGTTCGCGATGGTGCAGTTGACGCCGGAGCAGCAGGAGTTGTTCGTAAGAACTGAACCGAAAACGTTCACGCCCGTGCCCGGCGGATGGGGGACGAAAGGCGCCACGCACGTGCTTCTGAAGACGGCCAAGAAAGCAGCGGTGCGTGAGGCGTTGCAGGCCGCCTACACGAACCGCGCGCCCAGGAGATCCACATGAAGCGCGTTGGTCTGTTCGCATTGCTCATGACACTGCCGCTGGCGCTTTACGCCCAGGCGCCCCGCTCACTTTCGCTGAACGACCAGCGCGCGCGCGACATCTTCGAGCAACTGATCAACATCAACACTACCGGGTCGAGCGGGAGCACCACCGTCGCCGCCAGCGCGATGGCCAAGCGGCTCAGCGATGCCGGGTTTCCCGCAGCCGACGTGCAGGTCATCGGTCTCGAAGGCTCGAAGAACGGCAATCTTGTCGCGCGGTTTCGCGGGACGGGTCGGGAAAAGCCGATCCTCCTGCTCGCGCATCTCGACGTCGTCGAGGCGAAGCGCGAAGACTGGTCGATGGATCCGTTCGCCTTCGTGGAGCAGGACGGCTACTTCTACGGCCGCGGCACGCAGGACATCAAGGATGGGGCGGCCATTCTGGTCGCCACGCTCCTGCGACTCAAGCAGGAGGGATATCGCCCCAACCGCGACCTGATCCTCGCGCTGACGACGGGCGAAGAAGGCGGCAGCGATTACAACGGCGTCGAATGGCTGCTCGGCCATCATCGCGATCTGATCGATGCGGCGTACGTGCTCAACATGGACGCCGGCGATCCGGTGATCCTGAACGGCAAGCGCCTGATGCGACCGGTGCAGGCGAGCGAAAAAGTGTACGTGACGTTCAAGCTCGAGGTGCACAATTCCGGCGGGCACAGCTCGTTGCCCACCAAGGACAATGCGATCTACCGCCTCGCCGCCGCCCTCGGCCGTCTGAGCGCGTACGAGTTCCCGGCGCAGCTCAACGAGATTACGCGCACCTTCTTCCAGCGGATGGCGGGGCTCCAGCAGGGACAGCTCGCCGCGGATATGGCGGCGGTGGCAGCGCCGACGCTCGATCCGGCGGCGATCCGCCGCCTGTCGAACGTCAGCCCGCTCTATAACGCCCAACTGCGCACGACCTGCGTGGCGACTGAGCTGTCCGGCGGTCATGCCGAGAACGCCCTCCCGCAGACCGCGACGGCGACGGTGAATTGCCGAATGTTGCCGGGGACGCCGTCGGACGAGGTCCAGGCAACGCTGACACGGGTGGTGGCCGACACCGCCGTGAAGGTCAGCGTCGTGACCGCGGCGACGCCGAGCCCGCCCTCACCACTCACGCCGGCCATCATGAAGCCGCTCGAGGTAGTGACGACGC
>QHTY01000086.1:0-11139 GCA_003220985.1 Gemmatimonadota bacterium
AAACTCCCGGTCATCTTCTGCCTCGACCGCGCCGGGATGGTGGGCGAGGACGGCCAGACGCACATGGGCCTCTATGACATCGCGTACATGCTGGCGGTGCCGCACATGACGGTGACCGCGCCGAAGGATGGCGCTGAGCTGATCGGGCTGCTGCGCTGCGCGCTGGCGCACACCGACGGTCCGTTTTCATTGCGGTATCCGCGCGACAAAGCACCGGCGGAAGCGCCACCGGCCGCCGAAGTCCCGCCGATTCCGTATGGCACGTGGGACCTCCTCAGACGAGGGAAGGACTGCGCGATCCTCGCCGTCGGAGTCATGTGCAAGCCCGCCATGGAGGCTGCCGAGCTGCTCGCCGCGGACGGCCTCGACGTGTCGGTCGTGAACGCGCGCTTCCTCAAGCCGATGGACCGCGAGATGCTCGAGGACTTGTCGCAGAGTCACAAACTGCTCGTCACGGTCGAAGACGGCACCGTCGTGAACGGCTTCGGCGCGGCGCTCGCGGCATTGGTACAGACGACTGCACCCGATGCCCGCGTTGTCGCGTTGGGAGTCCCGGACCGCACCTACGAACATGCCCCCCGTGCCGAGCAGCTCGCGGACGTGGGTCTGACCGGGGTGGGCATCGCGGCGCGCATCCGCGCCCTCGCCGCCGAAGAGGCGCTCACCCCGCGATGAACGTCGGGGTCGTCGGGAACCCCAACTACCCGGACCTCGGCGCTTTTCTCGCGACGCTGCAACAGAAAGCCTCGAGCGTTGGGATCAAGCTGTACACCGAGGAGCGCATTCAGACGCTGTGGCCCGCGCCCGCCAGCGACGGCGCGCCCCCACCCCTCAGTGACGCGCCTCCCGGCGATCTGGACTGCCTCATCACGTTGGGTGGCGACGGCACCCTGCTCCGCGGCGCGCGTCTGTTGAATGGCGCCGATACGCCGATCCTCGGATTGAACCTGGGACGCGTCGGATTCCTGACGACCGCGGCACCGGACACGCTGGATTGGGTGCTCGATTCGATCGCGCGCCGGGCCTACACCACCGAGCCGCGGCTCGCGCTCCAATCCGCCATCACGGGCAAGGGCGCCAAGAGCGGCAGAGTCGAACCGCTCGTCCTGAACGACGTCGTCGTGCACAAGGGCGGCGTGGCCCGTGTCCTGCGGCTCAAGGTCTCGGTCGATGGCGACGAGGTGGCGCAGTACTCGGCGGACGGTATCATCGTCAGCACGCCGACCGGGTCGACCGCGTATTCGATGTCGGCCGGCGGGCCGATCGTCGTGCCCACCGTCGATGCCATCGTCGTGACCGCCATCTGCCCACACACGCTGGCGGTGCGACCCCTCGTCCTGCCGGCCACGGCGGTTGTCACGATCCAGCCGATCCCGCCGTGGACGGACGAGGTGCTGGTCTCGTTCGACGGCCAGGTCGGCCAGCCGATGCAGCCTGGCGAGCGCTTGGAGGTGCGGCGGGCGGCTCGGCCGATTCATCTCATCCGCCTTGGCCCCGAGGGCTTCTTCAAGCGGCTGCGTAAGAAGCTGCATTGGGGAGACCTGAGTGATCGAACTCGGAAATGAGGGTTCCCCCTCTCCGGAACGGAGAGGGGGTCAGGGGGTGAGGACGTGCTGACCGAATTGCGCGTCCGCGATCTCGCCGTCATTGCCGACGTCACGCTGCCGTTCCAGCCCGGCCTCAACGTTCTGACCGGCGAAACGGGGGCCGGCAAATCGATGGTCGTCGATGCCCTCGCGCTGCTGCTCGGCGAGCGCGCCTCTGCCGACATCGTCCGACCCGGCGCGGAGAAGACGATCGTCGAGGGCGCCTTCGAATTCGGGACGGCAGCGCATCGGCACCTGCTGTCCCCGTTCGCCGCACTTGGGGTTGAGCTCGAAGAGGGACGTCTGGTCCTGAAGCGCGAAGTGCTGCGTGAAGGCAAGTCCCGTGCGTGGGTCAACGGCTCGCCGGTAACGATCGGTGTGCTCAGCGAGATCGGCAGCCTGCTCGTGGACCTGCATGGCCAGCACGAGACACAGTCGCTGCTCCGTCCCGAGGCGCAGCGCGACATGCTGGACGCCTACGCGGATGCCGATGTCGAACGCGTCGCCGTCCGGGACGCGCACGCGCGGCTCAAAGAACTCGAGCAACGCGAAGCGGAGCTCACGAATCGCCAGGCGGACGTGCGCAAGAAGGCGGACTACCTGCGTCATGTCCTCCAGGAGATCGAGCGTGCCAAGCCGAAGCTCGGTGAGGATGAGGCACTCGAAGTGGAAGCCAAGCGGTTGGCGCACGCCGAGGAGCTCGGCCGACTCGCGCGCGAGCTCGAGGAAGCAGTCGACGCCGCCGGGCTCACCAAGGCGCAGAAGATCCTGGCGAGTCTCCTGCGCGTCGACCCCTCGGTGGGCACGTGGCAGCAGCTGCTCGACGCGGCGTTCGCGAGCGCCGCTGAGCTCGCCCAGGCGGCGCGCACGTACGCGAGCGACATCGAGGCCGATCCCGAGCGTCTGAGCGCCGTCGAGCAGCGGCGCGATCTGTTGTACCGGTTGCAGCAGAAGCACGGGCCGACCATTGCGGACCTGTTGGCTGCGCGTGATACGGCCGCGCGCGAACTGGAACTCCTGGACACCGCGGATCTCGACCTGCGCACCATCGCGGCCGATCGCGAGAAGGCAGGCGAGGAGTTCAAGCGTGCCACTGAAGCCCTCACGGCGAAACGCACGGCTGGCGCCAAGAAGCTCTCAAGAGCCGTGAACAAGCTGCTGCCGTCGCTCGGCATGGAGGGAGGGAGGTTCGCGGCCACTCTGCGACCACGCACCACGCACCACGCACAGGGTGCCGAGGACGTGATCTTTGAGGTGAGGTTGAACGAGGGACTCGAGTCGAGGCCGTTGGCGAGGGTCGCGTCCGGCGGGGAGCTGTCGCGCCTGATGCTCGGCTTAAAGGTTGTCCTGGCGGCGCACGACGCGGTGCCGACGCTCGTGTTCGACGAAGTCGATCAGGGCATCGGCGGCGAGGTTGGCGGCCGAGTCGGAGAAGCGCTGGTCGATGTGTCGCGCGAGGGCCGGCAGGCGCTCGTCATCACGCACCTGCCACAGATCGCCGTGTATGCCGACCAGCATTTAGTGGTGGCAAAAGGAAAGAAAGGTGGCCTCGCGACGAGTGACGTGGAGGTCGTGGAAGGTGAGTCGAGGGTGAAGGAGATCGCGCGGATGCTCGGGGACGCCGACATGGCGACCGCGCGTCGCCACGCCGCCCTGCTGCTCAGAACGGCCAGCGCGACGTCCGCATCACAATCCGAAACACCGTCGCCACCGGCACGAGCCCACCCGCCGCGCTGACGGTCTGCTCGAACGACAAGCTGCCTTCGACATCTGATCCGAGATAGGTCAGCGCGACGCCCAATCGCGTCCGGCGCACCCCCGTGCCGGCGTCCAACACGCTCGCGTTGACCGCCGCGCCGAGTCGCGTGGCGACGTCGATCGAGTCCTGTGCCGAGCGATAGCGGTAGTGATCGCGCTGCTTGGTCCAATATCCCGCCGTGACGCCGACGCCGAAATGTTTGGCGAGGCGGAGCATCGGGGCGACGTCGACGGCAGCGTAGTCGCCCGGATCCCAGGCGAGCGTTGCGAGCGCCGCGTGCGGCAGCAGCAGGGTCGACTGTGGTCCGACGCGCCTGGCTCGCGTGCCGGGCTGCTGGCGACCGAGTCGCACCATCCCGTTCAGCCAGAGTCGATCGAATAAGGTCAGCTCCTGGGCGACCTGGATCTCGATGTCGGTTTGGTGGTCGCCCGTGGAGATGTCGAAGAGGTTGTTGGGTGAGTCCTCGTGCCCGGTCGGCAACCGCACCAGGACCGCACCGCTCAGTGCGTAGCTGTGCGTTTCGAGCAGCCGGTATTTCGCCAGCACCTCGATGTCGCCAGCGAAGTAGCGCAGCCGCCGGCTCGTGTTGACGATCGGATCGAATGCGTACGTCGTGTCCTGCAACAAGGAGTCGAGCGCTTGGGCGGCACTGTCAGGCGCTTGCTGACCGGCACTGTCGAGCGGG
Organism: Gemmatimonadota bacterium; assembly: GCA_003220985.1. GTDB lineage: Bacteria > Gemmatimonadota > Gemmatimonadetes > Gemmatimonadales > GWC2-71-9 > 20CM-2-65-7. Next base: position 4,031 of record QHTY01000086.1, read on the forward strand.
AACGTCGCGTGGGTGTTCACCCGCACGAGGGGCACGTAGACGCTCACGGCAAGACGATTGGTCACGCCGAAGTCGAAGGCGAAGGCCGTGACTCGGCGCTCCTCGCGTACAAACACCTTGGCAGGCAGCGATGCACCGATGCGCCGTTCATGCCTGTTGTCGATGAATTCACGTTCCCAGGTGGTGATGACCGGTTCGAACGTGAAACGAAGCGTCCCGGCGCGCGGCGTATCCGTGCGCGGGACCGCTTGGGCCCGAGCTGCAGCAGGCAGCAGCAGCAGCCCGCCAAGCACCAGAAATCGGCGGGAGATGGAAATGCATACCCCATTGCCGCCGTTTGCCGCCCTCCGCCGCCCTTCGCCGCCGCTTCTATCGCCGCCCTTTGGCGTTCAGGGAATCGCGGGAATCGCGGTCCCGTATTTCGAATTGATCAGGATTCGCAGCGTGTCGGCCAGGAGGCGGTGGCTGCTGGAACTCGGGTGCACGCCATCCAGGGAGAACGCGCGGCCGAACGGCCGCCGTACCGCAACCGTGTCCCCTGCATTCCCCTGGGGGAAATACGGGAACTGCCGGACTTGGGCGGTGTCGGTCGAGAGCGCCGCGAATTTGACGTTGGGATCGAGGTACGCCCAGCCCCGTGCTGTCGCTTGCGAAGATATGTACGTGTTGTACGCGATCACTGCACCAACCAACTTGATCAACTCTTTTGGCACGATGACCGCGGCGACGGTATCGGCGCAATCGAGATTCTTTGACGCCCCAGCCTGTGCCGCGCCGAGGAGTCCAGCGCCGTAGAGGAACGGCACCAAGACCGAGTCCCCCCGCGCTCCTGGGATGAGTGTGGCGATCGGGGCGCAGTTGCTGCTCACGGTAAACGTGGGTGGGAATGCAGCGCCCGGGACCAGGCCGTTCTTGATCGCCCAGTACGTGGCGCCGCGACTGAAGTACGGGATCCCCGCGACATTGCCGACGCCAATCAGCACCACTCCCTGCGGGCCGGCGGCCTCGATAGTATCGAGCAGCGCGCCGTAGCGCGCCTGGAAATTGGCGACCGATGTGATCTTCGTGCTGTCGCCCCCGTTCGTAGGGTTTGTCGCGGCTCCCAACACATCGTTATTCCCGATCCACACCGATACGAACGTCGGCTGCGCGCGCCGCACCATCTGCACCTGCGTGAGGCCGCCGAGGATGAACTGCGTCAGGGTGTTCGCGTTCGATGCCGTGTCGAGATTGTTGTACAGATCGAGAACCTCGGCGCCGGGCACGGCGGTGTTGCTAATGTATGGCGGTGGCTCCGACGGGATCCGGCGCAAATAGCACGACGTCGCGGTGCTGGGCGGGAATCCTGTCGGCGTCAGGCGGGCTTGTGTAAAGATATTCGTGATCGGCGGCGGGCAACCTGGGTTCGTCAGCGATGGCACAAAGAACGGCGAGCGCATCGCATGCGCGAGCAGTACGGCGTACGATCGTTGCTGCGTGCTGTCGTTGATCCCGCCCGACTGCCAGCCTGCCGTGATCGAGTTGCCCATCGAGACGTAGCGATCGAACAACAGATCGACCGGGATGTTCGCGAACGGCCGGTTCAGCTTGTCGTTGTTGCACGCGGCGGCAGCCAGTAGGAGTCCGAGGACTGCGGCCGAGAATCGCTGGGTCCGAATCATGAGTCGCGGGTCCTCAGAAGGAGACGGAGACCCCGGCCCCGAACAAGTGGGCCGAGAACTGGTAGAGACCGGTATTGCCCGCGGCGAGGTTCACCGTGCCGCGGCGGTCACTCTGTTTGATGAATTGGTACGCGAGGTCGGCGTGCCAGCGCGGCGTCAGCGCGATGCCGGCGCCGATCGTGAACTCGTTGCGCGCGCCCTCGGGCAAGAGCGGCGTCACGAACTGCGCCGGGGATGCGCCGGTGTGATAGAGATATCCGCCGCGCAGCTGCACCTTCGAGTTGTACTGGTATTCGGTGCCGAACCGGAAGCCGTGTGTGTCCTTGTTGGCCGGGTGCAGATCGAGATCGGGGGTGGCCGCGTTCGCAAAATTGATCGGCACGTCGTTGAACCAACCCCACACGACGTAGTGGTAGTCGGCCATGAACGTCCATTCGTTGTTCGCTTTATACGCGAAGCCGATCGATCCCTGCGGCGGCATGACGATCGACGTCGCGACGGGGCCATTCGCCAACGGTGCGCCGCTTGCGAACTGGCTGCCCAGCAGCCCGTCAAGCGGCGTGCCCGCTTGCAAACAGGTCGGAGGTGCACCGGGACAGGCACCGATCGCGGTAGGAAGAAACAGACCGGTGGACACCTGCGTGAACGTCGCGTCGCCGTCGAAATCGATGGTCTTCTTCGTGAGCCAGTGCCCGCCGATGCTCAGCTTGTCCGTAACCTGCCAGATCCCGCCGAAGTTGACCGCGAAACCGGTCCCGGTGGCGTCGAGTACGCCGTCGGCGAAATCGGTGCCGGTGGGCACGCCCAGCATCGCGAACGTCGTCCCGACGGGCAGACCCGCCCCTGCGCGGAGCGCGTCGGGAACGAGCTGGGTCGAGAGATCGGCCCGCTGCCGCAGCTTCAACCTGCTGCTGATAAACGCGACGCCGATCCCGAACTTCAGCTTCGGCGTGATCTGATAGCCGAGCGTCGGTTGGATATAGATCGATCGCACATCGGTGTTATAGCCGAGGAACCGGCCTGAGAAGCTGTTGGCATCCCACTTCGTTTCAAGTCCGTACGGTGCGTATAACCCAATGCCCGCCGTGAGTTTGGGGCTGAACGCGTGCGTGACGTAGACGTTGGGAACAGGGATCAGGGGGTTCTTGAGGTCGCTGCGCGAGGCAAGGATGTCGTCGGTGAAGCTGCCTTACGCGCCGATCAGGGTCACGCCGGCGCTGACGTGGGTCCCCGACAGCCCGGCCAGTCCCGCAGGACTAAAGAAGATTGCCGACCCGTCGGCACACGGCAGCGCCGCGCTGACGCCGGCCCGCCCCATGGCGCAGGTGTTGTGCTCGTAAACGCCGAATCCCTGCCCAGCGAGCGCAGGGGAGGCGGCGACAAGCGCAGACGCGCCGGCGAGCAGCATGAACGCAAATCGCCGCATAGGTGCTCTCCGCAAGCAATTAGGTGAGATGGTGAATATGGCCGCGATACGGTAGCATTGGCCTAGAATCTTGTCAACGCAATGCCACGACCCGCGATAGACCTGTTTCACAAAACCTTTGGGACAATCCCTAGGTCCGTGGCGTCGGCACCGGGTCGCGTCAACCTCATTGGCGAACATACCGACTACAACGGCGGACCGGTGCTGCCGATTGCCATCGCGCAGCGCACGAACGCGGCGGTGGGTCCCGGTCAGGACGGCGACGCCGGCGTGCTCGAAGCGATTTCGACGCGTGACAACACGCTCGTGCGTGTGAAATGGCAAGAAGAGCTTCCGTTGGGGTGGATCGCGTACGTCGCTGGTGTGTTGCGTGAGCTATGGGCGCTCGATGCGTTGGCGCCCCTCGCCGACAGGCCGGTGCGTGTTGCCGTCGCGTCCGAGGTGCCGGTAGGGGCGGGCCTCGCGTCGTCGGCCGCCCTTTCCGTCGCCGTGGCGAAGGCCCTCGCCCCCGCGCTCACGCCGCGTCAGATCGCCGGCGTGGCGTTCCGCGCCGAGCACGACCATGTCGGCGTGCGCTGCGGCGTGATGGATCAAACGATCTCGGCCCTGGGCAAGAAGGATCACGCCCTGCTGTTCGAGTGCGCGTCGCTCGACGCCAAGCACATCCCGTTCAGCGCGCGGCTGTTGCTGGTCGACACCGGCGTGCGCCACGATCTCTCGGCTGGTGGTCTCAATCAGCGGCGGGCGGAGTGTGAAGATGCGGTGAAACGACTCAAAGTTGAGCTGCCGGAGCTCGCCTGGCTGGCGAGTTGGCCGGCGGAATGGTTGCCGCGGCTCAAGCGCGCACTGCGCGAGCCGTTGCGTTCCCGCGCCGTGCACGTCGTGAGCGAAACGGCGCGGGCGCGGTTCGGCGCGCAGCTCCTGGAGCAGGGCAAGCTGAAGCGGTTTGGGCAGCTGCTCTACGAGTCCCATGAGTCGTGTCGCAGACTCTATGAGTGTAGCTCGCCCGAGCTCGACACGATCGTGAGCGCGGCGAAGCGGGCCGGTGCGCTGGGGGCGCGGCTCACCGGGGCGGGGTGGGGCGGTGCGGCGATTGTGCTCGTAAGTACGCGCGACAGCAAAACGATTCCTGCGATTCAGCAGGCGTACGAACGGGCCTACGGGAAGACGCCACCGATCAGCGAGGTGAAGGCGTCGGGGGGAGCGCACACGGAGCGGCTATAATTCACCGTCTGCTCGGGTGGCGAAATCGGTAAACGCAAGGGACTTAAAATCCCTCGGGGGCAACCCCTTGCAGGTTCGATTCCTGCCCCGAGCACTTCGCTCTGGTAGCCACGGTGAAACTTTGTCCGGGAAAAGATGACATAACCCCGCCCTGAGCTGGACTTGCCGCCCGCCGTTTCGCGCAGCAACATGGGGAATCCGATGTCTCCTTTTGAAGGAGGGTTCTCATGAGATCGTTGCAACGTTGGACTCTTCTGCTCTTCGGTCTCGCCGTCACCTCACCACCAGTCGCATCAGCGCAAGGCACCGCCAGCATCTCTGGTCGCGTCGTCGACTCGACCAGTGCGCAGCCGGTCGCCGGCGCACGCGTTCTCATCGTCGGCCGCGCGACGGGTACGCTGACCGATCGCGACGGCCGCTACCTGCTGCAGGGGCTGCCGGCCGGCACGATCACGGTGCGCGCACAACGCATCGGCTTCGCGCCGCAAAGCGTGCAGGTGGCGCTGACCGACGGCAGCAGCGCGACCGTGGACTTCACGCTCGCCGCCGCGGCGACCACGTTGTCCGACCTGGTCGTGACGGGCTACGGCACGGACACACGCACGAATCTCAGCAGCTCGATTGCGTCGGTCGGCGGGGCCGAGCTGCAGAACACGCCCGTCGCCGGGGTGGACGCGGCGATGCAGGGACGTGCGGCCGGTGTGCAGGTGGTGCAGAACGCCGGCAATCCGGGCGTCGGCATGACCGTGCGCATCCGCGGCTCCGCGTCGATTTCGGCGAGCAACCAGCCGCTCTACGTGATCGATGGCATCCCGATGCTCCGCGACGACTTCTCCCAGCTGGGCGTCGGCGGCCAGGATCTCACCGCGACGACCGGGCTCAATCCGGATGAAATCGAGAAGATCGACATTCTCAAAGACGCAGCCGCCGCGGCGATCTACGGATCACGCGGTTCGAACGGCGTCGTCATGATTACGACCAAGCGCGGCCATGCCGGCACGTCCCGCATGACATACAACACGTACGTCGGATCGCAGGTCGTGCCGAAGGATAGCCGGTGGGATCTGATGAATGCCAAGGAGTACATCACGTACATGAATGAGGCCGCCGAGAATGACAGTTATGGCCCGTTCTATTTCGGTGACCCGGATACGGTCCGCAAAAGCTACGACTGGCAGGCGGCCGTGTTTCGGACCAAGCCCGTCACCAATCTGACGCTCGGCATCAGCGGCGGGAGCGAACGCGTCCAGTACTTCATCTCTGGCTCGCAGTTCACGCAGGACGGCGTCGTCATCGGATCCGGCTACAACCGCCAGGCAGGTCGTCTGAATCTCGACGTGACCGCGACGGATAAACTGCACCTGCGCAGCTCGCTGTCGCTCAGCCGCGAACAGCACGACCGCATCGAGAACGACAACAGCATCGCGGGCGTCGTGACCAATGCGATCGCGAGCCAACCCTACCTGCCGGTAAGAGATTCTGCCACCGGCAGGTTCACGTCGACGGACGACGGTCTGGCGTATGAAAACCCTGCTGCCATTGCCACCTACGACAAGACGCAGTCGCGCGGCCTCCGCGTGCTGGGGAGTCTCGAGGCCAATTACGCGGCCACCGAGATCCTGACGCTCAACGGCCGCTTCGGGGCCGACGTCCTGAACCTGCGCGATCTGCGCTGGTACTCGCCCAACGTCGCCGGCTCGTATGGTGAGAGCGTCGGCGGCGAATCGATCATCGGCAACAACACGCCGACGCGGTACGTGGTCGAGGGCTTTGCCGATGTGCACCCGCGCGTCAGCTCGTCGGCGACGCTGAACGTGACCGTCGGATCGAGCGTGGAATGGAATTCGTCAGAGCTCGATCAGGTCGACGGGATTGGGTTCGCAGGCGATCAGTTCCAGTATCCCGGCAACGCGGCGACGGTGGTGGCCTACGATGGAGACTGGACGGGCCACAATCTGGTGTCGTTCTTCGCACGCACCAACGCCACGTACAAAGATCGCTATCTCTTGACGGCCAGCTTGCGGGCGGATGGTTCCTCGCGCTTTGGCCACGACAATCGCTGGGGCACCTTCCCGGCATTTGGGCTCGGCTGGAAGATCAGTCAGGAGCCGTTCGCGAGCGCGCTCGCGCGGCATGCCGATCTCAAGCTGCGCGTTTCCTACGGTGTGACCGGCAACCAGGATCTGAACGACAACTTCGCGCCGCTTTCGCGCTTTGGGCGTGCCAACTACGGCGACGTCGCTGGATTTGCGCGCAACAGCTTCGGCAACCCCCAGCTCAAATGGGAGCGGACGCGCGAGAAAAATGTCGGAATGGACCTCGGCATTTTGGGCGGGCGCGTCAACTTCATCGCCGACTGGTACAACAAAAAGACTGACAATCTCCTGCTGAACCGGCCGATCACATCGACGAGCGGTCTCACGACGGTGACCGAGAACATCGGCAGCATGGAGAACCGCGGCTACGAGCTCACGATCTCCGGTGAGGTGCTGCGGCCGGCGAACTCTCAGGGACTGCATTGGACTTCAGATTTCAACATCTCCTGGAACCGGAACAAGGTCGTGAAACTGTTTAATGACGAGCCGTTCAGCGTGGGACTATACAGCGCCAGTCGTGTGCAAGAGGGGCACCCGCTGGCAGAGTTTTACGGACTGCGTTTCCTGGGTGTCGACCCCGCGACCGGCGACGCGATCTACGACGACATCAACAACGATGGGACGATCAACGGGGCAGACCGGGTCTTCATCGGAAGCCCGCATCCAAAGTATTGGGGCGGGGTCACGAACACACTCACCTGG
>QHTY01000086.1:11193-13830 GCA_003220985.1 Gemmatimonadota bacterium
TGACGCTGGCTATTACCCCGACAACAAGTTCCGAAGCTTGCTGAGACGTTGGCAACAGCCAGGTGACGTTACCGACCAGCCCCGCGCGAGCTACGATGGGACATCGAACGCGGTCGGCTTGATCTCGAGCCGCTACTTCGAAGACGGATCGTACGTGCGGCTCCAGGAAGTGACGGTCGGTTATCAGCTGCCCGGGAAGATCGCGCGCATGCTGCGCATGGCGGATTCGCGGGTGTACATCTCAGGTCGGAATCTGCATACCTGGACGAAGTATTCGGGTTACTCACCGGATGTAAACAGCAACGGCTCGAGCTCGAACACGGGCCTCGCGACGGAGTTCTATGCGTATCCGCTCGCGCGCGCGGTCATGATCGGCATCAGCGGCGCTTTCTAACCACCAGCATGGGAGCTCTTATGATTCGCAAGACTCTTTTGCCGGCGGTGCTGGTCATGGTCGCTGCCGGCTGCAAGCAGATTCTCGACGTCAAACCGATTAACGAGGTGTCCGAGGACGCCGCCATCACCAGCCCCGCAGGCGCGCGCGCGGCGCTCGCGGGGATGTACGATGGTCTTCAGAGTACAAACTATTACGGCGGGACGTTTGTGTTCTTCAGCGATCTGTCTGGAGACGACGTCCACAACCAGCTGACGGCAGATAATGCGACGATCGAGACGCTGTGGGATGCTCTCTATCGTGTGGTGGGTCGCGCGAACGTCCTGATCGCGCGCGTTCCCGGCGTCACCGCGCTCGATCCGGCAGAGCGGGATCAAATCCTTGGCGAAGCCTACTTCACCCGCGGTCTCACATTCCACAATCTGGTGAAGTTGTGGGGCGAGCAGTCCTCCAGTGGTCTCGGTGTGCCGATTCCTCTGACCCCGGTGGCGGATATTCCATCCGCCTCGCAGATCACCCGCGCGACGACGGGCGCGGTATACACGCAGATCCTGCGCGATCTCTTCGTGGCTGAGTCGCTGATGACGATAGGATCGGGGGGAGCAGGAACGCACCAAGCCAACATCGGTGCGGTTCGAGCGATCCGCGCCCGCGTGTATCTCTACCAGCAGAACTGGGCGGCCGCGGAGACCGAAGCGCAGGCGGTAGCCGCCATGGGTTACTCGCTCGCGCCCAACTATGCGGACCTGTTCACCCAGGACGGTCAAGACACACCCGAGGACATCTTTGTTCTCGACTTCACACCGGTCGACTTCCAGCTCCTCGGCTATTACTACCGCGCCAAAGGCGCGGCGGGTGGCCGGCGTGAGATCGGGCCGACGACCGTCCTGATCCAGCAATACGCGCCGGGTTACACGGGTACGCCGGCGTCATTCGTCACGTCGGACCTGCGCGGGCAGCATGATATCTCATTTCAAGCAGGCACGCCGCCCACCGTGTATGGATCGAAGTGGCCCACAGGCATCGGTGGTGAGGATTTCCACGTCATCCGGTTTGCCGAAGTGCTGCTCACTCAAGCCGAGGCCGAGGCGCAGCAAGGGAAGCTGACCGAAGCGCAGGTAGAGGTGAATGCGGTAAGGGCACGGGCGGGGCTGGGTCCGCTCGATCTGGTCGCCCTTGGCCAACCGGCCGCGATCAACGCCATTCTGCAGGAGCGGCGTCTAGAGCTAGCGTTCGAAGGTCAGCGGTGGCCCGACCTGGTGCGGACGGGACGAGCGGTTGCCGTGCTAGCCATTCCGGCGTTCCAGCAACTCTATCCGATTCCGTTGAACGAGATCGACGTCACGAGTCCCCCGCTGCAACAGAACCCGGGGTACTAACGAACTTTTTTCGAGGCCACGCCTCAAAACTGAACGTCGGATCGCAGCACAGAAACAAGAAGATGCGCCCGGAGCATTGCCCGCCGGGCGCACTTCATTCCTGTGACCTGCAGTACAGTGACGTGCCGCAACCCCTTGCCAGTGTAGGCGAAACTCCACACCTTGGCCCCCGAATCCACACTGAGACCGGATCGGCGGGGGAGCGCCCCCCCTCCCGTGCCAAGGTCGGCGAAGGACTGTCCTATGCGTCTGTGGCACATCCTTCCCGCGTTCGGCTGCAGTGCGTTCGTGGTTGGCTGCGGACTCGCGGAGGTTTTTGGCTCACCAAAGATCGGGAACGTCGTCGTGACGTACACCGGGCCCACGACGGTGTCCGTGAATGACACGATCCCCGTCGCCGTGAGCGTAACCGTCGATGGCGCCGCGGTACCCAACCCACATCTCTTCATTACCTCCCTGTACCCGTCGATCATCGCGCTCTCTTCCACGTCCGACACCCTTATCGCGCTCAGCCGTGGCTTCGACACGCTGAAGATCCAGTTCGCGGCATCGATCTTCACGGACTCCTTTCCGACCATCCTGCAGCCGATCAAGGTCATCCCGTGAAGTGCTTCCAGTGCGGCGCCGAGCTCCCCGAAGGCACGCGGTTCTGCGGCCACTGCGGAGTGAAGGTCTCCGATCCCGATGCCGTGACGATCGTGGAGGAACCGGAGGAATCGGAAGCGCTGCTCGCCCGCATGCGCTACATCTTTGCGGGCGAGTACGAGGTCGAGCGGGAGATCGGGCGCGGCGGCATGGCGATCGTCTACCGTGCGACGGAAACGGCGCTGCAACGCCCGATCGCATTGAAGGTGCTCCGGCCCG
>QHTY01000086.1:13915-16158 GCA_003220985.1 Gemmatimonadota bacterium
CGTCGGGCTGTTGGGCGGCCTGTTTCACATCGCGATGAAATTCGTCGAAGGTCGATCACTCGACACGATTCTGGACGCGCAGGGCCCGCTGTCCGTCCCCGTCACGCTCGCCGTCTTACAGGAAGCCACCCGGGGGGTGGCGTTCGCGAACGAGCGGGACATCGTGCACCGCGACGTAAAGGCGGCGAACATCCTCATTGATACGGACGGCCGCGTCATGGTCTCCGATTTCGGCGTGGCGTTGCGCGCGAGCGACGTCACCCTCACTGCCGTTGGGACCCTGATCGGCACGCCCAGCTACATGAGTCCGGAGCAATGCTCCGGACTCCGGGCGGGTCCGCAAAGCGACCAGTACTCACTCGCCGTAGTCGCGTTTCAAATGCTCGCGGGCGCCCCACCTTTCCAGTCCGACACGCTGGCGGGGATCATTCAGCATCATTTCTTTACGCCTCCCCCCGACCTGCGCATGGCGCGCCAGGATGTTCCCCCGGCGCTGTACGACATGATCGCGCGGGCACTCTCGAAGAACGCGAGCGACCGGTTCGCCTCGACGAGCGACATGCTGGCGGCGCTCGAGGCGATCCCAGCCAGCGCCGCGGATCGCCGCACCAGCCAACGGGTGTTGCGCGATCTGGCACGCGGGCAGGGCGCGCCACGCATCACCACCGGCGTGCTGCCTCCGTTGCCCGACATGCCCACACTCGCGGTGCCTCCCCGACCGCCAAGTGCGCGCCGGCTCCCACACGCGCTCGGCTACGCGGCCGCGCTCGCGCTCGTCGCACTCGGAGGATGGTTCGGCAGTCGCACCGCCGACGCACGGACCGGAGCTCCGCTCTCAACCGCGGTCCCTCCGGACACCGCTCGCGCTGCTGCGCCCGCCCGGCCGATTCCTGTCGCGACCGGCAAACTCCGCGTGTTGACCAACCCGCCCAGCGCCGAGATCCTGTTGGATGGCCGCCGCGTGGGTGTGGGGAGTGTGGTGGACCTCCGTGTCCCCGTGGGACCGCGACGGTTGCGTGTGCAGGCCACAGGCTATGAACCGTGGGACACCACGATCGTGGTGCAAGCGGGCGCCACGCACAAACTGGGTCGGGTGACACTGCGGGTGCCCGGCGAATGAGCCGCCGGCTGTTCGTCTTGCTATGCCTGTGCGCGCTGCCGCAGGTCGCGCGGGCGCAGGACAGCACGACAGCGAGGCTGCTGCAGGCCCGCGATCTGTACGAGCGGCTCGAGTTGGAGCGTGCGCTGCCGTTGCTCAGGGAAGTTGTTTCGCCCAATTGGCCGTATGAGGTGACGGCGGCGCAACGCGTCGAAGCAAATATCTATCTGGGCGCGTCGCACCTGTTGCTGGGCGCGCGCGATTCCGCCGTAGCCTATTTCCGGGCGGCGCTCGAGCGCGATGCGTTCGCGGATCTCGATGCCTCGCGTTTCACACCCGGCCAGCTCGACGCGTTTCAAGCGGCGCGGCGCGCCGTGTTCGCCGTCGGGGTCCGACCGGTCGCGCCGACGCGGCTCGATCCGCGCACCGGGCGGATGACGTTCACGATCGTCGCCACGCACACCGCGTCGGTTCGCTGCGAAATTCGGCTCGGGCCCCCCCCGCAGGCCATCGCATTTCCGCTGTTCGTGGGCGAAATCGAGGGTCGCCTGCGAGAGATCGATTGGGATGGCGTCTTGCCGAACGGGCAGCTCGCGCCGTCCGGACGGTACGCGTTCGTGCTGCTCGGGCGTAGCGGGACGCAGCGGCGCGCCGATTCGGCGAGTGCATACTTCGACGTGCAGCAGGAGGTCGAGGCCTTAGAGGACACCGTGGCGGACTTGCAGCCCGGTGAGCTGCTCCCCGAGCGCTATAGTAACTCCACGGCGACCAGCGATCTGCTGAAAGGCCTCGGCATTGCCGCCGGGGCCTTCGTGCTCGGCAGCGTCGCGAGCGACAAGGGTCTCGGGCGGTCGTATACCATGGCTGCCGCCATGGCGACCGTGGGCGTGGCGGCCGGTGCCACAGGCTTCTTCACGCGTCGCGGGGGGAGCCGGCCGGAGAACATCGCTGCGAACGCCCGCCGGCGCGCCGACCGAGCAGCTGCCAACGCACAAATCCGCCAGCGAAACGCCGCGCGTCTCGCGCAAACAGTCCTCGTTATCACGCCCGCGGCCGGCAACGCCCGTTGACGCGGGCCCACGCCGTGTGGCAGTGCGGAACAGCGCTCGTTCCCGTCCTCGGCGTCTGCTCGGCCGCTGCGCAG
>QHTY01000046.1 GCA_003220985.1 Gemmatimonadota bacterium
GTCATCGACGTGAGCGCGGTGGCGGGCGGCGGCACGGGAGGTACCGTGGTGCCGCGCGCGACCGTGCAGTTCCAGCAGACCGGTATCAACCTCCGGGTCACGCCGCACGTGACGGGAACGCGGCAGATCTTGATGGAAGTCCACGCCGAGCGGTCGAACGTGCGCCCGGCGTCGGTGGACATCGGGTTCACGTTCCAGACCCAGCAGGCGGATAATCAAATCCTGGTGGGCGACGGCGAAACGGCCGTAATTGGCGGACTTACGGTGACTGAGGTCACGGTGTCGAAGACCGGAATCCCGTTCCTTGTAGATCTGCCGATTCTGGGCAAGCTGTTCGGCTTTACGAACCAACAGGAGAACCGGCGCGATCTGCTGATTCTGATCACGCCGCACATCATCGACGATCTCGTCTCGCCGTCAGGCCAGTAGGCCGCGGCGGAGAGCGGAGAGGGCTAGGCTTATGCGGCTGGTTGGCATCAGACGCGGTACCGCGCTGCTCTGCGTGAGCGCGCTCGCGCTCGCCGTCTGGGCGTGCGAGACGGCGCGCCACATTGGCGGCATTCAAGCCGATACCCAGAAGCCCTCCATCACGCTCAGCAACGCCGCGGGCGACACGCAGGACATCGCCGGCGGTCTGCGCTTCACCGTGTCAGCGGTCGACAACCTGGCGCTCAAGAGCGTGGACCTGACGTTCAGCGGCGGGCTCATCGGGACGCTCGATACGACGTTCGTCGGCCAGGTCAAGACGTACGCGGTGGGGCGCCAGCTCACCTTCTCCTCGAGCTCGGGGGCGGGCGGCAACATCACGATCATCGGCCGCGCGACCGACGGCGCGGGCAACTTTGACGAAGACACGATCTCCATCTTCCTGTCGAACGTGCAGGCGCTCCAGGTCGTCTTGATTTCGCCGTCACCGGGCGCCGTCGCGTCGCAGAACCGTTCGATTCCGATCGAGGTCCGCGCCACACAGAACTCAGGGATAGTGAAGGTCGGATTCCTGGTCGCGCCGCGGAGCGCCGTCAGTAACCCCACGGTGCCGCCCAACGATTCCATCGTGTTTCTGGGCGCGCTGCGGGACACGGTCGATTACACCGACACGCTGACCGTCCTCGCCGCTACCGGCACGTTCGACGTCATCGGCTTCGCCGAGGACTCGGCCGGCCGGCGCGGCTACACGAACATCGTCACGGTTACGATTCAGTCGGCGGCCAACGATGTCACGCCGCCGCTGGTGTCCCACTCGATCGGAGCCCGCGTCGAGGTGGACGACACGGTGATCGTGCGCGCCACCGACGCGAGCGCGATCGGCTGGATCGGCTTCCGGGTCGACACGGGCGGCTTGCTCCTCAAATTCGATACGATCGATGTCTCGGCCGGGAATCTCACCGACGTCACCCGGCGCGCGAGCCTCAACCTCGGCTCGGTGCTGCCGCCCGGCGTGCTGCCGCATTCGATCGTGGTGCGCGGCTATGCGTGCGACGCCGCCGTGGCGCGCAACTGCTCGTATACGAATACGACGACGCTGCTGCCCAGCGCGCCCAGTACGCCCGCGCTGAGACCCGCCGCCAAGCTGGCGGGGCCGCCGCGCTCACCCAACGCGCTGATCGACACCGTGATCGTGGTCAACGGGGTGACGGTGCCGCTCGCCGGCGCGTCGAGCATCGCGGACGCCATTTACAACGCCAACCTGCGCGAGCTGTACCTGACCAATCCCGCGTTCAATCGCGTGGATGTGTTCCAGGTCGCCAACACGGCGTTCGTCGCCGGCGGCATTCCCACCGCGGGTGGGCAGCCGTGGGGCGTCGCGCTCTGGCCGCATGACACGCTCGGGAATTACGGGGACACGATCGTCGTCGCCGACGCGGGCGGCGCGTACCTCGGCATCATCAACGTCGGAGCGGGCGGACCGCGGCAGATCATCTGGCGCCAGGATCTCCCGGACTACATCATCCAGACGTACAAGGTCCTGCCGCAGGCCAACGGTGCGGTCGTGCACATCACCGATTATCACACGTCCGACTTGCCGCAATACGTGGCCACGGTTTGCCGGGCCGCCTCGGGCGGCTCGACTTGCCATGCCGATTCGGTATACGCGTTGTATTCGACGGCGCCAACCGGCGCGGAAACGCCGCCGTTCAACGGGCGGGCGACGCTCCGCATGGAGAAGTTGATCAACACCACGAACCCCGCGCTGAAGTTTGGGCATCTCTTCTGGGAAATCGCGACATCGTCGTTCACGCAGGGGAGCGATACGTTGCGGATCGTGTTGACGCGGGGCCGCAATTTCGGGAAGGTCATCCTCGCGGCGTGTGGGGGCGTCACCGTCCAGTTGTCCTCGATGGGACTGGGTGATCGGACGTTCGCGCGGAACTCCGGGAACTTCACCCACGCGTTCTTCGGCGAAGGCGGGAACGTCACCGCCTCATTCGCGCGCGTGATGGCGTACGATGCCCGCGCCCAATTGGTCGAGGGCGCCTTCGCGACCTGCAGCACCGGCAACGGCACGACCGACGGGGGACAAGTCGACATCGACTTCGGGATGTCGCCGGGGCGGGACGTCAGCGACTTCATCGCCAATACGGGTGTCAAAGTCGTCTCGGTTGCCACGAACTTCAATGGTCTCACGAACGCCGTCCGCGCCGATTCGATCTACTATCTGGATCAGGACCTGCGGCGCAAAGTGACGTCCGCGGCACCCCCGGGACCGTCGCCGCTGACGCCCGGCATGGACATGAACTACTTCCATGACTTCGCGCCGACGGGGACGTGTCCGCCGCTCAGCACGTCGTGCGGTAACGGCACAGACAAGAACCAGCGCTTGATGTTCTCGGCCAGCCCGAGCGGAAATATCGATGTGTTCGACACGTTTTTCGGGGCGTTCCTCGGATCCATTCCGGTCCGTGACCCGGTCATCGGGCCGCTGCGCGTGGCGCGCGATGCGGGCGGGAATCAGTTACTGTTTGGGGTGACGCCGACCGGGCTCCTCGTCCTGAGTCTGCCGGCGTTCACCAATCCGCTGCCCGTGCCGCCCCAGCACTGAGCCGGGCGCCGCCGGGCCCGGGTGTGTTGCATGCGAGCCCGACCCCGGTCGGGCTCGGCTGTTTATAGGCCTCACCCCCTGACCCCCTCTCCCTGCGGGAGAGGGGGAACGTGAGGGGACCATAGGAGACGAGGATGACTTTTCGGTTCACGACGGCGGGCGAATCACACGGGCGCGGACTGGTCGGGATCCTCGAAGGGATTCCGGCCGGGCTGCCGATCTCGGCCGCCGACGTGGACATCGAGCTGAAGCGGCGCCAGGGCGGCTACGGTCGTGGCGCCCGCATGAAGATCGAGTCGGACCACATCGAGTGGCTCTCCGGCGTGCGCGCCGGCGAGACGCTCGGCTCCCCGATCGCCATGCTCATCTGGAACCGCGATTGGGACCACTGGCAGGACGTTATGGCGCCCGAGGCGGACGCCACCCCCGATCCCCAGGGACGCCGCCGGCAGGTGACGAGGCCGCGGCCCGGCCATGCCGACCTCGCCGGATCCCTCAAGTATGACCGCGCGGATGCGCGGGATATCCTGGAGCGGGCAAGCGCGCGAGAAACCGTGGCGCGTGTGGCGTGCGGCGCAGTGTGTAAGAAGCTCCTGCGGGAGTTCAGCGTCGAAATCGGATCACATGTCGCGGAGCTCGGGGGCGTGACCGCAAATGTAGGGGCGCAGCATGCTGCGCCCCTTCCGGCCCACATCAACGACGTTGCCGATCAAAGCCCCGTCCGTTGCCTCGATAAGGAAGCGGAAGCCGAGATCATCCGCCGGATCGATGCGGCGAAGGCGGCCGGGGACACGCTCGGGGGTATCGTGGAGGTCATCGCGCTCGGCGTTCCCGTGGGGCTCGGATCGCACGTCTCGTGGGACAGCAAGCTCGACGGCCGACTGGCGCAAGCGCTGATGTCGATTCCCGCCGTAAAGGGCGTCGAGCTGGGCCTCGGATTCGAGGCGGCCCGGCGCAAGGGCTCGGAGGTCCATGACGAGATCATGCCGGGGTTCGCGCGCGCGACGAATCGCGCGGGCGGGACCGAGGGCGGGATGAGCACCGGCGAGCCGCTCGTCGTGCGCGTGGCGATGAAGCCGATTTCCACCTTGATGTCGCCGCTCAAAACGGTCGATCTCAAGACGGGTGGTCCCGCGCAAGCGCAATCGGAGCGCTCCGATGTGACCGCCGTGCCCGCCATGGGGGTCATTGCGGAGGCGATGCTGGCGATCGTCCTGACCGAGGCACTGCTCGAAAAGTTCGGCGGCGATGCATTGAGCGAGCTGAAGCGCAACGTGGACGGCTACCTCGCGCAGGTGCGGGCGCGCACGCCCCGAGGGGCGGCGTCGTGAAACGGCACATCGTCTTGATCGGACTGCCGGGCGCGGGGAAAACGACGGTCGGTCGCATGGTCGCCGACCTGTTGCATACGGGATTCGTGGACATCGACAGCATCTTGATTCGCAAGGAAGGCAAACCGATCGCGCTGATTTTCGCCGAGAAGGCCGAGCCGGCGTTTCGCGAGATGGAACGAAAGGAAGTCGAGACCGCGCTGTCGCACGAGCCGGCGGTGATCGTGCCAGGCGGCGGCTGGGCGGCGCAGCCGGGTCAGCTCGTCGCCGCAAAACCTCGCGGGTACATCGTTTATCTGAAGGCGCGCGCGGAAGTGGCAGCGGGCCGCGCGGAGCCGTCGGGAACCCGGCCCGTTTTGATGGGTGATGATCCGCTGGCACGTATGAAGGAGCTCTTCACGCAGCGCGATCCACTCTACGCCAAGGCGGATGCGACGGTACTCACTGAAGCAAAGAGTGCGGAAAATGTAGCTGCCGAGGTCGTAAAGCTTGCGCAAATGAGCGCCGGTTGGTAAAGATGCAACCCCTGACGTTGACCTGAGGTTGATAGGTGCCTGATAACGAAGAAGAAGTGAAACCAAAAAAGAAGAGAGCGCCGCGAAAGAAACACGTCGCGGACGAAACTCTCCCGACGGCGGATACTGAAGAAACCGACGCCGCTCCTGCAAAGGGCGGCGCACTCGTCATTGTCGAGTCCCCGACCAAGGCGAAAACAATCGGCAAATACCTCGGTCGCGGCTACACGGTCAAGGCGACCGTGGGGCATCTCCGCGATCTGCCCAGGCGCGAGCTGGGCGTCGACGTCGAGAACGGGTTCACGCCGAAATACGTCACTATAAAGGAAAAGGCGAAGACCCTGGCCGACATCAAGAAGGCGGCCAAGGCGGCGGATCTGGTCCTGCTCGCCACCGACCCGGATCGCGAAGGGGAGGCGATCGCCTGGCACGTGGCGTCGCAGCTGAACGGCGACGGCAACGGCAAGATCCGCCGCGTCCTGTTCCACGAAATCACGAAAGACGCCGTCCGTGAGGCCCTCGCCAACCCGCTCGATATCGACCAGCGCAAGGTCGACGCCCAGCAGGCGCGGCGCGTGCTGGATCGCCTGGTCGGCTACAAGGCATCGCCGGTGCTCTGGAAGAGCATCAAGACCGGTCTGTCGGCCGGGCGTGTGCAGACGGTGGCGCTGCGGCTGATCATCGAACGCGAAGAGGAAATCCGGAAGTTCGTGCCGCAGGAATACTGGACCGTGGCCGCCGACCTCGAGAAGGACGGCCAGGCGTTCCAGGCGCGGCTCCAGAAGCTCAACGGCCACAAGCCGGAGATCAAAACCGAACAGGCGGCGAAGGACATCGTCGCCGAAGTCGAACAGCTGCCGTTTGTCGTGACATCCGTCTCGACCGGCGAGCGTCGCCGCAAGGCGCCGGCGCCGTTTACGACGAGCACGATGCAGCAGGAGGCCGCGAAACAGCTGGGCTTCTCAGCGGGCCGGACGATGCGCGCGGCGCAGAAGCTTTATGAGGGCGTAGAGGTTGGGGATCAGGGATCGGTTGGTCTCATCACATACATGCGAACCGATTCCGTCCGGGTCTCGGACGCCGCGATCAAGCAGGCGCGCGAGTACATCAACGCGCAGTTCGACAAGCGCTATCTGCCCGACGAGCCGAACGTCCATAAGGGCGGCCGCGGCTCGAAGGTGCAGGATGCGCACGAAGCGATTCGACCGACCGAAGTCGGCCTCAAGCCCGAAGACATCAAGAAGTACCTCGAGCGCGATCTCTTCAAACTCTACCAGCTCATTTGGCGCCGATTCCTGGCGTCGCAGATGACGCCCGCCGTGTACGAGGCGACCAAAGTCGACTTCGAGCTGGCGAACGGGAAATTCCTGTTCCGCGCCACCGGCTCCCGCGTGCTGTTCGACGGCTATCACGCGCTCTACAGCGAGGCGCACGAGGCCGAGGATGCCAAGACGCTCGACAGCCTCGAGCCGATTCCGCCGCTCAAGGAAGGGGATCGCGCGACCCTCAAGCAAGTCGTGCCGAGCCAGCACTTTACCGAGCCGCCGCCCCGCTACAGCGAGGCGAGCCTGGTGAAAGAGCTGGAGCGGTTGGGTATCGGCCGGCCATCGACCTACGCGGCGATCATCTCGACCTTACGCATGCGCTGGTACGCGACCGCGAAGGACCGTCGCTTCCAGCCGACGCCCCAGGGCGAGACCGTGTGGAAGGTGCTGAAGCGCTCGTTCCCGGAGGTCTTCGAGGTCGGCTTCACGGCGAACATGGAAAACGAGCTCGACAAGATCGAAGAAGGCGATCTCGCCTGGCAGGACGTGTTGGGCGAGTTCTGGAAGCCGTTCAGCATCGCCCTCGAAGCGATCGACATCAACAAGATCATCCACGAGGTGCACGATCTGTCGGGTGTGGCAGCCGAGAAGTGCCCGAAGTGCGGCGCGCCGCTCGAGGTGAAGAGCGGCCGCTTCGGCCCCTACATTGCGTGCTTGCGCTACGCGTCCAAGGAGTGCGACTACTCGCGGTCCATCAAGAAGGACAAGGTGCCGGATCGCCCGTCCGACGAGATCTGCAAGGAATGCGGCGCGCCCATGGTCATCAAGACGGGCCGCTTCGGCGAATTCCTGGCCTGCACCCGCTACCCCAAGTGC
>QHTY01000047.1:0-496 GCA_003220985.1 Gemmatimonadota bacterium
CACGCGCGGGGAAAACCAGGACCCGATGCCGTACGAATGGCCTCCGCGATGCCCTCGGCTTCGCGCTCGAGAATCGCCGCGGTCGCTTCGGGGGTCACGTCGCGCTCGGTGAGCCCGGTGCCGCCCGTCGTGAGCACGACGTCGACCTCGTTGGAATCGGCCCAGCGCGCGAGCTTGCCGGAAATGCGATCGGTCTCATCCGCCACGACGCTGCGCACGACGACGTCGTAGCCGCGCTCCGCCGCCCAGTCGAGGATGGCATCACCCGATGTGTCCGCACGCTGTCCCACCGCGCCGAGATCGGAAACAGTGAGAATGCCGATACGCATTTGCCGCCCTTCGTCGCCATTCGCCGCCGCCTCTTTCGCCGCCGCTGTCATTTCTTAGTCCGATGCGGCACGAAGGGCAGTTTCACCACTTCGGCCGTCACTTTCTTGCCCCGCACGTCGATCTCGATCCTCGTGCCGGCCTTGGCGCGATCGGCCGGCAGGTACGT
>QHTY01000047.1:550-8764 GCA_003220985.1 Gemmatimonadota bacterium
ACACAGGAAAGCCGTGGCGCGCGATCGTTTTCGGCTCAGTCACCTTGAAGCCGACCAGCCGGCGCGGCACGCCGTCGAGCTTCTGGCGCTTCAGCGCCTCGAGGCCCGTGAACGGCGCGCCTTTCTCGAGCTTCACGATGAAGCTCAGTCCCGCCTCGTACGGCGTCGTCGTGTCGTCGATATCGTTGCCGTAGAGCGGCAGCCCCGCTTCGAGGCGCAGTGTGTCGCGCGCGCCGAGCCCGACGGGCTCCGCGCGTCCCGCGCCGACAAGCGCGTGCCAGAGCTTCTCGGCGTCGCTGGCGCGGCAGTACAGCTCGAACCCATCCTCGCCCGTATAGCCGGTGCGCGAGACGAAGCACTGCACGCCCGCGACTTTCCCTTGCGCAAAGTGGTAGTACGGAATCATCGCGACGCCGAGACTCGTGAGCTGCGCGATCAACGCCTCGGCCTTTGGCCCCTGGACGGCGAGCAGCGCGGTCTCATCCGAGATGTCGCGCAGCCGCACGTCCGCGCCGCCCTTCTGATCGAGGATGTGGTCCCAATCCTTCTGGATGTTCGAGGCGTTCACGACCATCATCAGCTTGTCTTCAAACCGATAGACGAGGCAGTCGTCGACGAACGTGCCGTCCTTCGTTAGAATCCCCGAGTACTGCGCTTGCCCCGGGTTTAGGGCGCCGACGTCGTTGCAGGTGACACGCTGCACGAAGGCGTTGCGGTCCGAGCCGGTAATCTCGAACTCGCCCATGTGCGAAACGTCGAATACCCCGATGTCCTCGCGCACCGCGCGGTGCTCGCTATTGATGCCCGTCGGATAGGTGACGGGCATCTCGAAGCCCGCGAACGGCACCATCTTGGCGCCGAGGGCGACGTGGACGTCGTGGAGCGGGGTGCGTTTCAAGGTCTCGGTGGTCATGATCCCATCAGGGTTGCAAGAAGCGCCTTCTGCACATGGAGCCGGTTCTCAGCTTCGTCCCACACACGCGACTGCGGTCCATCAATCACATCCGCTGTGACTTCTTCCCCGCGATGTGCCGGCAAGCAATGCAGGAAGATGGCCTTCGGATCCGCCAGCTTCATCAGCTCCGCATCCACCGTGTAGCCCTTGAACGCGTTGCGCCGAGCTTCGGCTTCGCCTTCCTGACCCATCGAGGCCCACACGTCGGTGTTGATCACGTGCGCGCCTTCGACCGCTTCCTCGGGCACCTCGGTGACCATGATGCAGCCGTGCTTCTTCGCCGCCCCGTACCTGGCGATGTTCGGCTCGAACCCCTCGGGGCATGCCAGCCGCAGCTCAAAGCCGAGCACGGTGGCGGCCTCGAGCCAGGCGTTGGCCATGTTGTTGCCGTCGCCGACCCAGGCGATCCGCTTCCCCTCCCAGCCGCCGAGGTGCTCTTTGACCGTGAAGAGGTCGGCGAGGACCTGGCAGGGGTGCGTGAGGTCCGTCAGCCCATTGATCACGGGGATCGTGGAGAAGCGGGCCAACTCCTCGACTTCGGCGTGGTCGTAGGTGCGGATCATGATGCCGTCGACGTAGCGCGACAGCACGCGGGCGGTGTCGGGGATCGGCTCCCCGCGGCCGATCTGGATGTCCTTGCTGGAGAGGAAGAGCGCCCGGCCGCCCAGCTGGTACGCGCCGACCTCGAAGGAGACGCGGGTGCGGGTAGACGACTTGGCGAAGATCATCGCCAGCGTCTTGCCGGCCAGGGGGGTCTCCCGATAGGCGCGGGCTTTCATGCGCTTGGCGAGGTCGAAGAGCTGTTCGACCTCTTCGCGGCTGAAATCGGTGATCTGGAGGAAATCGCGCTTCGCCACCTCACCCCCTGGCCCCCTCTCCCCTTGGGAGAGGGGAACGTAGGTCAAAATGACAGGATTGTGTGACGGATTTTACCCGGGGGCCCCGGGAAGAACAAGGCTGAGCGGTAGCTACTTTGTGAGGACGACCCTGACGCGCGTGCCGTCGTCGAAGGTGTGATCGCCGGACAGGCGGTCCTGGCTGGGAACGAAGTCCATGTTGCGCACGAATGTGTCGGCGGTCTGTCCGAAACTGACCTTGCCGCCGACGAGCAGCCACACGCCCGCCATGTCCGCATCCAGGTCGGACCCACCGTCGCCTCCGCCGGGCACGAACAGGTGACCGGACGTGGTGCCGTCGCGCCCCAGTCCCAAGGTGAGCGTCGCCCCGCGGGCGATCCAATCGACAGCACCCGCGTTGTCGCTCGTCAACAGGACATGGGCCGTGTAATCGCCGGCCATGTTCTCGACGGTCGGTGCGAAGGGGGCATCGGAGCAAGCGAGGACCGCGGCGAGGGCAAGCAACTGCGGCAGGCGCTTCATAGAGTCCTCCGTGTGTGAGGATCTCCCCTGTGCGCAATTCCTATCCTCGAAGTAAAACGGCGTGCCCTTAATGGAGCACGCCGCGCGCCAAACGTCATAATCGCACTACAGGATGTATTTCCTGAGGTCCTCATCCTCCACGATCCGCAGCAACCGCTCCCGCACCGCCGGCCCGTCGAACACGATGTGTTTGGAAGGATAGTCTGGCAGCTCGAACATCACGTCTTCGAGCAGCGTCGTCATCACGGTGTGCAGCCGCCGGGCGCCGATGTTCTCCATGCGCTCGTTCACCTTTGCCGCGATGCGCGCGATTTCCTTCACGCCGTCCGCGGTGAACTCGAGCGTCGCGCCATCCGACGCGCACAGCGCCGCGTACTGCTTGGTGAGGGCATTCTCCGGCTCCGTCATGATGCGCACGAAATCGGCCTCGGTCAGCGACGAGAGCTCGACGCGAATCGGGAAGCGGCCCTGCAGCTCCGGAATCAGGTCGCTGGGCTTGGCGATATGGAATGCGCCCGCCGCGATGAAGAGGATGTGATCGGTGCGCACGTAGCCGTAACGCGTCTGTACCGTAGAACCCTCGACGATCGGCAGGAGGTCGCGCTGGACGCCCTCGCGGGACACGTCGGGGCCGGTGCTCTGGCCGCGCTGGCCGGTGATCTTGTCGATCTCGTCGATGAAGATGACGCCGTGGTTTTCGACGCGGTCCAGCGCCTCGTTCACCACGTCGTCCATGTCGACCAGCTTCTTCAGCTCTTCGTCGATCAGGATGCGGCGCGCCTCGTGCAGATGTACGGTGCGGCGCTTTTTCTTCTTCGGGATCAGCTCCTGAATCATTTCGCCGAAATTGATGTCCGGCCCTTCCATGCCCTGCGGCGGCTGCATCATCTCCAGCATCGGGAAACTCTGCTGCTGCACCTCGATCTCGACGTCGCGCTCCTCGAGCTGCCCGTCTTTCAGTTGTTGGCGCAGCTTCTCACGCGTGCGGCGGCGCCTTTCCTGGGCTTCGGTTTCCGCCTCCGGCACCTTGGGGTGAACATCACCTTTGGATGACACCACAAATAACGGTCGGGCGGCGACTCCGGCGGCCGCCTCAGGACCCGGTGCCGTACCGGGCGGCGAAGGGGCGGCGGAGGGCGGCGATGGCAACGGCGGCAACAGCAAGTCGAGAAGCCGTTCTTCAGCTCTCTGCTCGGCTGTTGGGTAGACGTCATCCTCGCGCTCGGAGCGGACCATGTTGATCGAGACGTCCACCAGCTCGCGCACCATCGACTCGACGTCGCGGCCGACGTAGCCCACTTCGGTGAACTTCGAGGCTTCAACCTTGAGAAACGGCGCTCCCGCGAGCCGTGCCAGCCGGCGCGCGATCTCTGTTTTCCCGACGCCCGTCGGACCGATCATGATGATGTTGTTCGGCATGATCTCGTCCCGGATCTCTTCGGGCGCCTGGGCACGGCGCCAGCGGTTGCGGACCGCGATGGCGACCGCCTTTTTCGCCGCTTCCTGCCCGACGATGTAGCGGTCCAGCTCGGCGACGATCTTCTTCGGCGGCAGCTCCTCCAACCAGGGGAGCGTTTCCTCCCCAGCTGGTGGAGCTTGCGTGGAGGTTGGTGGAGGTTCTGGAGGTGAGGCGGGTAGCTTGGCCATTTATAACTCGAGTACCGTAATGTTGTCGTTGGTATAGACGCAGATCTCGGCGGCAATCTCGAGCGAGCGTTTCACGATTTCCACGGGCGCCAGTTTGGTCGTGCCCAGCAGCGCGCGGGCCGCGGCGAGCGCAAACGAGCCGCCCGAGCCGATCGCCAGAATGCCGTCATCGGGCTCGATCAGCTCGCCCGAGCCGCTGATGACGTAGCCGTGCTCCTGGTCCGCGACGACCAGCAGCGCCTCGAGCCGGCGCAACACGCGATCGGAGCGCCAGTCCTTCGCCAGCTCGACGGCGGCGCGCGGCAGGTTCGTGGGATAGCGCTCGAGCTTTTCCTCGAACTTGTCGAATAGCGTGAAGGCGTCCGCTGCCGCGCCGGCGAACCCCGCGAGAATCCTCCCGCCCTTCAGCGTCCGCACCTTGTTGGCATTGGCCTTCATCACCGTCTCGCCGACCGTGACCTGGCCATCGCCGCCGATCGCGACCTTGCCGTCGCGCCGGACACTGAGGATTGTGGTGCTATGTATGCGTTGCACGTTTCCCGTTTCTCGTTTCCCGTTACGCACGAGGGTGGGCCTGATGGTAGACCTTCTTCAACCGGTCCACCGACGTATGAGTATACACTTGCGTGGTCCCGAGCGACGCATGACCCAGTAATTCCTGCACGGATCTGAGATCGGCGCCCGCGTCCAGCAAGTGCGTCGCGAACGAATGCCGCAACGCGTGAACATGGAGATGGGTTCCCCGCGCGATCGTTTCGAACAGGCGCTTCATCGCTTTCTGCACGCCGCGCGGGCTCAACCGCTTGCCGCGGCTGTTCACGAACAGCGCCCGACCTTCGCCGCGCATGCGCAGGTAGCGCCGCAGGGCGGTCGTGGCGCGCGAGCCGACGGGGACGATCCGCTCCTTCTTGCCCTTCCCCCGCAGCTTTACCTGATCGGATACGAGATCGACGTCGGCGTCATTCAGCCCGGCGAGCTCGGAGAGACGCATGCCAGTCGAGTAGAACATCTCCAGCATCGCCAGATCGCGCGTCTCCCTGAACCCACCCGCGCCTGCACGCTGCTCGGCGCTCTTGAACAGCTCGTCGGTTTCCTGGCGATCGAGATACACGGGCAGCGTGCGATCGATCTTGGGCGTGCGCGCCGCCCGCGCCGGATTCACTTCGATGCCCCGCGTGGCATTCAGGAAACGGTAGAATGTGCGCAGTGCGGACAGCGCCCGCGCCATCGACCGCTTGCCGACGCCGCGCTGCTGCTCGGCCGCGAGAAAACCGCGGATCGCCAACCGGTCCACCCCCGCCCAGGTCCAGGGGCCGCCGTAGTAGTCCCGACAGAATGCGCCGAAGGCACTGACGTCCCGCTCGTAGGCCTTTACGGTGTGCGGCGAGTCGTTGCGCTCCTTTTCCAGGAACTCGACGAATTCGGAGATCTCGTTCATAACCTCACCCCCTGACGGGGGGAGAGGACCTTCGCGAACTTCTCCATCTCCCGCAGCGCCCGCTCCGCCAACGCTTCCTTCTTCTTGAACTTGTCTCTCGGCGGGTTGGCGAGGGGTTCCAACAACCCGAAGTTCGCGTTCATCGGCTGGAACCGTGCCGGATCGGTCTCCCGCAGGTAGCGATACAGCGCGCCCAGCATCGTCGTGGGCGGCGGGGTGAGCGGCTCCTCACCGGCAAGGAGGCGGGCCAGGTTGATGCCGGCCAGCATGCCGGTCGCGGCGGATTCGGTGTAGCCCTCAACCCCCGTGAGCTGCCCCGCAAAGAGCAGCTGCGGGTCGTCCTTCGCCGAGAGATGCGCGGTCAACGCGGCGGGCGCGTTCAAGTAGCTGTTGCGGTGAATGCTCCCAAACCGTAGGAACTCCGCTGCCCCGAGTCCCGGAATGGTCCGGAAGATCTTTTGCTGGGCTCCGGTCTTCAGCCGCGTTTGGAAGCCCACGAGATTCCACATCTGCCCGGCGCGGTCCTCTTGCCTCAGCTGAACCACGGCATATGAGTCACCCGGTAGACCGATGGGTTTCATCGGACCAAACCGGAGAGTCTCGGGTCCTCGCTGCGCCATCTCTTCGACGGGCAGGCAGCCTTCGAAGTACGGAACCTTGTCGAACTCATGTCCCGGCACGTACTGCTCGCCCGCGATGAGCGCGGCGACGAACGCTTCGTACTCCGCCTGCGTGAGCGGCGCATTCCAGTAGTCGTCGCCGCCACCCTTGCCGTACCGCGACGCCTTGAAGAGTCGCGTGTAATCGAGCGAGTCGGCGGAGACGATGGGTGCAATCGCGTCGTAGAACGCGAGCGATTGGACGCCGAGCCGAGCGGCGATCGCGCTCGCGAGTGCGTCGGACGTCAAAGGTCCCGTCGCGACGATGCCCGGTGAGGGAAGCTCCGTGACCTCCCCTCGCACCAGCTTGATGTTGGGGTGACCGAGCACACGCTCCTGCACGCGCGCTGAAAACACGACGCGATCCACGGCGAGCGCGCTGCCGCCGGGAATCCGGGCCTCGTCGGCCGCTTGCAGCACGATGCTGCCCCCCCCCCCGCCGAGCAGGCGCATCTCGGCCTTGAGCAGGCCGTGCGCGTGCGTGGGTTCGACCGATTTGAAGGTGTTGCTGCAGACCAGCTCGGCGAGACCGTCGGTTTGATGCGCCGGCGTCATCCGCACGGGGCGCATCTCGTGGAGGGTCACCCTCAGCCCTCGCTCGGCAAGCGCCCAGGCGGCCTCGCAGCCGGCGAGACCGCCGCCGATGACGTCTACGTCGTCACCTCTTCGGCCTCGGGGGCGGCTTCTTCGACCAGCATCTGATGCGCGCACTTGAGACACTTGCGTGTCGTTTCTCCCGTCGTCTTGGACTTGATCTCCTCCATCCCGACGAACCCGCAGCTCGGGCAGGGGACGGCGACCGGCTTATTCCAAGTCGAATAATCGCAATCCGGGTAGCGCAGGCAACCGTAGAACGTCCGGCCACGCTTCGTGCGGCGCTCGGCGAGGTCGCCCACGCCGCACTTCGGACACTTGATGCCGAGCGGGACCGGCTGCGTGTACTTGCACTTAGGATAGCGCGTGCACGCCAGGAACTCGCCGAAGCGTCCGGTCTTGATCACCATGGGTGCGCCGCACTCTTTACAGATCTCGTCGGAGGGCACGGCCCAAAGCGGCAGCTCTTCACTTCGAGTGGCGAGCCACACTTGGGACATCTCTCCGTGTTCAGCCCCGACAGGTCGTGAACCTCGTGGATGATCTTGTTGATGTCGATCGCTTCGAGCGCACGGTTGAACGGGAGCCAGAAATCCCCCAGCACGGCCTGCCAGTCGAGATCCCCTTCTTCAACCTTGTCCAGCTCGTTTTCCATGTTCGCGGTGAACCCGACCTCGAAGACCTCCGGGAACGACCGCTTCAGCACCTTCCAGACGGTCTCCCCCTGAGGCGTGGGCTGAAAGCGGCGGTCCTTGGCAGTCGCATACCACCGCGTTCGAAGCGTGGAAATGATGGCGGCGTAGGTGGAAGGCCGTCCGATCCCCAGGCGCTCCAGCTCCTTCACCAAACTCGCTTCGCTGTAGCGCGGCGGCGGCTCGGTAAAGTGCTGGCTGGGCACCACTTGTTTCAGCGTCGCCCGGTCGCCCTCGGCGAGCTTCGGGATGGGCGCAAGGCTGTCGAGCGTCTTGGCGTCTTCGGCCTCGTGGGCCTCGCTGTAGAGCGCGTGGTAGCCGTCGAACAGGACGCGGGAGCCGGTCGCGCGGAACAGGAAGCGCCCGTTGGCCAGGTCGAAGTCGACTTTCGTCGCTTCGTAGACCGCCGGCGTCATCTGCGAGGCGAGGAAGCGCCGCCAAATCAGCTGGTAGAGCTTAAAGAGGTCGCGTTCGAGGTATTTCTTGAGATCGTCGGGCGTGAGACCTACTTCGGTTGGGCGAATCGCCTCATGCGCGTCCTGCACCTTCGAGCCCCGGCCGCCTTTATGCACGTTCGGCTCGTCGGGTAGATAGCGCTTGTCGAACTGGGCGTTGATGTACTCGCGGGCCTGCTTGATCGCCGCGTCGGACACACGAACGGAATCGGTACGCATATAGGTGATCAGACCTACCGATCCCTGATCCCCAACTTCTACTCCCTCATACAGTTTCTGCGCGGCCCGCATCGTACGGCCGGCCGAGAAGCCCAGCTGCTTGGCCGCTTCCTGCTGCATCGTGCTCGTCGTAAAGGGCGCCGGGGGCTTGCGGCGGCGCTCGCCGGTCGAAACCG
>QHTY01000152.1 GCA_003220985.1 Gemmatimonadota bacterium
GCTTGCGCCCCAATGACTGCAACGCAGTATTGACCGCCGGGACAACATGCCCAAGGACGCCACCGCCACCCGGTCCACGATTCTCACGGCAGCCGTTCAAACGCTGCAGCGCGCGGGGGTCGAGGGATTCACGCTCGACGCGGTCGCCAGACGAGCAGGCGTCGTGAAGGGCTTAATCCTTTATCACTACGCATCACGCGGCAGATTGCTGCGCGCCGCTGCGTCCCAGATCGACGCATCCCGCAGTGCGGCACTGGAGCGCGCGTTGTCGAGCGCCCCCGGGGCGGCGGGTCTTGAAGCCTGCTGGCAAGAGCTGCGGCGTCAGTCGGAAGACGGCACGACGCGAGCGTGGTTAAGTCTCTGCGCTGCGGGTTTGGTTGACCGATCGGTCAAGCAGGTCGAGTTCGAGGACGCCGCTCGCGATGCGATCCTAGATGGCTGCGCTATTGCGCTGGCGACGGGGGTGCCGCCTGCCGATGCGCGCGACGCGTACGACGCGTTGTGGCTGTCCCTGCTCGAAGTAACCGCGAAGACCTAGCGCCGCCGCGGCCGCCGCCCTCCCCGCATCACGCGCGCCCGATGCATGGACCCCAGGGCCCGCAGTCCATATCGCAGTTCCTCGAGCGAGCTCGCCCGGACGGCCTCGTGCTTGCCGCGGGTTACGGTATAGCGCACCGGCCGATCGAAAGGCGGCAGATCCTTGGGATGGAGCCGGCGCGCCTGCCCTTCCTTCAGCCGAAGCCGGACCACGCCGACGCCATGTTCCACGTCATAATCCACAGGCACCCTGTCACCGTAGAGGAATACTGACGCAGGCAATGCGTCGAGCCGGCGCCGTTCGCTTTCCGGGATGGCCGCATCGGGGTCGATGCTGATTCGGGCTCCGATGAAGGCGTCCCAAGAACCCACGCTCGCAAGCTGTGCCGCCATCTGTTGGGCGATGTGCTCGCCTTCTGCCTGGCTCAGCTGGCCACCCGAGCGTCGCCAGTAGTGTCCGAATCGCTCCAACGCGCGCCGGACCTTGGCCTGGTCAGGGTGAGGCGTTGCACCTGCCAGCAGCGCCTCGACTAACGCCTGCCGGGCGGAATCGGCCAGATCCGCGGGGAAGGGGCTGGGCAAGGGCTCGACGTCCCGATCGTGCGTGAAGCCGAAATACTCCACGGTGCGAACAACCATGAGTCTCTCACGCCGCCGCTGCCGTTCGAACGTCACAGCGGGCTTGCCGCGGCGAACGTAGCGCCGACTGGCTCGCTCCGGGATCTGCGTGCCTTCGATGCTGGCGCGCGGCACCCCGAACCGGTCGGCGAAATAGCGCAGCGACCCTGCGATCGCACCCCAGCTGCCGCACACCGAGCTGCGGCTGACGCGTGCCTCTCGGCCGTCTGCCGTCTGCTCATCAATGATGAGATCGAACGGCATGATCTTGGCCAAAAGGTCAGCAAAGAGCTCTAATGTCTTACGGTCGCCATAGGGGAGCTTGGCGGGTAGCGACAGTTCCAATTGCCGATAAACCGACGCCGTCCCGAGGGCGATGTCCTCGATCGCCTTGACCAGCACTCCACGATCCTCGGCCCAGCGTTCGATCTCCTTATCTCGAAACAAGTGGCGGGGCAGCCCATACACTTCGCCAAGGTATCCGTATTTGTTCACCGCTTCGGCATAGAGGTTGTAGGCGGTGATGTGATCCGATCCCGGCACGATGAGTCCGCCCAGCTGACGCTCTTCGCGCGTCATGCGATGCAGCGATTCGATGTTGGATGCGACGGCAACCAGGGGCACGAGCGTCGGCTCGGCGTGATACAGCATCTCGCCCCACGGCCGCTCGACCGGCATGGCCTCCACAGCACGTCCGTAAGTCGTTAGCCTGCCATGTTCTATGAGTCCACGTCCTGACAGCAGGTCGACGCTCTCGCGATAGGCGCGCCGATCGAGCGGGACCGGCAGGTCGAGCTCCGTCGCGTCGACACCGAGCGCCGCGCATGTGATCGCCACGCGCTCCGCGTCGCCAGCCAGCTGGAACTCGGGGGCGGTCGGTCGCAGATCCTCGAACGCGAGGTCGCGGTCACTGAGAATGTAGACCTCACCCTGCTGGACCCGTCCGTGCACGCGGCCCGCCATCTGGAGGATCTCGTTCGCTCCTAGATAGGCGCGCGTCAGCACGTTCTTCCCGCGTTCGACGACGTTGGTATAACGGGCGTCGTAGATGACGACCGTATCGAGTCCGCGAATGTTGAGCGCCGACTGACCGGCTGCCGTCATCGCCAGGAGGAAGGGACGTTTGACCAAACCGTCAAGAAAAGGTCGGATGACCCGGATCGGCTCGCCACCGTGATAGAACGCCGTGGCGAGGTTGGGCCAGCTGTCGCCCAGCTCCCTGGCGATCTGCTCCACTTCGGCCCTCGTCGGCACGAAAACGGCCACTCCTCGACGCTCCCGCATGACCCGCTTTATGAAACGATCGTTCAAAAACTCCAGCGGCTGCTCGGCGAGCACATTGACCTGAGCTGCCTTCGCAGGATCGAACGCGCGCGTCTCCAGGACCTCAGCCGACGCGAGATAGTCAGCATAGAAGGTCGGATCGACTGTGGCCGACAACCAGATGAAGCGGCAACGGGCACGCTTGCCGAGCGCGAGACAGAGCTCCATCTCGGCCGAAGTCTGATGGATCTCGTCGACGACCAGCGTGTCCTGCGCCGTGATGAGGCCATCCTGGAACCAGCGCCGCGCGATCCCGGTCGTGACAATGACGACGTTCCAGGTGGGTGTCTCGGGCGTTGCTTCGCGCTCGCGATTGACTACTCCGACCTTCAGCGGCGCCCCGAGGATCGTCTCAGCCATGCTACGGATGGCGAGCGTCTTTCCGGTGCCGGTCCCCGCAACGATCCCAAACCCCTGACCTGACCCGGCGAGCCGTCGGATATCGCCGCCATGTTCGCGCTCCAGCAGCGTTTCGAGCTCGAGACCCAGCGCGAGTTCGATCGTTTCGCAGGCGGCGCGCGTCGGAGCAATAACGATGACCCGTCCGGTAGACGGCTCAGCTGCGAGGAATGCCTTGGGATCGGGGGGGAGGAAGTGGTCGCGGGAGATACGCACTGCTGCAATATAGAAAGCGGCCTACAAAAAAATCCCCTCTCCACTGTGTGGAGAGGGGGTCAGGCGTGAGGTCCTACCAGCCGCGATGATAGCGATGGCGGTAATACCGATGAGGCCGCACGACGATCACGCGTGGCTCCCGGTAGTAACGCGGCTCCACCACAAATACGGGCCCAGGACGGTAGCGATCGAAGTAGGGGTGTGCGTAGCGCTGGTAATACGGACGACCGATGACGACCTGGCCGGCAAAGTAGGGGTCGCCGAAGCTCAACGAGACACCGACGCGTGTCTGCGCGCGGCCAACTGAAGTAGCAACACTAAACAACAGTCCTACGAGAATGAGCATGCGTTTCATGGCTTCCTCCTTTGGTGCCTGGGACTAAGGAAGAGGCATGCCATGAGGGGGAGAGCGTGTAAGCTATTTATTGCGAGATAGTTATGACATGAGACGCTGGCCGCCGCATGTCCATACTCGGAAACAATTGTCCTTCCTCAATCTCCGAAGCTGACACCGAGGTCGCGGGCGGTTGCGATCGTATCGGAGTCGAGCGGCACTCGGCGAGGCATCGCCAGCGCCTCTTCGAGGGGGAGCGTCACGATGCGTGGTGGTTGAAGTGCCACCATCATCCCGAACTGGCGTTCCGCGATCAAGCGGACCGCCGCCGCACCGAACCGGAGCGCCAGTAACCTGTCAAAGGTCGTTGGGCTCCCACCGCGCTGGAGATGGCCAAGCACCAGTGCCCGCGTCTCTTTTCCGGTCATCTGCTCGATCGAGTGCGCCACCTTGTCGCCGATGCCGCCCAGCCGTTCGTGGGAGGGATCGACGAGCGAGACCGTGCCACCTTTCGGAGCAGCGCCCTCGGCGACGACGACGATGCTGAAATGCCGCCCCTCGGCTTCCCGGCGCCGAATCTTGTCGCAGACCTTGTTGATATCGAACGGGATTTCGGGAATCAGAATCACGTCGGCGGACCCGGCTATCCCCGAGTTCAGCGCAATGAACCCCGCGTGCCGGCCCATGACCTCGACGACCATCACACGCTCATGGCTCTCAGCGGTCGAGTGCATCTTGTCGATGGCATCCGTGGCGGTTGCGACGGCGGTGTCGAACCCGAAGGTGGCGACGGTGCCGCCAACGTCGTTATCGATCGTCTTGGGGACGCCGACGACCGGGAGCCCCTTCTTCCAGAGAGCGAGGACGATGCCGAGCGTCCCTTCGCCGCCAATCGCAACCAGGGCGTCCAGCCGATTCGCGCGGAAAGAATCGAGCAACTCCTGCGTCCGGTCGCGCTCCTCCCAGGAGCCATCCGGTCGCTGCATACGCCATTTGAGAGGATTGCCGCGGTTTGACGTTCCGAGGATCGTGCCACCCAGGTGCGTGATGCCCCGCACTTCATGAGGCCCGAGCGGCAGGAGCTCGCCCTCACCCAGCAGGCTGCCAAATCCCCGCCTGATTCCGACGCATTCCCAGCCGCGATGGACGGCGCTCAGCACCACCGCACGGATGACGGCATTCAGCCCAGGCGCGTCACCGCCGCCCGTGGAGATGGCAATTCTCACCGCTTTTTGGGAGCAGGGCCCGCTGCCTCGCGAATCAACCGCAGCACTTCACCGGGTTCGGCGTGGCGCTTCGTCGTCTTCTTGGAGAATACGCGGCGTCCGTCGACGTCCACCTCGAAGACGCCGCCCGACGACTGGATCAAGCGCACCTCAGCATGTGGAAACGCATCGCGGAGCTCGGCCGCCAGACCGGTGGCCCGAGGCTCGTAGTTTCAGACGACGCAGTATTCGATGGTGACGGTCATGGCGGGAACGATAGTCGCGCTTGACACCCCGCGCCACGGCGCCGACTTTGCGCGACATGCGGCTCCCGTCGCGCGTCTCCGGGGCAGCGGCGCTCATCGTCCGTATCGCGGTTTCGATCGCTGCACTCGTCAGTTTCGGCGCCGGGCTCGTCGCCTATGTCAACGGCCGCGTTCCCGCCGGGGAGAATCTGCCGCTCGCCGGCACCCTGCTCGTCCTCGCCGCCGCCATCACGCGTCGCTACGGCATCGCGCTCCCCGGAAACGGCTTCTCGTCGTACGTGCTCGGCGCGATGCTCTACGCGATTCTCGATCATGGGTGGGCGTTCGCCGCGATCGTGGCTCCGCTCGCGATGATCGTCGGCGACGTGTTCCTGCGTCGCATGCCGCTGCGGACCGCGCTGGGCAATGCGTCTCACCTGACGGCGGGGTCCGCATTTGTTGGCTTGATGTATCTCCGGCTGAGCGGCGCAACGGGGGCCGCCGCCTTGTCGGCCGAGAACGCCTGGGTCGTTGCCCTGACCCTCGTGATTCTGCCGCTCATCGTGAACGGCACGTTCTATCTCGAGCTGGCGCTCGGACAGTCGATCGCCTGGGTAGATGCGCGGCTCACGCTGCGCTGGGAATCGATCGTCTATCTCGTGTCGGCGACGCTGGCGCTCGCGTGGTTGGCCGTCGTACACGCGGGCATTCCCGCCGGGACGCGCGCGATGTTTTTGCTCGCATTGATGATCGCCACGGCCGGCAGTCTCCAGGTGTTACGACTTGGCGTGCGCGCGGACGAGCTGCACTTGATTCAGCGGCTCGCGCAGGTGATTGCCGCCGAGTTGACGCTGACGCAGAGCTTCAAGCGCGTGCAGGAGCTGACCCGCCAGCTGGTGCCCTGGGAACAGATGGGATTTGCCCGCTACGACGCGCGCACGCGCCAAATGGAGCTCGTCGCCGATACTGCGGCGCAGCCGGGAACGACACTCCGCTTCGATGCCGACGCCGGTCTGACCGGCGAAGCCTTGCGACTGCGCCGTCCGGTCGTCGCGCATGGCCTCGCCAAGGATCAGGTTGTCGTCCCCGGCGCGGAAACGCCGGGGTCGGAAATGCTCGTCCCGCTGTACCACGCGGGGCAGCTGGTGGGGCTCTGGAGCGTGCGGCACTCCGACCCCGCGATGTACCGCCAGTCCGACGGCGATCTCCTCGAGTTGCTGGCGCCGCAGCTCGCGCTGATGGTTGCGATCGACGGCTCGTTGCGGCCGGTCACCGGCGCGTCCGATCAGACGATGCACTACGTGCAAACGCTCACCGCGACCACGCAGGAGATCCACGCGTCGAGCCAGGAAGTGGCCGCTGCCGCGCAGCGCGCCAGCCACGGCGCCAGACAAGCCGCGACGCTGGTCGGAACGGCTGCGCGCGAAGCCGGCCAGCTGAAGGGAAGCGCGGCCGAGCTGGCAGCAGCCGGCGACCGGACGGGCGAGGCGGGCGCGCAAATGGAGAAAACCGCCGACCGCGTGCGCACCGGCACGCAGGACGCCGTGCGCCAGTTGACCGACCTCGGCGCCACCACCGAGGAAAGCGCCGCCGAAGTCGGCCGGCTGCGCGACGTCGCGACGCAGGTCGAGAAGTTCTCCGAGACGCTCGGCTTTGTGGCGAACCAGACGAATCTGCTCGCGCTTAACGCGACGATCGAGGCGGCGCGCGCCGGGATTCACGGCCGAGGATTCGCGGTCGTCGCCGACGAGGTCCACAAACTCGCAGAGGCGAGCGGGCGTGAGGCGCGCAATGTCGGCAAGGCGGTGCAGGACACGCGCCGCGCACTGGATCGCGCCGCACAGTTGATCGAGCGCATCCGGGCAGACCTCACTCAGGTCGTGCAGAACTCGGCGGCGTGGGTGCAGGACCTCGATCGGATCGCGGAGGCCGCCGCCGAGACGGCGCGCGCGGGAAAACAGGTCGCCCAATTCGGTCGCCAGAGCGCCGACCTCGCGGCGAAGATCACGGAATCGCTTGGCCAGGCGCGCGCCGGAGCCGAGACCTCGAGCCAGGAAGCCCAAGCCGTTGCCGCCGCGGCGGCTGAACAGTTGCGCGCGATCCAGGATCTCGCGCACGGCGCGACCGAATTGTCTGCCCTCGCCGAGCAGCTCAGCCAGGCGCTGCGTTTCATTCGTGGAGGAAACGGGCACCCCTAAGACCAGACGGATGGTGATGCGCGCTACAAATGGACGCGCTACAGGGGTTTCTCAACCTGGTGCAGATTATTAACGTGGGAGTGTCGTTAACCTCAGGGGAGTAACATGCGCCCGCAGACGACACTGTTCGCGTTGTGTCTCACTGCCGTTCCAGCCCTCTGTGTTGCCCAGCATACCCATCAGTTCGAAATCGGCGGGTTCGGCTCGTACACGCGCTATGATCACGCCTTCCAGTTGGACAAGCAGATCGGCGGTGGCGGCCGGCTCGGCTATTTCTTCAGTCCCCACGTCGGGCTCGAGTTCGAACTCGGCTCCCAGCAGCCGACGCCCTGGGCGGGCGGCGTCAACCCGACGGTGACGCTGGGGAGCGGCAGTCTGGTACTCAACACCGGGGGCACGCACAACCTCTTCTATATTCTCGGCGGCTATACCCGAGTCGAGTTCGGCGATCGTCCCGGCTACAGCTTCAACGACAACGCGCTGCATGGGGCGATCGGGGACCGGCTGTTCTTCGGCGACCGGGTCGCCCTCCGAATCGAAGGACGCGCTATCTACTCTCCCAGTACCCGGTTCTCGGGCGGTAACTGGGCCGGCCACGTCGTGGCGTCCGCCGGGCTCTCCATCTTCACCGGGCCGAGCGCATTCCGCGACGCCGACCAGGATGGCATAGCCGACCGTACGGACGCTTGCCCGTCCACACCGGCAGGCGCGGTGGTGGACGCGCGCGGCTGCCCGACCGATTCCGACCGCGACGGCGTGTTCAACGGCCTCGATGCCTGTCCGAATACGGTCGAGCACGCAGAGGTCGACGCCCGCGGCTGCCCCAAGGACGCCGATGCTGACGGAGTGTATGACGGGATCGACAAGTGCCCTGGAACCATGACCGGGGCTCGCGTGGATGCGCAGGGCTGTCCGACGGATGCGGACGCCGACGGCGTTCCCGATGGTCCCGATCAATGTCCCAATACGCCGCCCGGCGCCACCGTCGACACGACCGGCTGTCCGGTCGACAGCGACAAGGATGGCGTGCCCGACGGCCTCGACAAATGCCCCAACACGCCGGCAGGCACGGAAGTCGATACGGCCGGTTGCCAACGTGCGTCCGACACTGACGGCGACGGCATCGACGACACCAAGGACAAATGCCCCGGTACCGCCGCCGGCACGCGTGTCGATGCGGCAGGGTGTCCGATCCTCTTCACCGAGGCGAAGACGCCCGTCGTCCTGCGTGGCGTGACGTTCGAAATTGGGCGCTCGGCGCTGAAGCCCGACTCGTACACGATACTCGACATCGTGGCGGCGTCGCTCGTCGCCAACCCTGACATCAAGATCGAAATCGCCGGTCATACGGATAACACGGGAATGTCCGTGACCAACCTGCGCCTCTCTCAGGCTCGCGCGCAGGCGGTACTGACGTATCTGGCGACCAAGGGTGTCGCGCTCGACCGGATGGTCGCCAAGGGCTACGGCCCCACGCAGCCCGTCGCGCCCAACACGACGCCGGCCGGCCGAGCGTTGAACCGGCGCGTCGAGCTGCGGCAGACTAACTGAGGCGGAGGCCAATCGTGAGAAAGCTCGCCCCGATACTTGTGCTGCTGGCGCTGTCGGCAAACCCGCTCGCGGCACAGTACGATCGCCGGTATGAAGTCGGCTTGTTCGGCGCGTTCACGAAATACGACAACACGTTCGGTTTGTCGAACAAGCTCGGTGGCGGCGTGCGGTTCGCCTACGCTGTGACGCCGATGATCGGCCTCGAGGTGGAAGCTCTGTTTCAATCGCCGCAGGATGTCGGCACGGCGCACCTCGAGCCGCTGATCGGCGGGGGCAGTCTCGTCGTGAACACGCTGAACGCGAGCCGGATGACGGTCTACCTGCTGGGTGGCTACTCGCGCCTCGATTTCGGCGGCACCAATCCCTATCGCTTCACGGACGGCGGTGTCCATGGCGGGGCTGGCGTGAAGATGTACATGACCTCACGCGTGGCGTTCCGGTTCGAGGCACGGGGCATCTACACGCCACAGACGAGCAGCACGTTCAGCCAGCATGCCACCCACTTCGTCGGATCGGCGGGGGTCGCCTTCTTCCAGTCAGACAGCCGTCAGCGGCCGGGCGACGCCGATGGCGATCGCGTCGCCGACACGGACGATGCGTGTCCCGATACCCCGCACGGTGCTACGGTCGACAAGCGCGGCTGTCCCGCCGACGCGGACAGCGATGGCGTCCTGAATGGGATCGATGCCTGTCCCGACACGCCGACTGGCGCAACGGTTGACGCGCGCGGCTGCCCGCACGATCAGGACGGCGACAAGGTGCTCGACGGGATCGATCAGTGTCCCGACACCCCTGCCGGCGCGACGGTCGACGCCAAAGGTTGTCCGGCGGCGGCGGCCGGCCCCGGGGATTCGGATGGCGACGGCGTAAACGATCTGCTCGACAAATGCCCGGCAACACCTGCCGGCGCCAAGGTCGATAGCGACGGCTGTCCGATCGATTCCGACCATGACGGCGTCTGGGACGGCATCGATAGGTGCCCCGATACGCCCGCTGGTGCGACGGTCGATGCGAATGGCTGTCCCTCCGATTCCGACGGCGACAAGGTGTTCGACGGGATCGATCGCTGCCCGGACACGGTCCCCGGCACACCGGTGGATGCCACCGGCTGCCCGGCGGACAGCGACAAGGACGGCGTGCCGGACAGCCTGGACAAATGCCCCAACACCCCCAGCGGCATTCAGGTCGATGGGAATGGCTGCCCGATCGCGCACGACACGGATGGCGACGGCGTGGTCGATTCACAGGATCGTTGCCCCAACACGCCGCCGGGATCGCGCGTCGATCAGTTCGGCTGCTTGCTGTTGTTCGAGCCCGTCACGCCGGCACCGCCGGGCGCGCCGCCGGCTCGTCCCACGCTCATCTTGCAAGGCGTCAATTTCCAAACGGGACGGTCGGTGCTGACACGCGAGTCGTACGCCGTGCTCGATCAGGTCGCGGCGTCGCTGGTTGCCAATCCCCAGATCCGGATCGAAATCGCCGGCTACACCGACTCGACCGGCGGCAAGATGATGAATCTGCGGCTCTCGATGGGCCGCGCGGGCGCCGTGCAGCACTATCTGGCGCGCAAAGGGGTCAGCCCGCTGCGGATGCGGGCGCGCGGATTTGGAGCCTCGGGATACATTGCGCCGAACTCGACGGCTGAAGGACGAGCGAAGAACAGGCGCGTCGAGCTACATAAGCTGAACTAACGTCTGACGGTCGGACGGAGGGACTGTCGGACTGTGGAACGACCCCGGTCGCGCTGTGCGGCCGGGGTCGGTAGTTTTCTGGCCCCACGACAAACCGAGCGTTCTCCATGCGCAGTTCTGGGATCGCGGTCCTCATTCTGTGCATCAGTCCGACCGTCAGACTGTCCGCGCAGGCGCGGGCCTGGCAGTCCACGGACTACTATCGACTGAACGTCGTCAGCAATCCGGCGCTTTCTCCGGACGGCCGGCGCGTAGCCTTCGTCCTGACGACGGTCGTGGAAGACAAGGACCGCCGCCACAACGAGATCTGGATGGCGCCCGCCGACGGATCCGCGCCCGCATTCCGGTACACCAGCCCTTCGACGGATGCGTCGAGTCCCCGGTGGTCGCCGGACGGTGGTCTGCTCGCGTTTTCGAGCAAGCGTGAGGGCTCGGACGACGACATCTGGTTCCTGCGGACGGCAGCACCCGGCGGCGAGGCGTTCCAGATCAGGGGTGTGCACGCCATGCCGGTCTTTTCGCCTGACGGGCGGTGGCTGGCCTACTCCTGGCGCGGCGAGGAACCGGACAGCATGAAGAAGGAAACGTGGCGCACGCGCCTGTCACCGACCGCGATTACTCGCGGACCCGACCCGAAGCGTTTTGACGGCCGCGTGTACACCTCGATCCCGATCGTCGCCGATGAGCGCGGCTACCTGCCGCCGCGAGAGATCCGCCGTCCCAGCCATCTGTATCTCGTGCCGATCGCCGGCGGCACACCGCGTCAGCTGACCAGTGGCGAGTTGAGCCAGACCTCGCCGGCCTGGTCGCCTGAGGGCAGCACGATCGTGTTCGAGCAGGACTCGACGGAGAATCGGGAAGTCCGTGACGACGCGTATCCGGCACTGTTTCTGCTCACGATCGCCGACGGAACGATCCGACCGCTCCGGACGGGTTTCGTGCAGAGCAGCTCTGCGGCGTGGTCGCCGGACGGCAAGTCGATCGCGTTCGTGTGCTCGAAGGGCCGGGGAATGGAGAACGACATCTGCGTCGTTCCAGTCAGTGGTGGCAATGTGCGAAACCTGACCGTGGATTGGAGCCTCGATCCGAACGACCCCACCTGGTCGGCAGACGGCAAGACGATCTACTTCACCGCCGAGGCGAACGGCAACGTGCACCTCTACGCTGTCGCCGCCGCGGGCGGCGCGGTTCGGCAAGTCACGACTGGTGAACGGCAGCTGCGCGGATTCAGCCTGAGCGCGGACAGACATGCGCTCACCTACACCGCAAGTGATGTGACGCACGGGACGGAGCTGTATGTGGCGCCACTCGCTCCATCCCGCGGCGTCGAGCGGCGGCTGACCACCTTCAATGATTCGCTCCTCAAGCAGGTCGCGCTCATTCCTGCCGACACGTTCTGGTTCACCGGCGTCGGCGGCTTGAAGATCGAAGGGTGGTTGATGAAGCCCTTCGGATACCAGCCGAGGAAGACCTATCCACTCGTGCTCTCGATTCACGGCGGGCCGCACTCCAACTATGGCAACGTGCTGTTTCCAGAATTCCAGATGCTGGCCGGTCAGGGGTACTGGATGCTGTTCACGAACCCCCGCGGCTCGACTGGCTACGGCCACGCGTTCACGTATGCGACGCGCGGGCGCTGGGGCATGGAAGACTATCAGGATCTGATGCAGGCGGTCGATATCGCGATCGCGCGCGCCAAGGGCGGCGTCGATACGACGCGGATGGCGGTGCTGGGCGGCTCGTACGGCGGCTTCATGACGAACTGGATCGTTGGCCACACGAATCGCTTCCGCGTTGCGCAGACCGACCGGTCGATCTTCAACTGGTATTCCTGGTATGGCTCCTCGGACGCTCAGGGGCTCACCGAGTACGAATTCCGCGGCGCTCCCTGGGAGAGTGATTCGCTCTACCGCGTGCTGTCGCCCATGGCGTATGTAAACACCATGCATACGCCGATGCTGATCGTGCATTCCGAAGACGACAAGCGTGTGCCGATCACCGATGCCGAGCAGCTCTTCGTGTCCCTGCGCAAGCGCGGGATTCCGGCGGAATTCGTGCGCTATCCGCGCTCGTTCCACGGCCTCTCCCGCACCGGCCCACCGTGGTTGCTCGTGGATCGCCTCGAACGCATCCGCACGTGGTTCGCGCACTGGATCGGAACGGGCGAGGCGGCACCGGCGGCAACGACGAGCCAGCATTGAACGTGCGCCGTCTGGGTCTGATCGGGGCGGCTGCGGTGCTGTTGGTCGCACCGCTGAGCGCGCAGCGGCGGACGACGCGCCGGCCGGCCGCCACGCGAACGACCAGCGCCGCGCCCGCGATTCCCACGCCGCGGTCGATCCTGGGCTTCGAGCCGGGTGACGATCGCAAGCTGGTCGAATGGCCAGTCCTGGTGCGGTATTTCGACGCGCTGGCCAAGGCGAGCGACCGCGTCGATTATCGCGAACTCGGGAAAACGACCCTGGGCGCGCCATTCATCGCCCTGGCCATATCGAGCCCGCAGAACCTGCGACGACTCGACTATTACCGGCGGCTCAACGCCGACCTCGCTGACCCTCGCACGTTTCGCACAAGCCGAGCCGCGCGGGATGCCCTCCAGAGCGGCAAGACCATTGTGCTGATCACGTCGAGCATTCACTCGACGGAAGTCGGCGGCCACCTGACCCCCGTCGCGCTGGCCTACCGGCTGGCGACAGACACGAGCGCCACCACGCGCGCGATTCTCGACAACGTGATTCTCTGGCTGGTCCCGTCATTGAACCCCGACGGCGTCACCATCGTGGCGAGGTGGTACAATCGCACGCTTGGCACGGCCGCCGAGGGGATGTCGCCACCCGAGTTGTATCACCATTACACCGGGCACGACAACAACCGGGACTGGTACGCGTTCACCCAGGTGGAGACGCAGCTGACGGTCGATTCGCTCTACAACGTCTGGCATCCGCAGATCGTGCACGACATCCACCAGATGGACGCGAGGGGCGCGCGGCTGTTTCTGCCGCCGTATCTCGATCCGATCGAGCCCAATGTCGATCCGTTGCTGATCGACGGCGTCAACGCGCTGGGGACTGCGATGGCGTGGGAGCTCGCGGGTCAAGGGAAGACCGGGGTCTCGATCAACTCGACCTATGACGCATGGACGCCCGCGCGCGCCTACCAGCATTACCACGGCGGCGTACGCATCTTGTCGGAGACGGCCAGCGCCGATCTCGCCACTCCCATCGACATTCCGTTCGACCGCCTGCAGGCACGCTCGCGCGGGTACAATCCGCGCGAGCGGTCGTGGAATTTCACGAATCCGTGGCGCGGCGGCCGTTGGTCGTTACGGGATATCGTCTCGTACCAAACCGAAGGCGCCTATGCGCTGCTGGCGCATGCCGCGCGCAACCGCGAGCGATGGCTGACCAATTTCTTCAACGTCGAGACGCACGCCATTCGGGGTTGGCGCGATTGGCCGTACGCCTATGTGATCCCGGCGCGCCAAGATTCCGTCGCACTGAGCGCACTGCTTGGCATTTTACGCCGTGGCGGCGTGGAGATTCGCACGGCGACACAGTCGTTCACCCTCCAGGGACAACGCCATGCCGCCGGTACATATGTCGTCGTGCTGCGGCAGCCGTACGCGGCGTTCGCTAAGACGCTCCTCGAGCCGCAACACTATCCGGACAGGCGCCTCTACCCCGGCGGGCCGCCGGAACGGCCGTACGACGTCACAGCTCACACGCTCCCGCTGCTGATGGGTGTGACGGCCATCGTCGCGAATGACTCGCTCCGGGTCCCGCTCTCGACGCCCGTGACGCCGAGAAGCGTGAGCCCCGTCGCGCCGCAGAGCGACTCCATCCGGATTGGTCTCTACAAGTCGTACGATGCCACGATCGACGAGGGGTGGACCCGCTGGACACTCGACAAGTGGAAAGTGCCGTACACCTCGCTCGTCGACTCCGTGGTACGTGCGGGGAAGCTGCACGATCAGTTCGACGTGATCATCCTTCCAGATCAGGCACCGAGTGAGATTCTCGACGGGCTGCCGCCGCGTTATCCCGCGCCCTATGCGGGAGGGATCGGCACGGACGGCAGCGATGCGCTGCGGCAGTTTGTGGTTGACGGGGGAACCCTGATCGCGTTGAATGAGGCGAGCCGCTTTGCGATTCAGGCGCTGCTCCTCCCGGTGCGCAACGTGCTCGAGGCGGTGAGTGACGAAGACTTCTACGCGCCGGGCTCAATCTTCCGACTCGAGCTGGACACCGCGAACGCCATTGCGCGCGGCCTGCCGCGCGAGACGATCGGGTGGTTCCAGGGAGGACCAGCCTTTGAAGTCCTCGACTCGACGGTCACACGGGTGGTGGGGCGGTGGCCCGAGGACCCCGAGCGCCTGCTGCTCTCCGGGTGGGTCCTGCACCCCGATCGCATCGCGGGCAAGGCCGCAATCCTCGAAGTGCAGCAAGGCGCCGGTCGCGTAATCCTGTTCGGCATGCGGCCGCAGTATCGCGGTCAGAGCATCGCGACTTACCCGTTGCTGTTCAACAGTTTACGGAGGAAGTGACGGCGTAGTCCTTGCCCGTTCCGGGGTCAGTTTCCTATGTTGGTGACCCCTATGAAGTTGGCTCGGCAGACAAGCGCGCTCTTGCTCTGGGCCGCGACACTCAGTCGCGGCCTTTTTGCCCAACAACTGCCCTCGTCGCCCGACAAGTTTCAGCTGCGCGGGGTCGAGCTGCGGTATGTCCTCCCCGAGCCACTGTTCGACAACGCGCACGACGCGGAGCCGATCAAGGCACTGTACGTCAACGCGTGGGCCTTTGGCTCGAGCAAGCTCGCGCACCTCGTCCGTCTCGCCGACTCAACGGAGATCAACGCGTTCGTCGTCGACATCAAGGATGACACGGGGTGTCTGCTGTATCCCTCGGAAGTGAAGGTCGCGCAGGAAATCGGCGCTACGAAGTGCGTGCGGACGCGCGACGTGCAGTCGCGACTGGATACGCTGCGCGCGCACGACATCTATGCCATCGCTCGCATTGTCGTCGCGAAGGATCCGCTGCTCGCCGAGCGGCGGCCGAAGTGGTCGGTCCAGAATCGTGACGGCAGCGGGTTGTGGCGCGATCGGATCGGCATCGCCTGGGTCGATGCCTACAACGACTCCGTGTGGATTTATGCCGCGCAGCTGGCCGCGGAAGCGGTGAGGCTCGGCTTCAACGAAGTGCAGTTCGACTATGTGCGTTTCCCCGACGAGCCCAAGGAAGCGATGGCACAGGCGGTCTTCGCGGCCCGCAAGCACGGCGAAACGCAGCGCGAGGGCGTGCAGGCGGGGATCGCCATCCTCACGCACCGCATTCAGCCGCTTGGCGTGCCGGTCTCGTTCGACATCTTCGGGTTGACGTCGTCCGCGACCGGCGATCTGGGGATCGGGCAAGTGTGGGAAGAC
The DNA here is from genome assembly GCA_003220985.1 of Gemmatimonadota bacterium. GTDB lineage: Bacteria > Gemmatimonadota > Gemmatimonadetes > Gemmatimonadales > GWC2-71-9 > 20CM-2-65-7. The sequence goes on from QHTY01000152.1 coordinate 15,737, forward strand.
TTCGTCACGGTCGCCGACGTCGTGCTCCCGATGGTCTACCCGAGTCACTACTATCGCGGCAGTTACGGAATCGCGTGGCCCAACGGCGAGCCGTACCGGATCGTGCGCAACGCCCTGAGTGAAGCGCTCGAGCGCTCACGGCCTCTCGCCAGAGCCGCGACCATTCGGCCGTTCCTCCAGGCGTTCACGCTCGGCCGGCGCAAGCCGCGCTACACGCCGCACGAGATCCGCGAGCAGATCCGCGCGGCCGAGGAGCTGGGCATCGACACCTGGGTGCTCTGGAATCCCCGCAGCGTCTATCAGCGCGACTCACTACGCCCCTACCGGGATCAGATCGCGATAGTTCCGGGCGACACCCAGTAACGCCATATTCCCGCCATGAAGAATCTGTTGCTCCCCCTGGCACTCGCCGGGATAATTGGCGCGTGCTCCGATGCCGGGGGCGTCGACCCGGACGCGATCCCTGAAGCGCAGAAACGCGCCGTCTGGGTAGCCCTCGATTCCGCCTTTCGCCATGACCCGACACTCGATCCGGCATTTACCGGCGACTCCGGTCTGTATGTGCTGATGTCAACCCTCGTCATTCCGTTTGTCGATCGCGCGTCACGCATCGGTGTGGGTGCCGATACGACGCGCGTCGTAGGAATCGAGTTCGACATCGACGCGACACAGAACGGCACGCACGTCGTCAGCAATCTGACGGCGGTACTGGCGTGGAAGGGGTACCACTCCACCACCCAGACTGTCGACTCGGTGTTTTTCCTGCTCGGCTCGGGCCGCGCCCCCGTCAACGACTCCCTGTGGTCACGGTTCACGCTCGACACGGTGGGCACGGGGACGGGGTTCGTGATCCACCAGGCGACCGCCTCGACGGTGTCGAAGTGGCTATCGCGCAGCGGGCACCTGCACACGACTTCCAGCCAGTACGGCTCCGCTCAGGGGGGGGCGACATTCAACGTGGCCCGCGGCACGCTGAGCGGCGCGTTCACGATCAATGCAAAGCTGGTTCCCGATTCGACTACGACGGTGATGTCGGCGTTGGACTTCGGCAGCGGCGCGCGGGCGGTGAGGATAAAAATCCGCGGCACGCTACCCTGAGCGAGAGGTCTCCAGGACCATCCCTGGCGCCCACGCCGTGATGTAACCGGTGATCGCCGAGGCGGCCACGGTGTAGGGGTTGGCCAAATAGAGCTGACCGGGACCAGAGCGTCCCGGGAAGTTGCGGTTGATCGCGCTGATCGTCACTTCTTCGCGAGTCTTCGACACACCGGGCCCCGCATTGATGCAGGCACCGCAGGACGGCTCGAGAAAGGTGGCGCCCACGCGCCGGAAGACCTCCAGATAGCCACGCTCCTCGCAGTACCGTTTCACATCCTGAGAGCCACACTGAATGAAGAAGCGTACCCAGGGCGCCACGCGCTCGCCGCGCGCGGCGGCCTCGGCCAGCACGCGCGCGTACATGTCCATGTCTTCCTTCTTCCCGGCGGTGCAGGAGCCCGCGTACGCGATGTCGACCTTGATGCGCTCGGTCACGGCGTCGATGTACAGACCGTTTCCCGGATCTCCCGGCAGCGCGATCATCGGCCGAATGGTCGACGCATCGATCTCGATGACCTCGCAATACTCGGCATCGGGGTCGCTGGCGAGGCCGGCACAGAGCCGGTCCGCCTCTCCCCTCGACATCTTCCGGTAGTCCATCAGGTACTCGACCGTCTTCTCGTCCGGCCCTACGTAGCCGGTAAAGCCCCCTACCTCCGCCGTCATGTTGGTCATCGTGGCGCGCTCGTCTACCGACAGCGACTCGACAGCATCGCCACAATATTCCACCAGCTTGCCGATGGCCCTGCCCGTCTTCACGTACGGATGCCGCAGCACTTCCAGCATGAAGTCCTTGGCCGTGACGTTGTCGGGCTTCTGGCCACGGATCACGACTTTGAGCGTTTCCGGCACCTGCAGGCGGACGTCTTTGGTGATCCAAGAATTGAAGATTGCGGTCGTTCCCACGCCGAACGCGATGCACCCGACGGCCCCGGCGTGCGGCGTGTGCGAATCGGAGCCGATGATCACCTGTCCGGGCATGGCGTGCGACTCGAGAATCTTCGAGTGACAGATCGCTTCGGAGCCGTGAACCCCTCGCCGTAACTCGCCGTAGAGCTTGATCCCCTGGGCCGTCGCGAACTCGCGCTGTTTCTTCTCGAGCTGCATCGCGACGTCGAGCAATCCTTCCTTGACTCGCTCCGGCGTCATCGCCTCGGGCAGGAACGTGAGATGATCGCGGAACATCAGGATCGAGCCGGGATCGTTGACCTTCGCATCCTCGCCCACGAGCTGTTCGAAGAAAATTGCCGCCATGGGCGTCACGTATTCGTGGCTGAAGCGGATATCGGTGAGGACAAATCCCTCGTCGCCCGGCTTCACGGCCGGAACGCCGGTTTTTCCTGTCGCGGGGTCCACGACCCAACGATGGGCGAGGATCTTCTCGCCCAGTGTCATCGGACGTCGCGGCGTCTCGGGTGGATGGAGAGCGACCGCACCCTTGAGTCGGGCCATGTTGTAGTTGAACAACCCGCCATGCTCGATGATGCCGCGCGTGATCTCGCCCTCACCGGCGGTGAACGTCGAGAGGGGGATGTCGCCGCCCCGACGGACCTCGTCGAGAATCGAGAAATCGGTCGTGGTGAGGATACCGAGATTCTGGCAGTTCTCGCGGTAGATGCGTTCGATACTTTCGGCCACCACGAGCTTGATGCCGGCGCACATCTCAGCGTACGGCGACTGCTCGCGGGAGGAACCTTTCCCGCGCCGTTTGCCGCTGACCGCGGCGACGAAACCGCCGCGCTTCACGGAGCCGCGCGTAATCGGAAACTCGTCGCGGCACTTGAGCCCCAGGTAGGGGAAGTCGCCTAGGGTTTCGTCGTAGTAGTAACAGATGTACGCGGGGGTGATTTCGTCGGTGGAGATGTCGTCGCGCAGCTTCACTTCCGGCGTCCACAGCGGATCATTCCCAGTCAGCTGCGTCCGCACGAACGCGGGATCCTCGGTGAGATAAAGGATCCGGCCGTTCAGGCGAACGTTGGCGTCGCGCATGCGCGAAGTATCTTCTTGGACGCGCATGTTCGCAACCGCACTGCTCCTGTTTCAAGCGACGTTCCAGAGCCCGCGCCTGATCGAGAGCTCCGGCGTGGCGGTGAGTCATGCGTATCCCGGCGTGTTGTGGACGCACAACGATTCTGGTGATGGGCCATACCTCTACGCCACGGACCTGCGCGGCACTGATCGGGGGGCATTGCTCGTTCCGGGAGCGCAGGCGATCGACTGGGAGGACATGTCGCTGGGTCCCTGCCCTCTTGCCTTCGTGCCACGGGCGAGGTCGTGCATCTATCTCGCGGATACCGGCGACAATCTGGAATTCCGACCGTTCGTGACCGTTTATGCGATCCCAGAGCCGCCACCGCCGGAACGCGCGGGAGATACGCTCGGCACTGCGAGGGCGCCGGCGGTCCTCCGGCTGCGTTATCCCGATGGCCCGCACGACGTCGAAGCGGCCTATGTTTCGCCACGCGACACCGCCCTGTATCTGGTAAGCAAAGGAGCGTTGGGCGGAAGCGCGGTCCGGTTGTATCGCGTGGATCGCCCTGCCTGGAGCATCCCCGACACAACGATGGACATCGTGGTCGCGACCCTGGTGCAGACGCTCGACATCCGGCCCAGCCCGGAAGCGGGCCGCGTCGTGACGGCCGGAGCGATCCGAACAGACGGCAGCCTCGTGGCGCTGCGCACGTACTCAGAGATCTACCTGTTCTATTCAGGCGTTGGGGGCCGCCTGTTGCCGGCGCGCGAGCGGCCCTGCAACATCGCCGGGCTCGAAATCGGGGGAGAAGCGATCGACTTTCTTGATGATTCGACGTTCGTCCTGACGAGCGAAGCATCCAGCCGCCGCCGTGGCCGGATCGACACCGTGACCTGCAGTCCCTAATGGAGTAGCGCCTAATGACGAGCAAGTGTTGGAATACTGTCTTGATGCTGACACTCGCCGCGACGAGCGCCGTGGGGCAGCGACCGGCGACGATTCCGGTCGATACGGCCGCCATGGATGCCCACCTGCGCTTCCTGGCGAGCGATCTCCTGGAAGGCCGTGCGCCAGCGACGCGCGGCGGCCGCCTGGCAGCGGCCTACATCGCCGCGCAGTTCCAGGTGCTGGGGCTCGAGCCG
>QHTY01000142.1:0-1218 GCA_003220985.1 Gemmatimonadota bacterium
GTAGACGAACGGCGGCCACGAGTTGTCCACCGCGATGTGATAGACCTGCTCCGTCGATTGGTTGTACCACGACGACCACGTCTGTCCGCCGTCGAGCGTGACGATGGCGCCCTGATCGTAGCCGAACAGCATGCGCTGGCCGTTGGTGGGATCGATCCACAGCTGCTGCGGATCGTCGCCGCCGGGCGCGCCTTTGAAGCCGGTGAACGTGTTGCCGCCGTCCGTGGATTTATAGCTCGCGGTGTTGACGGTGTAGACGACGTCGGGGTTCTTGGGGTCCACGTAGACGCCGCAGTTGTAGCCGCCCTGGCCGTTCCGGATGCGCGTGTCGGTCGAGTCCATCTGGCGCCACGTGGCGCCGGCGTCGTCGGAGCGCCACAGGCCGGAGTTCTGGATCAGGAACATGCGCTGCGCGTTCGTGTTGTTCGCGATCGCGACTGACGTGCGGCCGGCGAGTCGGGGCAGACCGCCGCCCGTGATTTCTTTCCAGGTCACGCCTTCGTCGGTCGACTTGAACAGATGCGTCTGGCTGCTGGGCCCGCCCCCGGCCCCAGGCCCCACCCCCGGAGCCCCAAAACGCGGCAGACCCGTTGGGAGCGAGGTCCAATGGCGGACGGTCGTCGCGAGTAAGACGTCGGGATGGTCATCGGCCCAGGCGATCTTTTGCGCGCCGGTCGTGTCATCCAGGTAGAGCGTCTTGGTCCACGTGCGGCCGCCGTCGGTCGAGCGGTAGACGCCGCGGGTGTCGCTTTTCTTATGCACGTCGCCTTGCGCGGCGAGCAGCACGAGGTCGGGGTTCTTGGGGTCCACCAGGATGGACGGGATCTGTTTCGTAAGGTCGAGTCCGAGATGTTGCCACGTGCGGCCGGCGTCGGTGGACTTGTAGACGCCGTTGCCTTCGCTGATGCCGCCGCCCGCGATCAGATCGCCCATGCCGACGTAGATGACGTCGGGGTTGGACGGCGCCACGGCGATGGCGCCGACGGACGAGGCTTCTTTGACAGAGTCGAAGACCGGGTACCAGGTCTCGCCCGCGCTCGTCGTTTTCCAGACGCCGCCCACGGGGAGGCCGATGTAGAACGTGCCGGCCTGTCCGATGGCACCCGACACGGCGGACACGCGTCCCGCGCGGAACGGGCCGAGGTTGCGCCAGGAGAAGCCCGCGAGCAGCGGGGGCGGGACGGGACCGGCGTGTGGCGTGGTGAAGGCGGCCAGGGC
>QHTY01000142.1:1251-1709 GCA_003220985.1 Gemmatimonadota bacterium
CAGACGTTCGAACGATCATGGACTAGAGCTCTCGAGGTGAAGGATGTGGCGGCGTGGTAATGATACGGCCGTCAGCGCGCCCGGTAAGTCCGCCGGGGAACGCCAGCAGCTTGCTCGATTGCCATGCACGAACATCCACCTCGCAGGACTCCGGCGCCACTGTAGCGCCGGAGTTCCTTGTGGTGAGGGCGCCACGTTACGCGGCGAGACGACGAGGAGCTAATCTCTTTTTTCAAAAAGAGCGCGCCGCATGTCATCCTGAGCGAAGCGCGCGGAACGCGCGCGTAGCGAAGGACCTGCTTTGCTTGTGGTATCGAACAGCAGGTCCTTCTTTGAGGAAGAGAAGGGAGAACCAAGCGGACCAACGGTCAGGACGTGGCCAACGCCGTCTCCTTCCGAGGGGCGAATACGAACAGCAGCGCGGCCCCCAGGCCGGCCAGGGCTGCGCCGACCAGCAG
>QHTY01000143.1 GCA_003220985.1 Gemmatimonadota bacterium
CTGAGCACCAGTGTGCCCTCGCTCCCGGTCACCTGGCCGTGGTGGCCGGGACCGTGGTGGGCGACCGTGCTCAACGTGATGGTGGCGACCGACCCGCTCCCCAGCTGCAGCACGCAGCTCGCGAAGTCGTCTGCGGTCACGGGACGGACGGTACCCGTCACATCCGTGCGCTGCTTCACAAACGTCGCGACCAGTCCGGCGACATAGATGATCTCGGTGCCCGTCCAAAACCGGCACAAATCGATGAGGTGCGACCCCACCGCGCCGAGAATGCCGCCTCCTCGCGACACGTCGAACCACCAGTTCCACGGCGCGTCGGAAGCTTGCGGCCTGCCGTCTCCCCGGAGATAGGGCTTCAACGACAGTTCAACGTGCCGAACCTCGCCGATCGCGTTGGAGCGAATCAGCTCGCGGGCTCGCCGCCGATTCGGCTCGTAGCGGAGCTCGTGGTCGATCCAGGCAAGCCTGTCGGGACGCTGTTCGGATGCTGTCACCATCTGCGCCGCCTCGAGCGCATCCAGCGCCATCGGTTTTTCGCACAACACGTGCTTTCCCGCCTCGAGCGCCGCAATCGCATACCGCGCATGCGAATCGGGCGTGGACGACACCACCACGACGTCCACGTCCGCCGAGCGCGCTAACTCCGCTCCGTCAGTGAAGACCTGCAGCCCGAATTCGCGCGCGACGGCCTCCGCGTTCGCGCGATGACCGCTCGCGATCGCGGTGGCTTTCGCACCCGGCACGAACGCGAGTCCGGGGAGTTGCACCCGCCGGGCGAATCCCGACCCGATGAATCCGATGCGAATGTCGTTCGATGAATTCATGGTTGGGTATAGACGCAGGACACACTGTCTGACGCCAGTGGAAGAGAAACATCATGGTATTCGATGCGGGTCGGAGTGCGGATCCCGGTCTCCATGCCCGACCCCAGGATCCGCCCATCGATCTTCGTGCCTTCCCGTCGGAGTTCGACGGAGCCGGTATCGAAGACGAATGCGTGCCCGACGTCTCGGAGCAGATACCGGACCGCCACCGTCGCGCCGGCTGTGGTTGTATCACCCGGCATGACGATCGGGTAGCTCGCCGTGACCAGACTATCGAGATAATGCAGGCGCATCAGCACGCCACTGCCCTCAGGACTCACGGCCTCGAGAATCAGCGATCGGCCAGCGGAGCACCGGTGCGTCGCTGCCGGCAGAGAGAACCGAATCGTATCTCGCGGCGGAAACGCGACAACCGCATCGACGGCCAGTGGCTCATCGGAGGCGCGGTCGCAACAGGTCAGGAGCAGGACAAGGGCGGGGAACACTCTTAGCGGGGTGATGGCGGAACTCCGAGAGATTTGCGTGCCGACTCGGGGCTGAGCGTATGCGGGGCGAGCGACGCAATCAATCCGGCCGGCAGCGGTATCGGCTTGAGGTTCTGCCGATCGACGCAAACCAGCACCATCCATCCCGCCGCGCCCAGCGCCGCGGCGTCCGCCCGCAAAACGTCAAAGTGAAGTGTCAGCGACTTGGTCCCGACCTTGCCGACGTAGGCCGCAATGCGTAGCCGGTCATCGAGGCGCGCGGGCCAGTAGAACTCGCTGTGCACGGCTTTGCGCGGCAAAAAGATATCGTATGCGTCGAACATCCGAGCGTACGCCAGCCCACAATGCCGAAACATCTCCGTTTCGGCGATGCCGGCGAAGTCTACGTCAGACCAGCGGACGTATTCCTCGATGACAAACGGCCGCGCGGTGACGGGGGAGGGGAGGGGCATCCCCCGAGGAAGCTAGGACCCTACGGAGAGGCGCGGAAGCCGTCCATCCCGTAGGACTTGAGACGTCGCCACAGTGTCGTGCGGCTGATACCGAGCCGCCGCGCGGTTTCCGCGAGCTTGCCGCTGGTGTCCTGCAGCGTCGCCGTGATGGCCTGGCGCTCGCGTTCGGCGAGCGTCAGGGGACCAGTCTGTGGCAGGATGGCGGCTTCACCGAGATTCTGCGTGCCGTTCTTCAGGGGAGTGAACCTGGCACCGAGAGTCTGCAGTCGGTTGCGGACGTCGCCGCCCCCCCCGCCCCCCACGCCCCCCCCGTTTTGCCCGTCGATCACGCGCCGGGCGGGTGCATTGGCGTAGAGCACGCGGCCTTGCTGATCGAAGATGACGACTCCCTCGCTGACAGAATCGATGACCGCCCGCACGAGAGGGGAGAACGTGACGGGGGCGTTGCCCGCAGGGCTGACAGGTTTGTCGATCAT
>QHTY01000048.1:0-9187 GCA_003220985.1 Gemmatimonadota bacterium
CCGTACACGATCGGGAGCTCGCAGGCGCACACGCCGGCGTGCGGTTTCGCCTCGACCTGCGCGCTGTCTGGGAGACGGTACGATATGGTCGTCGGATCTGCGATGCCTCCGCCACAGGTATGACAGTGGATCTTGATCATGTCCAGCTCCAATCGTGTCGCATGCAGTCCTAGGTTGCCCCGAAATGCAGCGGGTCGCGCAGGTTCTGTAGCGCGCGGTAGTAATAGAGCGCTGTCGGCCGTCGATCGGTGAATCGCAGCGCCTTCAAGAAGGCCAGCTCGTCCCGAGAAACCCCGTCGCTTAGCATCTGATCGCGCAGAAATTCCAGCAGCCCTGGTTCCTCTTCGGCATCCCCGCCCGTTCGTGCGACGTACTCGAAGCGCGTCACGGCCGGATCACCGCGACGGCCGTTCGTCGTGATCTCGATCGCGAACGTCACCGGATCCCAGCGCCACGAGGCGATCAGGCTGTCCAGCCGCGCGCGCTGTCGGGCCGTCACGTGCAACACGTCGCCACCCAGCCCCGCGACCTCGAGCAACTTCACAGAGGCGAGCCGCTCGAGCTCGCCGAAGGGCTGCCGCTCGAAGATCGCGCGCACCTGCGTGAGCTGGCTCGGCACGCACTTCACCAGCATTAGCTCGCGCAGCTCGGGAAAGAGCGGCGCCGTATCGCCCAACCGCCGTTTGAGCTCCTCCTTGAGATGTGCATCGGCGACGCGGGCCAGCTCGCCCTGGGGCAGCTTCAGGAAGCGGTCCATCCGATCGTAGATGTCGGTGCGGTCAGGGGCGGGCGGCGCTTTCTTGCGGGTGAGCAGCTGGGAGACGTACGACTCGGTGACGCCCGCGACGCGCGCCAGATCCCGCTGATCCAGCCCCAGCGCGTCCAGGCGCCGCCGGATGACCAGGGCCACATCCATGGTTAACTACCTCCGTTAAGCATGACAGGAAAGATACTCTGTAACTTGACAATACTAGTACAGCCCGATACGTTGCGCCAGTCGGCAGCAGTGCTCTGAAACGAAGCTTCACGGCAACAAGGGAGTCTGTATGTACGCTCGCAACGTCACGCTGCATCTCAAGGCCAACCAGGCCGCCGAATTCACGCGCACGCTCGAGAAGGACGTGCTGCCGATGCTCCGCAAGCAGACGGGCTTCAAGGACGAAATCGCCTTTCTCGCGCCCGACGGCAACGAGGCCGTCGCGATCAGTCTGTGGGAGAAGAAGGAAAATGCCGAGGCGTATGGCCGCGACACCTATCCCGCCGTGCTACAGTCGCTGGAGCGGGTCGTGGAGGGGACGCCTGAAGTTGATAGCTACGAGGTGTCGAACTCGACGTTCCACAAGATTGCCTCGCAGAATCCGAGTCAGCCGATCGCACGATAAGCGAAGCGAAGACCGTGTAGAGGATTGAAAACGCGAAAGCCGGAGAGCTGTGCTCCCCGGCCTTTCGTTTTGTGTAGCGAACCGCGTTACCTCATCCGCCCGGNNGGCCGAACCGCGCCCTCCCTATCATGCGGGCCCCGAGTGCCCGGGTTGTCACGCCCGTGACGTGGTGCCCATCATCTACGGCTATCCCAGCGCTCACGCAGTCGAAGCCGCACAGCGCGGCGAGCTCCTGATCGGCGGCTGGAACAGCGACTCCCACAACCCGCGCTGGAGCTGCCGCAGCTGCGGGCGGCGCTTCAGCGTGGGGGATGTGAGTCAGACTTCCTAGTTCTTGATAGACACCCGCAGTCCATTGCTACCTGCATTCCCTCCAGGCGCCGCACCGCCCGCGCCTCCATTACCGAGCACGAACACATTGCCGCTCTGGGCGAGCGAGCCTCCCTGCGCGACGATTCCGATGCTAGGGCCGCCGCCGCCGCCGCCGCCCGGGCCGCCCGCGCCTCCCCCGCCACCCGCGCCGCCGTTGCCGCCGGCGCCAACTTGAGGTGCATCGTTCGTCGCGCCGAGGCCACCGGCGCCGCCAGTGCCACCTGGCGCACCGACGCCAGCTGCGCCGGCGGCGCCGCCGTTGCCCGTCTCGATTGCGTTGCCGCTGACCGTTAGGGTCGACAGCACGCCGACGATTCCGAACGAGCCGCCGGCACCGCCGCCGCCACCGCCGCCGCTCCCGGCGCAACCGCCAGTCCCACCACTACCGCCGCCATTGCCGCCGCCAGTGGGATCGAGCCCGCCTCCGCCGCCACCACCGCCGCCACTGCCGCCGTGTTGGCCGCTCGTTCCGGCAAGACCATTCGCCCGGACGTAGACGCCGAAGGCGGAGAAGCCTCCAAAAGCGTCACCGCCCGTTCCCGCGGCTCCGTTGAGTCCCGCGGTGCCGTCCTGTCCATTTTCCCCAGCGGGGAGCGGGGGCGTCGCGCCGCCGAGTCCACCGGCGCCGCCATTGCCGCCGTTGGGTGAGCCGGGCTCGCCACTCAGGCCGTCGGCGCCCGGCGCCCCGCCTTGCCCACCTGTGCCACCGATGAGCGTGGTGCCGCTACACACGCGCGTGGTCTGAAAACCGCCGGCGCCTTCGGGTCCGTTCGCGCTCCCCGGCTGTCCGTCGTTGCCGACCACGCCATTCTGTCCCGCGGAACCAGTGAAGCCGTCTGTGCCCGCGGTTCCGTTGCCGGCAATCACGTGATTGCCCGAGATCGTCGCCACGCTATTGGTCAGCACGATGCCGTAGGCGCTCTCGCGGAGACCGACCGCGTCGCCGCTCCTGATGGTGAAGCCGTCGATGGTCACTCCCGTTACGTTGTCGCCCTGCACCGCAACAGCCGGAGTGGATGGTCCGGGGGCGATCGTCGTGACGAACGTCGCCGGCACGCGGGTCCAGGTTGCGGCATCGTAGCCGCCGTACAGACTGATCCCTGCGCGCAGCTGCACATTCTCTGGATAGGTGCCCTGCGCGACATTCACTCGGTTCTTACCGGATACGCCGGCCAGCGCGAGCGCTGCACCGATTGTCTTGAGCGGCGCATCCCGCGTGCCGTTCGCCGCATCGTCGCCCGCGGGACTGACGAAAATCGCGTCCTCGGCGACGACCACCGTAATACAGCTCGGACTGCTCACGTTGCCGGCGGCATCTCTGCCGGTCACACAGACGACATGCGAACCGGCGCTCGCCACCGTCACGTGGGCCAGCACCGCTTCGTTTTGCTGATCGAATGCGCCGTCGCGCGCGGACATCGCGACGGGAGCGCCACCGTCAACCGAGTACGTCGCGCTCGCGATGTTCGAGCCGCCCGTCGCGGCGTCGCTGACGATCGCGGCCAGGTCGAACGGCGTTCCTGCCGTCGGATTGGCGGGCGACGTGGCCACGCCGCTCACGACCGGCGGCTGTACGTCGGTCAGCGTCGCGGTGAAAGTCGCGAACGTGATTTTCGCACCGGTGGCGTTGTCGACGGCGCGCGCTTCGACCTGCTGTGGTCCGGAGAAGCCGAGGGTCCAGCGCTCCTGGACGATGCCATCTCCGCCGGAAATCGCGGCACCCGCGAACACACCGCCGCCGCCCGAGACCACGACGAAGTTGACGATCTGACCTCTCACGGCGTGGCCGCGCGAGTCTTCCACGAGCGCCACGATCGGAGCCGGCAGCTCCGTTCCCGGTGGGCCGGTCTGGTTGTTGCCCGACACGACGGACAACGAGAGTGGACCTACGGCTTGGTTTGTGTCTACGGGAGCTACACACGAAGCGAGGACGAGAAGCGCGGCGAATAGGGCAAGTGAGGAGAGTCGCATAACTCCTCCTAGCAGGGCGCAGGGGAGTAGTCGAATGCGGAACGTTACCGGTGCACGCTAAACGGGGCGGTGTAGCGGCCGCAAGGCTCTCACCACGCTTCGTACTTTCGTTGCATTTCGCACGCTAAAGTGCACTTCGCGCACGCCCGTGTCCCGCACCACCTGCGCCACATTGCTGCCATCGATCCCACCGCCAGCCAGAATCCCAATGCGGTCCTCCGCCTGAACCACCAGCCGGCTGATCCGCTCGACCCCCTCGGGCGCCGTCTTCGCCCCGCCTGACGTCAGCACCCGCTCCACACGGAGGTCGATGAGCTGCTGCAGGGCCACGGCGGGATCGGCACACGCGTCGAACGCCCGATGGAACGTCACGGGCAGCGGCCGTGCCGCATTGATCAGCTCACTAGTGCGGACTTGGTCGATATCCTGCTGCGCCGTCAACGCGCCTGTTACGATCCCGCGTGCGCCCGCTTTCTTCGCCTGGACAATCTGCTCGAGCATCTCGTTGTGCTCGGCGGCTGAGTACACGAAGTCGCCAGCTCGGGGCCGGACCAGCACGAAGATGGGGATAAGGAGGTGCGATCGGCACGCCCGTAGAACCTTCAGATCGGAAGTGGTGCCGCCATTGGCGAGATCGGTGCACAGCTCGATGCGGTGCGCGCCACCCTCGGCGGCCGCCAGGGCAGCCTCCAGCGATTCGACCGCTGCTTCGACGAGAATATGCTGCGGTTTACTTGTGGCGGTAGATGATGCGACCCCTCGACAAATCATACGGCGACAGCGCGCACGTCACGCGATCTCCCGCCAGCACGCGAATCCGGAACTTGCGCATCTTGCCCGCAATCGTCGCGAGCACGGTGTGACCGTTGCTGAGCGTGACGCGGAACGTGGAGTTGCGGAGCAGCTCCTCGACCTTTCCTTCCACCTCGATTGCGGATTCTTTCGCCATGCTAGTTCTTAGTCTCCTCGGGGCGTTTGCCGGTGCGCCGCTCGATGTACGCCCGGTAGCCGCAGGCGCAGACTTCCATCGCGCGGCCGGCTCGATCGGTCTTGAACTCCATGCAACCGTGACAGTCGGGACAACGCACCGAGCGGTCGGTCACCAGGGCGAGCCGCTCGGCGGCGCGGTTCACCGCTAATTCCGCGACGCGGAGCGAATGTGATGCACGCCGCCCAGCGACAACGCTACTTCCGCGGTACCGTACACCACGGGATGATCGCAAAGACACAGCGCGCTGTGCGGGATGGCTGGAGGATTTGCGGCGTCAGGGGTTCGATACGTCGTGCCCGCTGGGTTCGCGATGAAGCCGCCGCAGAGATGACAATGAATGGTAGGCATCGCGCAAGCTAGCGGATCGTACCATCAAAAGCGACTTTTGGCGCGCAATTGAGCACAAACTAGCTTTCCGTCATGTTCGTGTCGCGGCTTTCCACGCCGATCGGCGAGCTGACCCTCACTGCATCCGACAGCTCGCTCACCGGAATCTACTTCCCAACCTCGCGTCATGGTCCGGCGCCAGCCGGCACCGACACATCGAACGAGATCCTCACCCGCGCCGGCACGGAACTCAGCGAGTACTTCGCTGGCACACGCACGACGTTCGATCTGCCGCTCGACGCCACTGGCACAGCGTTCGAGCGCCGCGTCTGGGAGCTTTTGCGCGCCATCCCGTACGGCACGACGACGAGCTATGGTGAGCTTGCGAAACGTCTCGGCGATCCGAAGGAGGCTCGCGCGGTCGGCGCCGCCAATGGCAAGAATCCGATTCCGATCATCGTGCCGTGCCATCGCGTGATCGGCGCGAACGGCGACCTCACCGGGTTTGGTGGCGGCATCGAGCGGAAACGCTGGCTGCTGCAACACGAGGGCGCGCTACTGTTGTAGGCGTCCGACCAACTCATCCAAGAACCCCTGTTGCCCTGGCAAGATCTTCGTCTTTGCGGTCTCCAGGTCGAACCACCCCGCGCGATCGACCTCCGGAAACTCACGACCCTTCCACGTGAACGTGTTGCTGCGCACGTGCGCGGGGTCGCAATCCATCTGAACGGCCCACGCGTGCACGATCTTGCCGCTCTTCTGCTTGAGCGGCGTGAGCGGCACGAAGTCGCCCTCGGCCTCGAACCCCGTTTCTTCCGTGAACTCACGCCTGGCCGCCGCAAGCGGATCCTCGGTGGGCTCGAACTCGCCCTTGGGGATCGACCACGCGCCCGCATCCTTCGTCGCCCAGAACGGGCCGCCGGGATGGACGAGAAAGACTTCCAACGCTCCCTGTCTGTGACGGTAAAGTAAGAGCCCAGCGCTTTTAGCTACCACTCGTCGATGACGTGACCGTGACCGTTCGGCGCCAAGGGAACGCCATGGTGAAAATCTAACTCTTCATTGGGGGATAGATTCAAGACGTGCTCCTATCCGCCCTGGTCAGCACGTCCTCTCAGGTCGCCGCCACGTCGAGCCGCCTCGCCAAGATCAAGCTCCTAGCCGATCTCTTGCGCCAGGCCGCACCCGCCGAGATCGAGCCGATGATCGCGTATCTCTCCGGCACCATCCGGCAGTCGAAGGTCGGTGTGGGGTGGGCGACGCTGGTAAAGACCAAGACGCGCGTCGGCACGTCGCCACGTCTGACGTGGACGAGACGCTCGAGCAGATCGCTCATACATCCGGGAAAGGCTCGGCCGGCGCGAAGCAGCGGCTGCTCAGCAGTCTCCTCTCCAAAGCCACGGCCGCGGAGCAAGGCTTCTTGTTTCGCTTATTGACGGGGGAGTTACGCCAAGGCGCGCTCGAAGGAGTCATGGTCGAGGCGCTCGCGAAAGCGCGCGATCTGCCCGCCGCGGATGTGCGCCGAGCCGTGATGCTGGCGGGAGACATCGGCGCCGTCGCCAAGGGCGATGTCTCCAGCTTCAAGATCGAGCTGTTCCGTCCGCTCAAGCCGATGCTCGCGAAGACCGCCGCCGACGTGCAGGAAGCGCTCGCGGAGTTAGGGCCGGCGTCGTTCGAGTATAAACTCGACGGCATTCGGGTTCAGGTGCATAAGAGCGCGGACGAGGTGCGCATTTATTCGCGCACGCTGAATGACATCACCGCCGAGCTCCCCACCGTCGTCGACATATCGAGAATTATGGATATGAAGGAGGTCATACTGGACGGCGAAGCTGTCGTGCTGACGGCCGACAAGCGACCCGTCCGCTTTCAGGAGACCATGAAGGGTCTCGGCGGCGCTGTCCCCTTCTTTTTTGATGTTCTTGTACGTCGACGGGACGTCGTTGCTGGATCAGCCGTACTCCTCGCGTACCAAGCTGCTCCCGGAAACACACCGCCCACCGCACCTCGTCACAGCAGACCTGCAAGAGGCGAGGAGCTTCTTCGATGCGGCGCTAGCGGCAGGTCAGGAAGGGCTGATGGCCAAGGCGCTTGGCGGCGCGTACGAGGCAGGAAGAAGAGGAGGAAACTGGATAAAAGTAAAGCAGGCCCACACACTCGATTTGGTCGTCCTGGCCGCCGAGTGGGGCCACGGCCGCCGGCACGGCAAACTCTCCAACCTGCACCTCGGCGGCCGCGATCCCGAGAACGGCGGCTTCGTAATGCTCGGCAAGACGTTCAAGTGATTGACGGACGAGCTGCTCGAGTGGCAAACGAAGCAGCTGCAGGCGATCGAGACCCACCGCGAAGGGATCACGGTCTACGTGCGTCCCGAGCTCGTCGTCGAGATCGCATTCAACGGCCTGCAGGACAGCCCGCATTATCCGGGTGGTCTGGCACTGCGCTTCGCGCGCGTGGTACGATATCGGGAGGATAAGAAGCCCGAAGACGCCGACACCATCGACACGGTGAGGAAACTGCATGGCGGCTAGCGTCCTGTTGATCCTGGCTCTCGTTCAGTTTCCGCGCAGCCAGCACGGTACCGTCACGCAACACATCCAGGGAACCGAAGTCAGCGTCTCCTATAACCGTCCCGTCGCGCGTGGCCGCGAGCTGTTCGGCAGCCTCGTTCGTTGGGATCGCATCTGGCACCCCGGCGCTGACTCGGCAACCACGATCTCATTCAGCAAGGACGTGACGATCGACGGTCATGCGCTGGCCGCCGGGCGCTACTCGCTCTGGACAATTCCCGAGGCTCCGCCGAAGCCGTGGACGGTGATCTTCAACCGCGGTGTCGGCGGATGGCACACGAATTATCCGGGCGAGTCGCAGGATGCGCTGCGAATCAGTGTGAGCACCGAAACCGGCCCGCACATCGAGACGCTCGCCTACTACTTCCCGATGGTGGATGCGGACTCGGCAGTCTTGAGACTACAGTGGGGAACGGTGATTGTGCCAATGAAGATCAAGGTCACGCAGTGAACCAAAACAAACGCTTCGGGATGGTACAATGACTCCGCTCTTACTCGCCCTGGCCCTCGTCACCCAATCCACCGACATCGAGCGCGAAGCTGCCGCCGGCATCCTGCGGCAGATCGATTCGCTCGAGGCCCGGCTCAAGCCAACCGAGAACGCGCAGCGCCTGGCCTCGCGCAACGACCCCGCGCGCGATCGCGTGCTCGCGCGTGTGGCGACAGCCTGGAATAGCGAGCTCCAGGGCGTCTCCGACTGGATCGGTCATCACCCCGAGGTCGGCTGGCACGAGTTTCAGGCGGTCGACACGCTCACGACGCTCCTGCGGAGCTACGGTTTCCAGATCGATACCGTTGCAGGGATGCAAACGGCATTCGTCGCGCGCTGGACCTCGCCCGGCGGCGCCAACGGTCCCACGCTCGGCCTGATCGCCGAGTATGACGCGCTGCGCGGGACGCAAGGCGACTTTCACGGCGATCAGCACAACGCGCAGAGTCCCGTCGCCTTCGCCGCGGCACGCGCGCTAAAGGAGTACATGATGGAAGCCCGAGCGCCTGGGCGCATCATCGTCTACGGCACACCCGCCGAGGAGGTCGATCCACCCGCCAAGGCGATCCTGTGGAAAGCGGGCGTGTTCAAAGGCGCCGACATCCTGGTGCGCAGCCATTCGTCGGTCGAGACGCGGCGCGACCGGCCCGGATTCGGTGTCTGTTGTCTCAACATCGATGCGGTGAAGTACACATTCACCGGGAGGCCCGCGCATCAACTCACCGCCTGGAACGGCCGCAACGCGCTCGAGGCCGCGGTGCAGCTCTATTCCGCCGTCGATCATCTGCGCTCAACGTGGCGCCCGGACCACCGCGTGCAGGGCGTGATTCCGGAGGGCGGGATCGCGCCCAACGTCGTGCCCGATCACACCGTCGTCGACTACTTCATTCGCTTTCCGGACGAGGTCTATCTCGAGCACATCGCGCGCATGATGACGGACGCCGCCAAGGGCGCGGCGCAGATGACGGAGACCGACGTCGAGATCACGCGCTACGGCGAGTACCGCGACGGCATCACGATCTCGGCGCTCGAGGAGCTCTTCTTCGCGTACGCCAAGAAGTTCGGCGCTCCGGGATTGCAGGAG
>QHTY01000048.1:9241-14014 GCA_003220985.1 Gemmatimonadota bacterium
CGTGCGGAGCTCGTCGTTTGCGAATCACACCTACGGCATGCGCGACGACACATTCGCTGAAATCGGGCACAAGGCGTTCTTGATCGATGCCCAGCTCGAGGCCGCGGTGCTCTTCGACTTCTTGACGCGTCCCGAGCTCCGGGCGGCCGTCACTGAAGAGCACAGAACGTTGGCGGGACTGCAGGGCCAGTATCTGGCAGCGCTGCGGCGCGTCTATGCGCCGGAAATCGGCGCGGATACGGCCTTATCCAAGGAGAGCCGGGCGGAGCTTCGGATCCCGCAGGTCAAGCGTCCGTAGACGCATCTCCTCCAGGAAGCTGCTGCCACCGGTCTCGCGTCCGAAACGGCGCTGGACACGGGTGAGCACCAGCCGCTCTCGCGCGCGGGTCATGCCGACGTAGAGCAAGCGTCGGGCCTCTTCGATCTCGGCGGTGATGTTGTTCGTCACCGCCTGGTAGCCCGGTATCTCGTAGTCTTCGACGCCGAGGATGTAGACGCGCGAGAACTCGAGGCCTTTGGTCGAGTGGAGCGTGAGCAGGTTCACGCGATCGGGCGCCAGCTCGACGCCTTCGGACGTCGAGAGCGCCACGCGCTCGAGCAGCAGGTCGATGCTGGCATCGAGTGACCCCGCATCCACCATGAGCGCACCGAGCCGCGCGACCGCGGCCGGGTATCGCTGCGCCGGCTCCGTTTCCGCACGCAGCCGCGCCATCAATGACCGGCCGCCGAGCCTGCGAATCACTTCCTCGACATCGGGTGCCGTAACACGGCTGCGCTCGCGCTCCATGGCATAGAACTCCAGCGCGTCGCTGTAGGGGCCCAGCGCGCGGAACCGTCCGATATTGAAGAGCAGCTCCTGCTCCTGGTTGCGCGCGCCGTGCTCGATGGCGAAGGCCAATCCCACGTAGTCGAGCAGGTTATTCAGCACCGCCTTGCGCGCACGCACGATCCGCTGCGCCTCGAGCTCGCGGTACACGAGGGCGAGCGTGCACGCGTCGTCCAGCGCGTGGTGCCCGCGGCCCACGTCGATGCCGCAGCGCGCCGCGATGTCTGCGAGTTTGCCCGAGTCCTGTGAGAGCGAGCGCACCAGCGGCAAGGTGTCGTAGAAGACGAGATCGTCCACGCCACCGGCGTTGGCCGCCAAACGGCGCAGGACCGGGATGTCGAACTTCTGGCCGTTGTGGGCCACGAGAATGTCTTTGCCAACAAAGGCGTGGAACTGCGTGAACACGGCGTGGAACGGCGGGGCGTCCTTCACGTCGGCGTCGGCATAACCGTGGACCTCGGTCGCGCGACGGGAGATGGGCCGGTACGGATTCACCAGCGACTGGAACCGCTCGACGATTTCGCCGTTTACGACCCGCGCTGCCCCGATGTCGACCACGCCGCAGGTCGCCACGTCCATGTCCGTCGTCTCGAAGTCGAATGTGACATAGCGCTCGAGGCGCGCGCCAAGGTCGGAGGCGTGCAGGAGCTGGAGCGCTTTGAAGACCGTCAGGGCGTCCGCGTCGATGATGGTGCTGGCAGGCGTCGAGGGCAGTTTGCGAAATCCCGCGGCTGCCAACATTCCCCGCAAGGCGACCTCGACGCCACCTCTCGGAGCGAACGAGATCTCGCTGGCTTGCTGCAGCTTCTCGGCGAGCGCCACAGCCTCAGGCACGTCCGCCGGATCCGTCAGCTCGTCGTGCCGCTCCTCGAGCGCGTTGCGATAGGGGCCGATGCTCTGCGACAGCAGCTCGTCCACGACCGCCTGCAGCGTGCCGTGTGAGCGGGGGAGGGCGCGCAGGTTTTCCACCTGATAGACGAGCCGCCACAACTTCTTGGTGTCGGGGTCTTGGCCGGGCCGGCGGCGCGCCAGGTTGCGGACCGACGTGAGGAAGTCGTCCCGCGAGTCGCTCAGCGCGGCCTCGACCTCCTGCAGGAAATGCTCGGACAACACGCAGCGCGCGAACGCCTCGAGCGCCACCGGATCGTCGGGATGGCGCACCACGCGCAGCGCGGTGACGACGTACCTGATGACGTCGTCTTCCATCAGCGAGCGGCCGCGGGCCAGACGGCAGGGAATGCCGGCACGCAGCAGTCGCCCTTCGATGAATTCCCCCACCCGGTGTTTGCGGTACAGAATCGCGACATCGCGATCGTCGCCGATGTCGGCTACCACCCACGCGGCTTCCTCGTCCTCATCGCGGAACGCATGCGCCTCGACTTCGTACGGCGATTCGCGATCCGCCGAGAGCTGCTTGTGGAAGAGCTGCGGATTTTGCGCGAGCACGCGGCGGGCGGTCTCGAAGATCTGCCGGGAGCAGCGGCAGTTCTTTTCGAGGATTATCGGCTCGACGTCGTAGTCGCGCTGGAAGCGCACCAGCACGTAGGGATCGGCGCCGGTCCAGGTGAAGATGGACTGCTCGTCATCACCCACCGCGAAGAAGCTGCCGTGTGGCTCGACCAGCTTCTTCAACAGATCGTACTGCACCGCGTTCACGTCCTGGAACTCGTCGACCAGGACATGATCCCAGCGGTCCGCGACGCGATCGGCGAGCGGCTCGGCCTTGATGATCAGCTGGTCGAAATCCACCATGTTGCGGTGCGCCAGCCAGCTCTGGTACTCGTGCAACAGCCGCTGGTCGCTGGATGTGAGACGGTAACCCTGAAAGCGATGCCGGCCGAACAGCGTCAGCAGCTGGCCGCGCCGATCGGCCGGCACCCGTAAGCGGCTGAGAATCACCCGCTGGTAATCCTCGTCGGCAACGCCGAACCCCTGGCGCAGCCCGGCCGCGTCGGTGTGTTCGCGCAGCAGCGCGAGACACAGTGCATGGATCGTTCCGCGCGTCACCGCGTCTGCGCCCTCCCCATCGGCCAGCGCGTGTTTCAGCCGCTCCGCGATCTCCTCGGCGGCCCGGTTGGTGAACGTCACGGCGCAGATGCGGTGTGGATCGATGCCGGACGCGATCAGGTGCTGGATGCGAGAGATGAGGCAGTAGGTCTTGCCGGCGCCGGGCCCCGCGACGACCAGGACGGGGCCCATTGGGGCCTCAATTGCGCGAAGCTGTTGCGGAAGCGGAATGAGAGACACGGTCTATCATAATGCACGTACCACGCACGACGCACCACGCACGCTATCTGAAGAACACCAGCGACACCAGCACAAACAGCGGCAGGAGAATTCCCAGGCTGTACGCCATGTAGCCGAAGAAGGACGGCATCTTCACACCGCTCTCTTCGGCTATCGCTTTTACCATGAAGTTCGGTGCGTTGCCGATATAGGTGTTCGCTCCCATGAACACGGCGCCAGTTGAAATCGCCGCGAGGAGCTTGGCCGCCTCTGGGTTCAGCACCATCGTTCCGATGTACGCGCCGTGCGGCGCCAGGCCTTGCAGCCCCGCGGCACTTGCCGCGAAGGCGAGATAGGTCGGCGCATTGTCGAGCACGCTCGACAGCGCCCCCGCCGTCCAAAAGAAGTGCGCCGGAGTCTTCAAGGCGAAATCGGGTCGCTGCGCCCAGGCATTGAGCATTTCCAGCACCGGAGCCATGGTCGCGAAAATGCCGGCGAACAGCACGGCGACCTCGATGAGCGGCCCGAACGTGAAGACGTTCTTGGTGCGTCGATCCTGCGACCCGGCGACATAGCCGATCAGCGCGAGCACCACGATCACCACCTCGCGCACATTCTGCGCCCACGGCTGGCCGCCTGCCGCCGCGCGCCCCGCCCCCAGGATCGTCAGGATGATGCCAAGCAGGATGACCATTTCGACGACGCCCTGGATGCGCAGCGGCTCGTGGATCAAGACCTCCTCGTGCTGCGAGCCGGGCAGCTCCTTCTCATCCCTATCCAGGGCCCATTGGTCCCAGAGGTTGAACAGAACGAGGAGGATGCCGTTGATCGCGAGCCACTGCGGCCACAGCCTGAGGGTCCAGGTGAACGGCACGCCCTTTAGGAAGCCGAGCAGCAGTGGCGGGTCGCCGATGGGGGTGAGGAGGCCGCCGCAGTTCGCGACAATAAAGATGAAGAAGATGACGATGTGAGCGACGCGCTTGCGCCGTTTGTTGGCGCGCAAGAGGGGCCGGATCAGCAAAACCGACGCGCCGGTCGTGCCGAGCACGTTGGCGAGCACGGCGCCTAGCCCAAGCATGCCGGTATTGACGAGTGGCGTGCCGGCGAGCGAGCCCTGAATGTGAATCCCGCCGGTAACTACGAACAGCGCGCCGATGACGACGATGAAGCTCAGATACTCGTGGAATTTCTCGTGCAACACCTCACGCCCCGGCTCCCCGAGGTCGAACCAGAAGTACACGAGAATCGGGAGCGAGGCGATGGCCGCGACGAGCGCTTTGTTGCGGTTCTGATGCCACCACTCTGGCGCAACGAGTGGCAGCAGCGCGATCGCCACGAGCAGTGCGACGAAGGGCAGGGCACTGATGAGCGTGAGTTGGGCGCCGAGCATAAGTTGGGACCATGCTGCTATTAGTGCTTGCGCTTGCGCAAGCCCCAATCGAGCTGACACCCGGGCTCGTGATCACCCACTCGGTCCGCGTGAAGTCCCGGACCTATCGCCTCTCTGGCCGGCCGATCACGATTCGAGGTGACAACATCACCGTCGACTTCGCCGGCGCGACATTGCAGGGGGGCGATCCCGAGATCGATCCCGATCAGCGGCGCGACACTGCGATCGTGATCGATGGCGGCCACAACATCCAGATCCTGAACGCGCGCATCCACGGGTACCGGTTCGGTATTCTCGCCCGCGGGACGGAGCGGCTCACGATTCGCGCGAG